>JAQUSU010000083.1 GCA_028710085.1 Anaerotignum sp.
GCGAAAAATGAAAATAATTGTTGACATTTCATTTTATATTGATTATAATAATATGGCGTCAGAAAAAATGCGCCCAGATAGCTCAGTCGGTAGAGCAGAGGACTGAAAATCCTCGTGTCACTGGTTCGATTCCGGTTCTGGGCATTCAACAAGATTTTTTTTATAAATAAATCCTATTACATAAAAAAAGGAAGCAAATGCTTCCTTTTTTTCCTATGTGGGAAGAAAGGCGGAAGGGTATGAAAAAAGCGGATAAAATTTTAATTCTGGTTCTTCTTCTTGTAGCCGTAGGCTTTGCCCTTTTTTTCTTTCTGCAGGCGGAAAAGGGCGGCCTTGCAAGAGTAACCGTAGACGGAGAGGTAAAGGCGGAGCTGCCTTTATCAGAGGATACATTATTTAAAGTTGAAACGGAATATGGGTATAATGTAATTGAAGTGCAAGACGGATATGTTTCCATTCAGGATGCGGATTGCCGAGATCAGATTTGTGTGCAGCATAAAAAGATCCATTTGACAGGGGAAACCATTG
Source organism: Anaerotignum sp. (assembly GCA_028710085.1). Taxonomy (GTDB): domain Bacteria; phylum Bacillota; class Clostridia; order Lachnospirales; family Anaerotignaceae; genus Chakrabartyella. The sequence goes on from JAQUSU010000083.1 coordinate 529, forward strand.
TTTGTCTGCCCCATAAATTGGTGGTCGAAATTGTGGGGGAAGAGAAAACCCAGTATGATACGGTGGTGGGATAAATGCACAGGAAAAATGTTGCGTACTATGGCTTGTTTGCAGCCTTGGCAATTTTAATGGGTTATGTGGAGCTGCTGATTCCCATTCCTCTTTTAGTGCCGGGAATGAAGCTGGGCCTTGCCAATGTGGTCGTTGTCATTGTTCTTTATTTTATGGATGCAAGAGCGGCATTTTTTATTTCTGTGGTAAGGGTGCTTCTTTCGGGGCTACTGTTTGCGGGCTTTGCAGGCTTGCTCTATAGCCTATCGGGAGCATTGTTTAGCTTATGCATTATGGTGCTGTTGAAAAAAACGGGGAAGTTCAGTATCATCGGGGTGAGCGTTGCCGGCGGTGTTTTTCATAATATTGGGCAAATTCTTGTTGCTGCACTGGTGGTGGAAAACATAAGGCTGATGTATTATTTGCCATTTTTGTTATTTTTTGGTGTTACAACGGGTGCGGTGATTGGCATTGTTGCCAGAATGACCTTGGGATATTTGAAGCGGCACTTTTCACGCGGATAAATGTCTTTTTGGGAAGGACGAATTTTGTCTATTCGTTAAGGGATTTGTCAAAAAACCATGGAAAAACCGACGAAATCAACAAAAACACAAAAAATATAAAGTCCCCCTTGTACAGGGGGATTTTTAGTGCTAAAATCTTATGAAAATAAAGCTTTAAAGTTGGAGCGTACAAATATACGCTCCCTATTTTTCATCAGGAGGAGAGAAAAAAATGGCGAGATACTTTACGGAACCATCTAGAACCTTTAGCGAATTTTTACTGGTGCCGGGTTATTCTTCAAAGGAATGCACAGTTGAAAATGTGAACTTGAAAACACCCGTTGTGAAATTCAAAAAAGGTGAAAAACCGGCTTTGGAGATGAATATCCCCTTAACCTCAGCAGTGATGCAGGCGGTTTCAGACGACAGAATGGCGGTGGCTCTGGCAAAGGAAGGCGGCATTTCCTTTATTTATGGCTCTCAGAGTGTGGAAAGTCAGGCAACGATGGTTGCCCGTGCAAAGGCATATAAGGCGGGGTTTGTAATCAGCGATTCCAACATCAGCCCTGATGATACGCTCCAGGATGTTTTAATCCTTAAGCGCAAAACAGGCCACTCCACCGTGGCAGTTACCACAGACGGTACGGCGCAAGGGAAATTGGTGGGCTTGGTTACCAACAGAGATTATAGAATCAGCCGAATGGAAAGAGATACAAAGGTAAGTGAATTTATGACACCTTTAGACCAATTGATTATGGCACCTGCGGGCACAAGCCTAAAGGAAGCAAACAATGTCATTTGGAACAGCAAGATTAATCAGCTTCCCATTGTGGACAAGGATGGCAAGCTGCAGTATTTGGTGTTCCGTAAGGATTATGATAACCATAAGGAAAATACCGCCGAGCTTTTGGATAATCAGAAAAGATATGTGATTGGTGCGGGCATTAACACCAGAGATTATATGGTAAGAATTCCTGCTTTGGTTGAGGCTGGCGCGGATGTTTTTTGCATCGACTCCTCCGAAGGCTATTCTGAGTGGCAAAGGGATACCTTGGAATGGGTACGCAAGAACTATGGCGACAGCGTGAAGGTGGGCGCAGGTAACGTGGTAGACAGGGAAGGGTTCCGTTTCTTGGCAGAATGTGGCGCGGACTTTGTAAAGGTTGGTATCGGCGGCGGTTCCATTTGTATCACCAGAGAGCAAAAGGGCATTGGCCGTGGACAGGCCTCCGCTGTCATTGAGGTTGCGGAAGCAAGAAATGAATATTTTGAGGAAACGGGCATTTATATTCCCATTTGCTCCGACGGCGGCATTGTGTATGACTATCATATGACACTGGCGTTGGCGATGGGTGCGGATTTTATCATGCTGGGCAGATATTTTGCACGTTTTGACGAAAGCCCCACAAATAAAGTGAACATCAACGGCAGCTATATGAAGGAATACTGGGGCGAAGGCTCCGGCCGTGCAAGAAACTGGCAAAGATACGATATGGGCGGCGACGAAACCCTCTCCTTTGAAGAAGGCGTGGATTCCTATGTGCCCTATGCAGGCAGCTTGCGTGACAATGTGAGCCTTTCCTTGAAAAAGGTAAAATCTACCATGTGTAACTGCGGTGTTCTCTCCATTCCTGAATTGCAAGAAAAGGCGAAGATGACCGTCATTTCTACCACAAGCTTGGTGGAAGGCGGCGCCCATGATGTATTGTTGAAGGATAATAATTTAAATTACAAATAAGAATTGGTTAAGAATTGTGGCACCTGTTTTTACAGGTGTCCTTTTTTTGTTTAAGGCCCCAGAATGCATATGAACCATGAAAAATGCTGAGGATGCCTGTCCCTTTTCCAAGAGCATTAGATTAGGAAGGAAATAAATATATTTTTTAGTGAACCATCTGGGAAGTTATTACCATATATAGGTGAAGGGCAAAAACCACATGTGGAGGAATTAAAATTGAAAGTTTCAGAGGTAAATGATCTGGTTAACGTTCATGGCAAGCATATATACAATTTTTGCAGGCAGCTAACTAAAAATATAGAGGAAGCGGATGAACTTTATCAGGATACGTTTTTAAAGGCCATAGAGCTATGCGATAGAATTGATAAAGGGAATAATCCAAAAAGTTATCTGCTATCAATTGCAGTGAAATTATGGAAGAACCGTAAACGAAAATATGCCTGGCGAGAAAGAATTGTAGCAATGGAAAGCTATCAGGAGGAGATTGTTTATGATCAAAAACAGTGCGATCATGTTCAAACTCCTGAGGATGAATTGTTAGAAAGAGAGTGGCAGGAAATTGTTACCGAGGCGGTTGGAGGCTTGAAGGAAGAATATCGTATTCCAATGTATCTTTATTATACAGCCGAATTATCATTAAAAGAAATTAGCCGAATTCTACTTCTGCCGGTGGGTACTGTAAAAAGCAGGCTTCATAAGGCAAGAAATGAGGTTAAGAAATATTTGGAGGTTAAAGGATATGGAAGATAAAGAATTAAATCAATTATTAAAAAATGCCCTTTCAAAAGATTTTGAATTTGATTACAAATTAAACACAAAAATTTTACAAAAAGTGAGGGAAAATGAAATGAAGGATGTAAGAAAAATAAGAAGATTTTCTATTGTAGCAGCGATTTGTTGTGCATTGTTTTGTTGCTCTGCGTTTGCAGCATGGAAGTATTTAACCCCAAAGGATGTAGCAATTGAGTATGGGGATCAACAGCTTGCAGCCGCTTTTGAAGGCGAGGATGCAATTTTAATGGACGAATCCAAAACTTATGATGAATATACAGTGCAATTATTAGGTGCGGTATCAGGAGAGAATTTAACTAATTTCTGTGCTGATGGTCAAGCTGTATCAGAACGCACCTATGCAGTTGTTGCCATTTCTAAGACGGATGGCACTCCAATGCCTAAGACCTCTGAGGATGATTACGGAAAAGTTCCATTTTTCATATCACCATTAATTCAGGGCTTGAATCCGCAGCAGTATAATATTATGACAATGAACGGAGGGTATTTTGAAATCGTTAAGGATGGCGTTATGTATCGGATGATTGAATGTGACAATATTCAGCTATTTGCCGATCATGCACTCTATTTATGTGTCAGCAATTCCTCTTTTTATGAGCGAGATGCCTATCAGTATGATGAGAAAACTGGGAATATCTCTATAAATGAAGGTTATGAAGGGATGAATCTTCTATTTGATTTTCCGTTAAATAAGGATAAGGCGAATAAAGAGGCTGCTGAAGCGTATTTGAAGGAATTTTCAGCTGCCCAGGAAGTTGATTCACAAGAGGAAAGTAACGAGGAAGAAAAAACGGAACAGAATGTTGGTATGAATGAAATAATGAACAATTAGACATTGGTTTCCCAGGAGAAAGAAACTTCGGATGAAAATGGGAGAATTTATCATTCCTTTGAAACTGCGAATGGTTCTGAAGAAGATTTTATTAGAGTGGGTGCATTATTTGAAAAGGACGAAATAGGATACTCAAAGAATAAGTATAAATGAAAGTGGAGCAGGAAAGGACACAGAGCTTTATTACCAAGATGAAAAGGGAGATATTACAGTGTCGGTTTATGAAACAGTGAAATAAGGCGTGTTGCTTTACCAATATAAAACGGGAAGGAATTCAACTTGAATACCTCCCCGTTTTTATTATTTCAAATTATAAGATGATTGAAAGAGAATTGTAAGGATAAAGAGGTTGCTATTGGCAGTATGACATGCTAAGATAAAAATAAATTACAAATATAGGATTTAATTGCAAGTATTAGGAGGTTTTATATGTCGTATATTTTCTATAGTGAAATTATTCATTTTTTGAATTTGCCCAATACACCCTATATTATGTTGAGTATAATATTTTATCTAGCAGTGGGTTTTCTTTTTCGTTTTTTTGTACGAACGAAAAAAGTATTTTACAGAGTATGGGGAGGCTTGCTAGCCCTATGGGTAATCTGCGAAATTATTTATCCTATCGTATTTACGCTGGATAAATTGGAATTTGTGGAAATAGCTGCAACTTGCTTTCAGTGGGCTTGGATATTACTTTGGATACTTGCGGGCAGTTTTGCTTTTCACTTAATTTGCATTTTATTTCACAGAAAATCTTTAAATTAAAACTTACATAAGAGTAACAAAGGAAATTGCCAATATAAGAGGGAGGGATTCAACAGAATACCTCCCTCTTTGTTTTTTAGTGCCCTGTTGTTTCAATGGCAACGGCAGGACAGTTTGTTTTTGACTCAATGACCATTGCCTCCGTGCTAGGCGGAACATTATCAGGAATGGCTTTTGCCAAACCGTTGTCGTCCATGGAAAAAACTTCGCCGCAAAGGGTGACACACAGCCCGCAGCCAATGCATTTTTCATTTACATATGCTTTCATAGAATCTCTCCTTTTTTATAGCAGTTTGTACTATTGTTTCTCTTTCTAAAAAAGATATGCAAAGTTTTCACAAAAAAAGATGCTTTCGCATCCTTCAGCTTTTTGAAAATGAATTTTAAAAAAATTTAAGTTTTCTATTTTTCGCAAGAAAGCGGTCGCTTATAAAAAAAGAAACAGCTCCTCCATGGTTGCAGCCTGTGCGCTGCTAGCATGGAGAGAACCGTTTAACATAATTTCGTTTTACAATTCGTTTATAACGGGCTCGCCATATTTATTTTCTCCTGGTGTTCCAGCGGTTGCTAGCAAAATGAACAGCCATATTCCGCCAGCAATGGGAAGTAATGGAATAAAATACCACCAGCCAGACTTATTAATATCATGCAGCCTTCTTATAGATACACCAATACCGGGCAGTATAATTGCTAGAGAATAAATAGCCAAAAGTAAGTCATGCGTTCCGAAAATTGCATCCAAGATGCTTAAAACGATGCCAATAATAAAATTAAATAGCGCAAAGTACCAAAAATTCTTTCTGCTTTCCCGACCTGTAAAAACCGCATATTTTTTGATGACTGCTATGTAAGAGTTCATAAATTTAATATCCTCCTCTAAGTGTGATAAAAAAATATTAAACTTTTTGGATTATTTTGTCAACGTAATCCAAAAAATGTTATAAATTATTAAGAATCAAAAGTGGATGACTGAAAAACTGTAAGCGTTTAGAGCATAAGCCATAAATCAGCGCTGCTTTTCGTATGCAAGATGAAACGATACAAAACAAAAAAGGCCCCATTGCTAGGTGAATTTTTAGCAAAACATGGGGCTTTTTCATGCTTATTCTTTATGAAGAATAAGGTTAGAATCCTCGTTTTTAAAAACTGATTAATACTCTTTCCCTAACATAAGCGCAACATCCATCCATTCGGTGACCATACGATAGGTTTCATCCTCATCTTCTAAACGCTGTAAGGTTTCCGCGTCGCTGTCAAAAGAAAGCAGTAAAGCACCATAAATGTTGTAAAAATCAATCTGCCAATCCTTTTTGTCTTTGTATTCTCTCAGGATATAAACCATTTCGTTTAGCCCTGTTATCGTATGCTTTTTATGGATCATATCAATCCCTCCTTTATATTTGAGGCTATTTTTCACTTAGTATAGCAAAAAAATACCTGTATGAAAAGAGGAAATGTTAAAATTTATACAAGGAAAATGCGGAATTCTTCTGCGAGATAACATATTTAGTATAAAATTCCATTTATGGTGTCGGAAAATTGCCACAGCTCTGCCATTGCTGCGTTTTTTCCTTGTGAATGAAAAAATAAATCACTATTTCTGGGGACTATATAAATAAGTTACTGGGAATACTGAAAACGGAAGATTTTTCGGCGAAACAAATTTTATATTGATTTTTCAGCTTTGATATGATAAAATTCATACAAATAAGAGGGAGTAGCTTACGCATTTTTGCGACGCCAGCGTTCGTCATCACGGCTCTTTCGCCCGGACGTTGCCCTAAGGATACTTGTATTCTAGGAAGCAAGACTTTTATTGTACCGAAAAATCATGAATGGTGCAATGAGGGTCTTTTTTGTTTGCACTGGAAGGAGAATAAAAATGGATAAATTTTGGAAGCGGAAAAAAGAGGAGCTACTGCCAGAATATGAAACCTCCATGCATGGGCTCTTGGGGGAAGAGGCAGAAAAACGACTTGAAAAATATGGCGAGAACAAGCTGAAAGAGGGAAAACGAAAAGGCGTGGCTCAGGTTTTCATTGAGCAGTTTGCGGATCTTTTGGTGGTAATCCTGATTGCAGCGGCAATCATTTCCGCAATCACAGGCGGCATGGAGGGAACAATTGTTATTATTGCCGTGTTAATCATAAACGCAATTTTAGGCACCGTGCAGCATTTTAAGGCAGAAAAATCCTTGGCCAGCTTGAAGGCCATGTCTGCGCCCAACGCCAGAGTCATTCGGGGCGGAGACAAAATGGAGGTGCCTGCCGTAACCTTGGTTCCCGGGGATATTTTGCTTTTGGAAGCGGGAGATGTAGCGGCGGCGGATGGACGGATTTTGGAAAACCATTCCTTGCAGGTGAACGAAAGCGCCCTGACAGGGGAATCGGAAAACGTGAATAAATCTGCGGATTTGATTGAAAAGGATGAGCTCCCCTTGGGCGACCGCTTGAATATGGTTTTTAGCGGCTCCCTGATTTCCTATGGCCGTGCCGTTGTTTTGGTAACGGGCACAGGGATGGATACGGAAATTGGAAAGATTGCTAATTTAATGGAATCTGCTCAGGAAAAAGCAACACCCTTGCAAAGAAGCTTGGATGATTTTTCAAAGAAGCTTTCCATCATTATTCTGGGCATTTGCGCCGTTGTTTTTGGCCTTGGCGTATGGCGTGGCCAGCCTATGGCGGATGCACTGATGTTTGCCGTGGCTTTGGCGGTGGCGGCAATTCCCGAGGCGTTAAGTTCGATTGTAACCATTGGCTTGGCAATTGGTACGCAAAAAATGGCAAAGGAAAATGCCATTATTAAAAATCTTCATGCCGTGGAAAGCCTTGGCTGTGTTTCTGTGATCTGTTCCGATAAAACAGGTACCTTAACCCAAAACAAAATGACGGTGCAAAAGGTGTTTACCTTGGAGGGCACAACCGATGCCGATGATGTGGAATATATGAAAAAGCCTTATGCCCAGCTGATTACAACAGGGGTGCTTTGTAATGACGGCGCAATCAGTGCTGAAGCCATGATTGGTGACCCTACGGAAACTGCGCTATTGACTTTTTGCCGTAAAGCGGGGGGACATGAAGGGGATATTCGAAGCACCTATCCTCGTTTGAGTGAGCTGCCCTTTGATTCAGACCGAAAGCTTATGTCAACGCTGCATCAAATCGACGGAAAGTACATGATGATGACAAAGGGTGCGCCTGATGTTTTGTTAGCAAGATGCAAAGAGGCTGTGGAAAAAGATGCATTAAGGGAAATGACCAAAAAGGAATTGGACGCAATTTTAGCTGAAAATGAAGCATTTTCCTCTCGCGGGCTGCGTGTATTAGCTTTTGCGAAAAAGGAAATCGGCGAACAGAGATTACTTACCCTAGAGGACGAAAAGAACTTAACCTTTATCGGCTTGATTGCCATGATGGATCCGCCCCGCTTGGAATCTGCCCCTGCTGTTGCGGACTGTTTACGGGCAGGCATTCGTCCCGTTATGATTACAGGCGATCATAAGGTGACAGCCTCCGCCATTGCCAAGGAAATCGGCATTTTAAAAGAGGGCGATAAAGCCCTTGAGGGTGCGGAGCTGGAGCATATCAGTGACGAGGAGCTGCGGGCTATGGCAAAGGAAATTTCCGTCTATGCCCGTGTTTCGCCCGAGCATAAAATCCGCATTGTGCGGGCTTGGCAGGAAAACGGCTGTATCGCTGCAATGACGGGGGATGGTGTAAATGATGCTCCTGCCTTGAAGCAGGCGGATATTGGCATTGCCATGGGCATTACGGGCACCGAGGTATCTAAGGATGCAGCGGCAATGATTTTAACAGATGACAACTTTGCCACCATTGTGAAGGCAGTTGCTAACGGCAGAAATGTATATGCAAACATTAAAAATTCCATTCAATTTTTGCTTTCGGGAAACCTTGCAGGGATTTTGACGGTATTGTATACCTCCTTGTTTGGCTTGGCGTTACCCTTTACCGCGGTACAGCTATTATTTATTAATCTTTTGACAGACAGCTTGCCGGCATTGGCGGTAAACATGGAAAAGCCTACGGGACAATTACTGGGTGAAAAGCC
>JAQUSU010000010.1:0-23025 GCA_028710085.1 Anaerotignum sp.
CGTCTGCGCGCCTCCTGCGGGGTATCCTCCCCTAATCTTGGTGTTTCGCTGACGGACTTTGCATAGGTTTTTGCAACATAGTCATCCATGTCAAGGTATTCAATAAAATCATCCTTCAGCAAAACCTTTCTTGCCTCTAAATCCATTGTCCACGGGAAGGTGTTCGCGTCAAAACACTCTTTTTTATGAAACCAAGGGTAGCCGCCAAAAATTTCATCCGCACATTCTCCCGTTAATGCAACTTTATTATATTGTTTCACCTGCGAGCAGAAATAAAGGATCGATGAGTCTATGTCTGCCATAGCAGGTAAATCTCTGGCGTCCACGGAATTTTTTAAGCAATCCGTCTGATCTTGAATACTGCACTCCAAATAACGATGGTTGGTGTTTAAGTGCTTCACCATAATATCCACAAAAGGCCTATCCTGAGAGGGCTGGAAGGAGGAGGCTTTAAAATATTTTTCATTTCCCACAAAATCAAAGGAAAAAGTGTTGAGCTGCTCTCCCTTTTTCGCTAATTCAGCGGCACATACCGCTGTAACAATGCTACTGTCTACCCCGCCGGATAAAAAAGTACAAATCGGCACATGGGATACCATTTGCCGTTTGATGGAATCAAAGAGCAATTCCTTCGTTTTTTCAACGGTTGTTTTGTAATCATCCTCATGGACATGGCTTTCCAGCTTCCAATAACAGCTTGATTGTATTCCAAAAGGGGAAAAGCTCATGTAATAACCGGGAAGCAGCTCATCAATGCCTTTGAAAACACCTTTGCCGTAAGTTTTTGCCGGACCAATACTGAATACTTCGTTTAGCCCTTCCCGATCCAACTGGGGAACAATCCCAGGATAGGAAAACAACCCCTTAATTTCCGAGGAAAACACTACTTCATTGTCGAAAACAGAATAAAAAAGTGGCTTTACACCGGAACGGTCACGGTAAAGCAACAGCATATTTTTTATAGGATCATAAATTGCAAATCCAAAGATTCCGTTCAGCTGCTTTACAAATTCTGCGCCATGCTCCATATAGCTTACCAAAATGACCTCTGTATCAGAATTCGTTTCAAATGACCAGCCTTTTGCAATAAGACCGTTGCGTAGTTCATCGGTATTATATAGCTCGCCGTTATAAACAATCGCCCAGGTTTGGTTTCCAACGGTTCTAGTAATTGGCTGATGCCCTGTTTTTAAGTCGATAATAGACAATCTTGCATGGGAAAATCCAACGCTTGCGGATAAAAATGTTCCACAGTCGTCGGGGCCTCTGTGGCGCTGCACAGTATACATATCCTCCAGTATTTTCGTATAATAGGCTTTTTGCTCCAAATAATCTTTTTTTGCATTGAAAAATCCGGCAATGCCGCACATAAAAATCGCCTCCCAAATGCTAAATTAAAATACAAGCTAAAATAAAGGTACATAAAAAACCAATCCCAACAGGAAGCAGATTTTTTCTTGCCAATTCTAAAGGATTTACATTGCAAATTGCCGCAACGGGAATTAATCCCCAAGGAACAATCGTGCCACCGCCCACAAAAATCGCTGTGATTTGGCCTAATGTTGCCAAAATAGGAATAGAGCAATTGATTGCCGTGCCAAAGGTATTTGCCAATACACCAACTAAGGGCAGTCCTGAGAAACCGGAGCCATCCAAACCGGTTAACCCACCAATTACCATTTGAATGAACACTGCAAAATATTTATTTAACGGCGTTACACCTGCAAGCCAAATTGCCCAGTCGTTTAGAATGCCGCTTTGATATTGCTCCCCTAAAATATAGGTAATCCCCTCGCCGCCTAAGAAGAAAAAGCCGCCGATTACAATAACAGGCGCAAATATTTTTATGGCAAATAAAAAACCGTCCTTAATGTAATCGGTAACTTTTTCAAGGCTTTTACGTTTGAATCCAACAATTGAAGCAATAATCATAACCAGCATCGCTGTACCCGAAACCAAGCTTGTAGCATCTCCACCCTTTAAGTCATACACAAACATAAGAATAATATCAAGCACGAAGGCAAGAGGCGTAAAAATAGCAATAAAAACGGCCCCTTTTGACGGCTTATGCAGAGGGACTTCGTCGTTACTGTTCATGTATAATGTGCCCCCACCATCTTGTACCATACTTTTTTTGTTTAAAAGAAATGCGGAAACTACGGTTACAATGCTCATGGTAAGAAATAACGGCATGCCGCTTTGCATAATGTTTTGCGGCTCTAATCCCGCTGAGGAGGCAGTAATGGAAGGTGCACCCTGAATTACAATGTCTGAGCTAAGGGCAATGCCGTGCCCGAATAGGTTCATAGCAATGGCTGCCGCCAGAGGCGTCAAACCTTTTTTCACAGCCAAAGGAACTAAAATTGCTCCCACCAATGCAACAGCTGGGGAAGGCCACAAAAATAAGGAAAAAATCATCATGGTAATCCCCAAAATCCACCAAGAAATATAGGTGTTTTTCATCACCTTAGACATGGAGCGCATCATCAGATAGTCACTGCCCATATCCGACAGGCATTTCGACAAAGAGGTTACCAACGCAATGGTGGCGATGATTTCCATAAATTCCTTCGAAGCATACAAAACTGCATGAAAAACAGATTGGATCCCCCCTACTAATGTATGGCTGCTTACAAGTCCCAATACAAATATAAAAATGGCGCAAACTATGGGTGTATCCTTCCTGAGTATCATAGTTGTTAGAATGGTAATAACGCCAATGAGGTAGATAAAATGAATTGGTGTAAGTTGAATGGATAAGCTCGGCATATACGATACCTCCCCCAAAAAAGTGATATAATACAATATTCATTTTGGGGGGATATGTGCTTGGGGCAAAGGAAGATGTCTTTTGATACTGCAAATACTTGACATCATATATTTGAGGATGTTGATATAGAACCATCCCTAGATGGATTAGGCGGGACGAAACGATTTTGAGAAAATAGAACGGAAAGACGGCGCATCTATATAGATTACGCCGTCTTTTTCATTTCACTAAAATTATCTTTTGTATCAAATTTTGAAATACATATTTTATTTTTTTTACCAACCGTTTCTGAATCTCAATACATCATCGGAAATTTTCCCATCCAAAAACTCCTGAATGGATTCCCCTAAGATTTCAAAGCCCCTTTTTAAATTTTCGGGTTTAATATTCAGAGGCGGTTGAATACGCAATACATTCTTCCCAAGAGAAATAATAACCAGCCCTTTTTCATAGGCACGATACAGAACCTTGTAAGTTCCCTCTTCGTCAGGGATAAGTTCTCCTGTTTTTGGATCTTTTTTCGTCAAGACTAAGCCCCTCGACATTCCTTTGCCTCTTTTCCCCGTCACAAACTCAGGAAATCTAGCCATTGCGGCATTGAGGTGTTTCTCCATGGCATTCTCATTTTCAGTCAAAATTTCTTGGAATTCATTTCCCTGCATATAATCAAATGCTGCACATCCGGCTGCACAACCCAGTGCGTGTCCACCTAGCGTAAACAGATGCGCTGGAGCCGGCAAGGAGTCCATAATTTCCGCCCTAGCCATAAAAGCACTTAGCGGCAAGCTTGCACCAATGGATTTTCCCAATACAACACCATCAGGAACGATATTGTAGTGCTCAATGGCGAACCACTTTCCGGTTCTGAAAAACGCTTGCTGCACCTCCTCAGATATAAAAAGGATTCCATTCTTTTTACAAAGAGCATATAATTTTTTCATGAAAATCTTGTGGGCTGCGATTAAACCGGCATCCCCCTGAATTGGCTCAATGATTACAGCTGCTACTTCTTCTGCAGGCAAATATGTTTCAAAAGCTCTTTCAATTTCCTTTGTACACTCTCGTTCACAGACTTCATCGTCTAATTCATCACCATAAAAGGGAAAACTATAAATATCCGGAAGGAAAGGTCCCATTTTTGAACGCATTCTTGTGGTAACAGCACTTAATGACATGGAGCCATAGGTATTCCCATGATAGCCATTAATAAACGTAATGATTTTGCTTCTTCGGGTATAAGCCCTAGTAAATTTTATTGCCGCATCATTCGCATCTGAACCACAATTTCCAAAGCATACCTTTGTTTGAATGCCGCCGGGATAAACAGATGTTAATCGCTCAGCATAGCCCACATTAGCGGTATTATAGATGTAAGCAGGTGTATACTGTACATATAACTTTAACTGATTTTCAATTGCTTCTGTGACAACCGGAAAGCTACTCCCTAAATTTAGTGATGATGCACTGCTCAAAAAGTCAATAAACTGGTTATCATCCTGATCAAAAATAATTTCTCCCTCAACCTTTTGTATCGTTAACGGATAGTAAGATAAATGTTGACACGCAGCAATTACTTTTTTATCGCGTGCAATCCAGGCATCGCTTTTTGTTGTTGTTAAACTCATAACCTTCATCTCCTTGTTGGTACCACTTTTCAACCCCTTCTTAAGCTTTTTTCATCAGCTTATATACACCAAGCGTCATAATTGGAATTACATATACAAAAAAGAATATCCATGCTAATGTGCCATAGCCCTTTGCAATCAAGTTGATCAGACCATAGGAAGAAATAAACGTTGTGATTACTAAAAGAACCACTGATATGACAGGTGTAGACCATTTCGGCACTTCCTTGCCATTGCTTTTGTAGCCTTCGGCAATACGGTCTGTAATTGAATAAATCAAACCTGAACCTGTTTCAATCAAGGTACCAAATAATACAATCTGGAATATATACCGCAACCAGGGCATATTCATTTGAGACAAAATATAATCTACAGGGAGCTCCTGATCAACAATTACAGGATAAAAACCTGCCATAGCTACAAATAAGAAAAGTCCAGGTAAAATTCCGATCAGACCAGCGATCAAACCTGAAGTAAATGCTTCCTTTTCGGTGTCGCAATGTCTAATGGTATAAAGCACGGCAATAATAATTGCTAAATTATAGAAGGCATACTGGAACCCGCCAAAAACCCAATTACCTGTTACGGGTACAGATGCAAAGTTCTGCCCAATGACTGAGCTGTATTTCGATATTACTAAAACCAAAAACAGTATATATACGCCATATAATACAAATGACCACAAAGACAATACTTTTTCAATCATTTCCGAACCATTCATAACCAGCAAAAATACTGCGGTGGACATACCAATAATTCCAAACCACTTATTAAGGCCGAAAAGTCCATGAAGTATTGAGCCTGCCGAGGCTGAAACAACCGCCAATACAATTAAAATAAAAATTATGTAAGCAACCTCAAAAACAATCCAGCCAGGCCCCATTAGTTTTTTCATAAAGTTCTTATAGTCATACACTTTAAATTTGCGGGCAAATGCAAAAGAAACGCCGCAAACGATTGACCATGTCAGCAAGGAAATGATTGCCATTCCCAGCATACCACCTAACGGCCCGTATCCCATAAAATACTCAACTAATTCTCGCCCTGTTCCATAGCCTCCGGCAATGACGCAAGATTGAAAAACAATGCCAGGTACAAAGTACTTTTGAAACTTCTTTGATGATAAAATACTCATATGATTCCTCCTTTATACTGATAATCTTATTATTTCTTGAGATTCATTAGTAATACTAAATTTAGTTTAATCGAATTATATATTTAATATGATTAAATGTCAATGGAATATTAAACAATATTTAGTATTTATAAATTTTTTTTTTGAGGAAATAAAAAATTACTTATTTATAAATATTTTTTTGTTACTATCATTAAAATGTATACAAAAAAGAACTCATCTTTTGTATACATTTATATACAAAGATAAGTTCTTATCATTTCGTATCGTTAATTATTTACAAAAGTATCATTTGCTTTCATGAGCCTAGCAAAAAAAACTTTTGTAAAATATTCTAAATCCTAAAACCTTGATTCCTAATGTTACATTTCATTATAATTTCAGGGTCGCTGTGTTAATACAAAGCAGGAGAAATAACAGCAACTGCTTCCACATCCTCATCCCCTGGGTTATAAAGCTGATGATATGTTTGCTGCGGTACATAAATACTATCGCCCTCATTCAAGGTGTATACGTTATCTCCAATATGATATTCTAAGGTTCCTTTTAAAACCAAGGTGCATTCCGCAGCTTCTTCATGATACTGTACCATGGTACTTCCCCAGCTTTTTGGCCCCAATTTGAAGCATAGCATTTCCATTTTTGTACAGGCATTTTTATTCCTGCTATATGGTGTCACAAACTGATACTCCATATTAATATCCGCAAACTGAATTTTGGTACGATTATCTCTGGTGATAACTGTAACCTGTTCCTGTTCTTCTTGGGAAAAAAGAGAAACCAAAGGAATGTCAATTGCCTCTGCAATACGCATTAAAACAGACAGCGATGGGCTGATTAAATTACGTTCGATTTGTGAAATATATCCTGGGGTTACCTCTGCTTTTTCAGCCAAATCCTTTGCAGTGACTCCCTTTTCCATTCTTGCAGATTTAATTTTTTCCCCTATCATAAAATTCCCCCCCAGTTTTTTTGTGATTATTCCGACAACGCCAAAAATCAAGCATAATTTTTCTGCTAAAAAAATCAAATTTATTGCTAGTTCATGATATACCGTGTACCATTTTATTACAATTATATCATAGTGTTTACACAAGTTCAAAGAAATACATCGCAAATACTAAATAATTCTAAAGTTTTTTTATATTTTTATCCTTTATCCACAAAATATCCGCAATGCGCCATTTTTGTTGTTACACAGAAAGCTTTTTTAGTATAGCTTTAACACAATCAATAAAATTGTCATCAAAATTAAGCTAAGAGGTAACATTATAGAATTCAAAACTGCCGCCGCCGAGCGGTCATAGCCGCAACGTTCTGTATAAATGGGCGCAATGCTTAGAATTGGCGAAAAAACAACAATGGATAATATCTGTCTATGTAATAAAGGCCCGGGTAAGTAGTGATAAATCACATAAGAAAACACACAAGCAATTACAATTCTAAAAGCAAAAACACCGGCCATATCCTTTAAAACACTCTTCTTCATCTTCGGCTCAAACATAATACCAATTAAAATCATTGCTAAAAATGTATTCGCCTGCCCCATCATTCCCGCAAAATCGAACACAATCGCAGGTAAGTGAATCCCGAAAGTACATAAAGAAATCATAACCAGATAGGCAACAAACGGCATAGAGGATAATAAAGTTTTTGCAATTTCTTTCCCGCTAACATTTCCTTTCCCTTTGGCAATCAAAGTTGCAAGGGTAAAAGTAATTCCAAAAACCATAATTGCATTTCCAACATCGAACATACAAACAATGGCCACCGCCTTAGCCTCGAAAAAGCTTTGCATAAATGGCAGTGTACAAAGGCCAATATTATAGCCTGAACCATTAATCATATAAAATGCCCGCTCAGCCGGTTGCTTTTTTCTGGTAAGAAACAACACTAGTGCAATTGCTACAAAATTCGTAAATAATCCCAGAGAAATATCCATTAGATATGAAATATTTATATCTATGGTTCTAAAATTACTAATAATTACCATGGGCAATGTGATTTTCATAACCAGCCTTGTCAAAAGATCCGTATCTTTTAAGGAAAATAACCCGACACGCTTTAATACAAAGCCCATTGCTATCATAAATAAAAATCCAAAGGCCTTTGTCAAAACCACTTCCATCTAAGAGCCTCCTATGAGTTTGTCTTTTGTAATAACTCTATCTTAATAAATACATGAAAAAAGACCTTTTGTACAAAACAAAAGGTCAGATTTTTAAATGAAAATTACAGTTTTGCTTTTGCTGTATTCACCAAAGTTGTGAAAGCAGCAGGGTCAGAAACAGCCAAATCAGCCAACATCTTTCTGTTGATATTAACATCAGCCACTTTTAAACCATGAATCAGCTTGCTGTAAGAAATACTATTCAATCTTGCAGCCGCATTAATTCTTGTAATCCAAAGGCTTCTGTATTCTCTCTTTGTTTGCTTTCTGCCAGCAAATGCAAATGCCATAGCTTTCATTACAGACTGCTTTGCAACTCTGTACTGTTTGCTTCTTGCACCACGGTAACCTCTAGCCAGCTTTAATACTTTTTTATGTCTTTTTCTCGCGTTTAGCGCGCCTTTCACTCTTGCCATGGTAAAGTCCTCCTAAAAAATATACTCGAAATTATGCGTATGGTAACAGTCTCTTTTTAATGCTGTTCAATACAGTTTTATCAACAGTCGTAGCGTGTCTCAAGTTTCTTTTTCTCTTTCTGGACTTCTTGCCAAGAATATGCTGTGTATTGGACTTTTGTCTTTTCAGCTGGCCCGTGCCAGTGATTCTAAATCTTTTCGCTGCTGCTTTTTTTGTTTTTAACTTAGGCATATTGTTAATCCTCCTAAAATAATCATTACAGATAAACCTGCTTGTGTCTTATTGCCTTCTTCCTGCCTACGGATCAGCTCTTTGGTGTAAGGAACATAACTAAGCTCCTACCTTCCATCTTGGGTTCTTTTTCAATTACACCAAACTCTGCTGTTTCTTCTGCAAAGTTTTCCAAAATGACCATGCCCGCTTTGGAATGACCAATTTCACGTCCTCTAAAACGAATACTAACCTTAACCTTATCTCCATCCTTCAGGAATTCATTGGCTTTTTTCACCTTCACCTGAACGTCATGAGTATCGATACCGGGAGACAAACGAAGTTCTTTTACATCTACGGTTTTTTGCTTCTTTCTGGCTTCTTTTTCTTTCTTTGCCTGATCGAATTTATATTTTCCATAGTCCATGATACGACAAACCGGAGGCTTTGCAGTAGGCGCAATCTTAACCAGATCTAACCTTTTTTCATCTGCTAGTTTCTGGGCATCTCTAGAAGAAACGATTCCCAGCTGTTCCCCATTTTCATCAATCAATCTAATTTCCTTGTCTCTGATTTGCTCGTTGATCATTAATTCTGTAATAGCAAAGCACCTCCCAAATTATTGTACCGTTATCCGCAAGTGCGCAAAAAAATTGCGCCGGAAGAATCCGCCGCACACAGAAAAACAGAGTAAAATCCCTGTTTTACAAATTGTGTATTAACCTTATATAGCCCATGCCATAAGGTGAGAAGCGGAACTTCTTCTTTATTACCATAGAAGTATATCATTTTATTTCAACTAAGTCAACTAGTTTTTTAGAAATTTTATAAATGGGTGCAGACAGATTTGTCTGCACCCTCAAAAAACTTAATCCATGCTTCTTTCTGCAATTTCTTTTTTCAATCTTGCAATAATATCAGCCAAATCAACCTGTCCTTCTTCGCCATTCTTTCTGGAGCGTAAAGACACCTTGTTTGCTTCCAAATCCTTTTCCCCAACAACGATCATATATGGGACTCTTTCATTTCTAGCTTCTCTAATCTTGTAACCAATCTTTTCTGCACGATAGTCAACTTCAACACGAATACCCTGGGCATCCAAAGTATCAGCTACTTGCTTTGCATAATCCGCAAATTTCTCGGAAATAGGCAATATTTTCACCTGAACAGGAGAAAGCCATGTAGGAAACTGGCCTGCAAAATGCTCAATCAAGATACCAATGAAACGTTCAATGGAGCCAAAGGCAACACGGTGAATCATAACAGGGCGCTTTTTGCTGCCATCCGCAGCTGTATATTCCAATTCAAAGCGTTCAGGCATCTGCATATCCAGCTGGATTGTACCACACTGCCATGTTCTGCCGATGGAGTCTTCCAAATGGAAGTCAATCTTAGGGCCGTAGAATGCTCCGTCGCCTTCGTTTACAACATACTGAATTTTGTTTTCATCCAATGCATCCCTTAAACCATTTGTTGAAATCTCCCAAGCTTCGTCAGAACCCATGCTATTCTCAGGTCTTGTGGAAAGCTCGATATGATATTTAAAGCCAAACAGCTTATAAATACTGTCAATCAAACGAATTACGCCGCTGATTTCATCTTTAATCTGTTCCTCAGTCATAAAGATATGTGCATCATCCTGATTGAAGCAACGTACACGCATCAAACCATGCAAGGCACCAGATTTTTCGTGTCTGTGAACCAACCCGATTTCGCCGACACGCATAGGCAAATCTCTGTAGGAATGCATCTCCTGCTTATAAATCAACATACCACCGGGGCAGTTCATAGGCTTTACGCAATAGTCCATTTCGTCAATTACCGTTGTATACATATTGTCTTTATAATGATCCCAGTGACCGCTTTTTTCCCAGAGCTGTTTATTCAAAATAATTGGTGTAGAAACCTCAACATAACCGGCTTCTTTGTGAATTTCACGCCAGTAATCCAACAAAGTGTTCTTTATCGTCATCCCTTTAGGCAAGAAGAATGGGAAGCCCGGGCCTTCATCCAGCAGAGCAAACAGCTTTAATTCCTTGCCCAATTTTCTGTGGTCACGCTTCTTTGCTTCCTCCATCATGATCAAATATGCTTCCAGTTCTGATGCCTTGGGGTAGGAAGTGCCGTAAATACGGGAAAGCATTTTGTTCTTTTCGCTGCCTCTCCAATATGCGCCTGCAACAGAAGTCAGCTTAATTGCCTTAATATATTTTGTGCTCATCAAGTGAGGGCCCGCACATAAATCTGTGAAATCCCCCTGCTTATAAAAAGAAATGATTGCATCTTCAGGCAAATCCTGAATCAATTCAACCTTATAAGGCTCATTTCTTTCTTCCATATATTGAATTGCTTCCGCGCGAGGCAATTCAAAGCGTTCAATGGGCAAATCCGCCTTCACGATTTTTTTCATTTCCGCTTCAATTTCTTCCAATTCCTCTGGAGTAAAAGCCTTTTCACGGTCAAAATCATAGTAAAAACCGTCTGAAATTGCGGGCCCGATCGCAAATTTTGTTTCAGGATAAAGGTGCTTTACTGCCTGAGCCAAAATATGTGAGGTTGTATGACGGAATGCCAGCTTACCTGTTTCATCATCAAACGTACAGATGCTTACTTCTGCATCCTTTTCCACAAGAAAACGCAAATCCTTCACTTCGCCATCAACAATGCCTGCACAAGCATTTCTTGCCAAGCCCTCACTGATGGATTTGGCAATATCCAATACGGATACAGCCTGTTCAAATTCTTTTACAACGCCATCTTTCAATGTAATCTTCATAATTTTCCTCTCCTTTTCGAAATATAACAAGTTTCTTAGGAAAGCAGACTGCAATAAAAAAACTCCCATCCACTTTCCTTTCGGAAAGGGACGAGAGTAACATTCTCCCGCGGTTCCACCCTTTTTGTTTAAAAACCACTCATTTAAAACTGTAACGTAGTCAACGGGCTTTATTAGAGCCACTCCGAGGTGGTTTTCGTTCTCTTTCTCAACGTAGGACATTTCCACCCTTGATTATCAATAATCAGATGTCCCTCTCTGGCCGTCATGAAAGGACTACTGTCCTCATCAACGCATTCTATTCTTCAATTGAAACACCTTAGATTATAGCACTAAAAATAATTCTGTCAACACTTTTTCTAAAAAATTCGCAACTTAAAACCATTTGTGTTTTTTGAAAAAATAAATCCCGGCAGCAATAAAAATCACAGAAATTAATATTACAAAATGATAACCATATCTCCACTCATATTCCGGCATATTAAGGTTCATGCCATACCACCCTACAATTAAAGTCAAGGGTAAGAAAATGGTAGTCACCACGGTAAACACCTTCATGGTTGTATTTAGGCTTATGTCAACTTCCGCCTCGTAGGACTCCCTTACTTGGGTAACGGAATCACGAAGATTTAATACACTTTGATATCGTCGATCTGTTCTTCTGTTTAGCATTTTAAAGGAGCGTAAGGTTTTTCCATCAAAGATACCATTTTCATTTTCCTCCAAAATATCAAGCACATTTAAATACTGTTCATAATATCTTTTCAAGAACATCAATCTTTTTCTAAGACTAATGATATCAGCTACGCAATTGTGCTTTTGGGATGTAATCAAAATCTGCTCCAAATCCATTATTTCCTTTTCAATCGTATCAAATACCTCGTAATCTTCTTTTGTTTGCGCCTCAATGAACAAAAAAATAATGCGGTTAAGAGAAATCCTTTCTCCTAAGTTCTTGGCACTCTCCTCCAGTAAATCAATGACACGCTGTTTTTGGGAAGTAAAAAAGAACACCCTCCCCTTTTCCAGATAAATGACTACGCTTCCGTGGGTTAGCATTACATTTTGAAAATCCGGCATTTCCAAGCTAATGCAATCGAAATTCTCAAAAGTATCATACTTTGCATAGCCAAAGCGCCGTGCCTCTTTAAGAATTGACATGGAAATTCCCCAAGTTTTTGCTCTTTTTTCCATTTCATCATAGGTTGATATAGAAAGAAATTCCGCATCCTTCAACTGACTTTTTTCCATATATGGGCTGATTTTATATTCGCCATTGCCAATCATCATAAACATAGTAAACCGCCCTTTCAAAACAGAGTCCCTTGTAGCATAAATTACACTTGCATTTTAACTTCCTTGTTTAAATTTCACCGCAGTTCCGTAGACCATGACCTCTGCTGCCCCTGCTGTAACTGCACTGGTTGTAAAACGAAGATTTATTATTGCATCCGCCCCTAGCTTTACTGCCATCTCAATCATTCGCTCCGTTGCAATATTTCGTGCCTCTATCATCATTTGTGTATATCCGCAAAGCTCTCCCCCAATAATGCCTTTTAAACCTGCGCCGATATCTTTTCCAATATGCTTTGATTGAATGGTAGCACCTTGTACCAAACCCAACATTTCTATTTCCTTGCCCGTAATATAATCTGTATTTACTAAAATCATATTCTCCATTTTCCTTTCATACGCAAAGCAAAAACGCTTTGTTTCTTTAACTCAATAATTCTCTTCATCAGGAATAACAACAAAATTATAAACTCCCATAGCTACTCCTATTACGAATTTAATGAAAAAAACTTTCATGCTATAATACCCCATTTTGAAATCTAGTAAACCAATGAAACAAATATGCACTCAGTTAAATAACACAACCCAAAAACTTTGCCTTGCGATATTTTTCATTATTATGAAATATTACACATTATACCACAATTCATTTTCTATAACACCATAAGAAAAAAATTTTTCCATAATATAAACCCTCCTACTGCTATGATTGGGCAATAGGAGGATTCTCTATTCTTTATCTGCAAATATTACAAAACCTTTGCAAGGAAAGCTTGTAAACGTTCACTTTTGGGATTTTCGAAAATTTCTTTGGGAGTTCCCTCCTCAACCTGCTTGCCGTCAGCCATAAACATTACCCTTGAGCCAACTTCCTTTGCAAAGCCCATTTCATGGGTAACAACCACCATGGTCATATTATCTTTCGCCAACTGCTTCATTACTTCCAATACTTCGCCAACCATTTCAGGATCCAAAGCTGACGTGGGCTCGTCAAAGAGCATTACCTCCGGCTGCATGCATAGTGCGCGAACAATTGCGATACGTTGCTTCTGTCCACCAGAAAGCTGAGAGGGATAGGCATTGGCACGATCCTCTAAGCCAACTCGTTTTAAAAGCTCCATTGCTAAAGCAGTTGCTTCTGCCAGGCTTTTCTTTTGCAGCTTCATAGGGGCTATGATCATATTTTTTAATATTGTCATATGCGGAAATAGGTTGAAATGCTGAAAAACCATTCCCATGCGCTGACGGTGTCTATTGATGTTTGTTTTGGCATCCGTAATATCTACGCCTTCAAAATAGATGCTTCCCCCTGTGGGTATTTCCAGCAAATTCAAACAACGCAAAAAGGTTGATTTTCCTGAACCGGAAGGCCCAATCACAACGACCACTTCGCCTTTTTTTATCTCCGTATGAATGCCGTCAAGTGCTTTAATGACACCGCCATTATAATACTTTTGAACATTATCCACTTTAATTAAGGTTTCACTAGCGTTCACTGTTTCTCAGCCTCCTTTCCAGCATGCCTACAAGCCAAGTAAAGAACATTACCATAACCAGATAAATGAGCGCTATGCCAATTAACGGCAAAAAAGCAGAAAAGGTTCTACTTCTGATAATATCCCCTGCCTTGGTCAAATCCTGCAAAGCAACATAACCGGCAACAGAAGTTTCCTTTAGCAAAACAATAAATTCATTTGCCAATGCTGGTAAAACATTCTTAAATGCTTGCGGAACAATAATATAGCGCATGGTTTGAAAATAATTAAACCCTAGGCTGCGTCCTGCTTCAAACTGACCCAGATCTACAGACATAATCCCGCTGCGCACAATTTCAGCAACATAAGCACCGGAATTAATACCAAAAGCCAATACAGCGACTAATATCTTATTATTGGATGTGGCGAAAATAATATAATACATAATCATTAACTGCACAACAACAGGCGTACCACGAATTACCGTCAGATACACCTGGCTAATTATATTTAATACAGTTAAAACAAATTTGCCCAAGCCTGGGCGCATTTCTTTTTTATTCTTATCATAGGTTGAACGTATAATTGCAATGAGTACGCCAATTGCAATACCCAAAATTACGGCAAATAAAGTTACCTTTAACGTTACCCCCAAACCATCAACAATATAACGCCAACGGTTATCTTCAATAAAGTTAAATACAAACTGGGCTTGCATTTTTTCCAGCCATTCACCCATAGAAAACCTCCTACTCTTTTAAAACCAAAATAGGGGCGAAGCTCGCCCCCATTTCTAAGCGGAAAAATAATTATTCGGCATTAATGTATTTATCAACAATCGCCTGAACTGTACCATCAGCAATCAGCTCTTTCAAAGCACCGTTTACCTTTTCTGTTAATTCACTGTCCTTTGCAAAGCAGATTGCATAATCCTCCACAGCATACTCTGTGTCAAGAATTTTCAAACCTTCGTTGGCTGCAACAAATTCTTTTGCCGGCTCTCTGTCTATGATTACACAATCAATTTTACCAGTTACCAAAGACTGCACAGCGTCAGCACCCTTATTGTAACGATCAATTGTTCCCAGATCTTTCTTTTCAATATCGCCGGAAGCATAAATATCACCAGTTGTACCAGTCTGCACACCAACAGTATGGTTTGCGCCTTCTGCAAACAAATCATCTACGGAAGTGATTTCAGAGCCTTCTTTTACGATAACAACCTGCACACCTGTTGCATAAGAATCAGAGAAATCAACACTCTCAAGACGGTCCTCTGTTACTGTCATGCCAGCCATACCAAAGCTTGCTTTGCCACTTGTTACAGCAGGAATGATGGAATCAAACGCCATATCTTCAATTTCGAAGCCATAGCCTAATTTTTCAGCAATTGCAGCGGCAATTTCCGCATCGATGCCTACGATTCCCTGACCTTCATGGAACTCATAAGGTGGGAACTCTGCGTTTGTAGCCATAATTAAGGTTTCCTTCTGTGCACTTTCACTATCACTTGCAGCCTCAGGTTGTGCAGCGCTATCAGCGCCACCGCAGCCAGCCAAAGCTGCTGTCATTGCCACTACCATTGTTGTAACCAAAATACCTTTTAAAAATTTTTTCATAATACTCTTCCTCCCATTTCAATGCTTCAATAATAAATTAAAATATTCGTATTTATATCTGGAATTATACTCTAAAACTGCATAAAATACAATGACATTTTTTTACCATAAAAATGAATTACTTGATAACATTTTTGTACAATCTGATCATTGCTTTCAGCTGTAGCCTTGAATTAACTACTTAATTCTTTTTGGGAATCAATCAGTTAAGCCGTTGTAAAAAATATACATGCATATTTATTTGCATAAACATTGTATATTCATGTATTTCATCGCTTATTCTACACTTCTGTCAATAAATTCAGGTTTCATCTTAGAATAAATTATCTTCTGACCACTATATAGCCCAAAATAACCAGACAACATATAGCTGATCCCACAACAAAGAGCATAATATACGATACCCTTCGCACCGAACAATTCAACACATAGAACAAACGAAGCAATGGGACAATTCGTTACTCCGCAAAAAACTGCCGCTAACCCCAATCCAGCAGCAAAGGAGGATGTAAGACCCAATACAGGCCCCAAAACACAGCCAAGGGTTGCACCTACAAAAAAGGTTGGAACAATTTCGCCGCCTTTATATCCTGCGCCCAATGTAATCGCTGTAAGAAAAATTTTAAGCAAAAAAGCCTCGGGTTTCGCTTCCCCTTGCATGGCTTTTTGTATGATATTCATACCGGCACCATTGTAGTCATTACATCCAAGAAGAAACGTTAAACCGATCAGCACGGCGCCTCCCACAAAAACGCGGACATATTGATTTTGTATGTGCAAACTATAAAAATGAAAAACCTTGTTCATTGTAATGCAAAACAGCATACTCACCAGTGCACAAAAAATCCCAAGAATTGCCACTGAAATAGCTATCTTCATACTCAGCACATCAGGCACACCATATAAAATATATGATGTCGGTAAAAACCCCATTTTCTGGGCTAATGCTGCCGCAACAAAAGCTGCAATAGTGCCAGGAACCATTGCGGAATAGTGCATAATTCCAACGGAAATCACTTCCATAGAAAAAATAACCGCCGTAATTGGTGTGCCAAACAGTGCAGAAAACCCTGCAGCCATACCGCACATCGTAATAATTCTTTCGTCCTTTTCATTTAGCTTAATGATACGCCCAAAATAAGAGGCGATACTGCCCCCGAGTTGCAGAGCTGCACCTTCTCTGCCGGCAGAACCACCCAAAAAATGTGTTATAATGGTGCTTAAATAAATTAATGGTGCTGTTCTTAGTGGAACAGCTTTATTTTGTCGAACTGCCACTAATATAAAATTAGTTCCTCGATCATTGTACATTCCCATGATACGATAGAAGCCTATTATGGCAAGCCCCCCAACGGGTAGCAGCCACTGAATGGCAGGATGCCCCATTCTAAACTCCGTAGCTTTTTCAAGCGTCCAGTGAAAACTAATGCCAACAAAACCAACAATCGTCCCGACGATACACCCGATCAACACCCATTTTACAAATACCAATAAGACGCCCTCACCACTTCTAATGTGGGTTTTCACTTGTTCCCACAAAATAATCCCCTCCTTTTGCAAAACGATAAAGCACTTCTGAAAACTGACTTTCATAAGCTTTTGTAAATAATTTCGCAAAATAAGCCTTACAATGGTAAAAAAACAGCTTTTTCTACATATTGGAGAAAATCATTGACAAAAAATTAAAATTTGGTTTTCAGAAAAGCTCTAAGCACAAAAATTAGTATACAGCATACCCCCAATCCATACAAGAGCATATTTCTACGAAAAATCAAATTTTGCAACAAATTCTTTTGTGCAATGAAAAAATATTCATTATTGTCAGACAAAACAAATCCCAACTTTATGCCAATCTCTTACTTCAAAAGCTTTGTATTAAAAAAAGACTCCATTAGTATAACTTGAAAAATAGCTAGTATTTTCAAAGCCTAATGGAATCTTATTCTCATTTCAATGATTCAATTTTTTTATCCCCCATGGGCTAAAAATGAAATTAATACGAAATTAGGGACAACGGTATGTTACGAAATGTATTTCTTCGTATATTTCTCCTTATTATTCATTTTTCTGCAATGTAATTATTTCATCAAAAAACTGCGCTTATTTTACCATTCAAATAATGCTCTGCTATTTTTTGGGGTTCGATGCGCCTTCATTTTTGCAAACTGTAATCCGATTCTTGCCATTTTGTTTGGAAAAATATACCGCCTCATCAACCTTCTTTATTATCTGCTCCATACTGAGCATTTCGTCAATTTCAGCAATGCCTACGCTAACTGTTACATGGTAGCAGCTTTCTTTGTTCCCATTTTTCAATGCATCCATAAACCGATTAAGAATACTCTCAGCTTCCTCAGGGGTAGCTTCAAGCATACCAACAAATTCGTCCCCACCCCAACGGGCAGCAAAACCGACTCCGTTCATCGAATTTTGCAAGGTTTCTCCTACCATCGCAAGAATTGCATTTCCAAACAGATGACCATATGTATCGTTAATTTTCTTAAAATCGTCCACATCAAACATGAAAAACGTCTTTTTTCTATCCATATGTTTCCGCACAAATGAAAGATATTTCATGGTAAACAACTTTTTATTTGGCAATCCAGTCAATTCGTCAATGTTTTCAACTTCAATCATACGGCGATTAAAATTAAGAAAAACAGTTGTACTAACAATAATACAAATTGCAAGGGATATAAGCATAAAAATCACATTATCCATGATTCCCTTTTGAAATGAAGAGCTGATTGAGTTTATATCCTTTTCCAAGATTAAATACCAACCAAGTGTTTTATCATATTTTGTAATAAGACATATTCGTTTATTATCAGATGTAAACCACTGCATATTAGGTTCGCCGGAAAAATCCGTTAAAATCTTCTCATTTATTTTCGTACGTCTAGCCAGCTCTTCTTCACTTACGAAAACGTCCGTGTCATTGTCAAAGGAATTTTCGGAACCACCGACATTGATAATATACATAGACAAATCGTAATTCTCTTCATAAGAGCGAAGAATACTCTCAATATCTGAGACCTCAAGCCCCACACCTATTACACCAAGTAGCTCACCATCGTCATTTTCCATACGAAAGTTGACGAAAGCTGTAATCCGATTATGATTCGCCTCGTTGGTATCTATTTGTAATTCATACTCATGTCCGGACTCAATAAAATTGTAATACCAAATATCATGCTCATTATTGGCTGAAATCACTTTGCTCAGCCCATCCTGATAATAATAGTTGCCCGTTTGATTGGAAACGCAAAAAACTGTTGTGTAACCATATTTTTCTTTATATGTTTTTAAATAGCTGAATAACTGCTGCATAAATAAATCATTGTCTTGATTTTCCTGTTCTTTTAAAAACCATTGTTTCAAAAATTCATCATTCGCCATTGTTTTGGATACCATCACGGGTTTCGTCATTGAATTTTCAATTTGTTTTGAAATATCTGTATCCGCAAGGCTAACGATATTTTCCAAATACTTTTCTGACAGGCTTTGATATGTTTTTGTCTCTTTATAGACAACACCCACAAATCCCGCCATTAAAGAAAGAATTATAATTATATTGCTGATCAGCAAAATATGTTTTTTCACGTTTGCCTCCTTGAAATTGGTAAAAGAGAATAAATATATCATTTTTTAATTTAATCTATGGAACTTTCGTATAGACCTCACAGTCAATTCTTCGGGTATTTATTTTAGAACATATTATACTACAAAAAATGGCAATAATCCAGCAATTATTTTGTTATAAGGCCTTTTTTGCAGTATCAAAGGGAATACCAGTATTTTTTAAGCTTTCCAGCTTATTTACCTACTTCACAGTAGCGTAATTGCTTTTTTATAAAAAAAAGAGCAAACCTTTGTCTGCCCTCTTTTTGCATTTTATTCATTTTTTTTAAAAAATCCAACCTAAATTATTCTATGATAATGTCTAATACCTGATGCCGCACTGATTCATGATAGCTGTCTTTTATCTTTGTAAATCCTATTATCTGCAAAATTTCACCTTGAATCCCATATTCCCTGCGTAAGTCATTACAATTGCTTGAAATTCCGTTTAATGGCTGAAGCAGCTGAACCGCCGGACGAATGGCATACCCTTCCACACCAATGGCCAGTTTTGTGAGTACCTCTCCGATTAAAATGTAATCCAAAGGCTTCGGATTCTCAAGGGCTAGAACAAGATACCCATCTTCCGCCTCTAACCGCTTTTCAAACGTAGCAATTGAGGATTGGCCAAAGCTTTTCCACCCGGCCGTAGCGCCCACAATTGGCTCAATGAACATCCTTATGGCTGGGGATATGGTATTCAAGGATAAGCCGTATTTATATTTATTCTTATCCCATTTTGTAAAGCGAAATACCCCCAACAGTTCTTCCATTGCGTCCTGATTATTCGCTTCGATTATAGTACCTTTTCGCAAGTAATCTTGAAAATTTATTTTGTTATCCTCGTTAACCCAAATCACTTCATAATCCCGAGAAGTTTCATGAATTAAATTAGAAATCTTTTCTATATCAAAGTTTGAATTTTGAGATTTTGCCCCTACCGTAGCTGACGAAATAGCATCGACATTATTTTTTTCTTCTCCCAAAATTGTAAAAGTTGCAATTAAGGGCAGCGCTTCCTTTAAATTTACCGATGAATATTGTACATCGAGCACAACACCCATTTCCTTGGCCGCTTCTTTCACTGAAGAAATAAAGGTTCCCTGACTCATAAGCAGCTGCTTGTTTTTAGGATCAATCGTAGGTAAGGCTTTTTCCATATCGGCATACAGTAAAAAGGTCTTTTCGTCAAGAATCTTTACTTTCCAGGGCTGCATATTATGGCTGCTTGCCGCTTGAATCCCCCCACGGATTAGTTTAAACTGCGTTTCAGTCATAATATTTTTTTCATCATCATAGGTATCCTTTGAAATATTGTATGTTGTTTTTAAATAAACTCCATCCCAAGTAGCCGCCCCAAAAATCAGTATGCCAAGGCCGCATAAAATTATAATCAGCATTTTTCTTCTCCTATTCATTGCTACTCCTCCATACATTTTCTTGCAAGCTTCATCTGTGCCTGGATAATGCTTTGTATTGATGCATCATAGTAATTCTCCAACCATTTTCCTTTACTATGAATCAATTGCGTAATTCCCTGAATATGTGTCCACAAAAAAATAGCCAAGTTAGCATCAAATTTCTCTGGGTCAAGCTTTAGCTTGCGAAATAAGTGCATTAGTTCAAATCGATTGGCAATCATTTGAATTTCGTTGACCTGTTTTTCGTATACGGCAATATATTTTTTTTCGTTAAAACCAATGATTAACGCCTCTTCCACAGGGTTTTCAAGCATAAACTGAATATACGCCAATCCCAACTCTATAATGGTATCTTCAGCTGTATTTCCGCAAGTCATGGCAGAACTCATGGCTTCATTCATTCTTTCAAAGCTTCTCTTTGCCAATTCCAAATATAGTTCATCCTGTCTATGAAAATAAGCATATAAAGTCCTTTTACTGACTCCTGCTTTTTCGCATATTTCATTGCTGGACATGCTTTCCCAGCTTTTTTCCTCAAGAAGAAGAAAAATAGCTTGAATAATGGTTTCGCGTATTTGCTCTTTTTTCTTCTGTCTTTCCATATGGCCCCCTTAAAGTATACCGTCGGTTTACTTTTTTTAGTATATGATATTAGCCATTTTTTGTCAAGTATTTGAAATGAATTAAAAATACCAGAAAAATTGAATTTCATTTAAATAGTGTTGATTTTTTAGGATTTTGAATTTATAATTTCGTTTGCATAAATTTCACTTTGGATTTGATGTGGCTGAAAGGAATGAGAGAATCAAGTTTCCCTCACCATTGGGAATCGGTAAGTGCTGCACATGGATATAAATACAACCATCTAAACACATTAGAATTTGCATTTTTTTGCATTCAAAAAGGCACGGGATAAATCCAATGCCTTTGACGAGGAAGCTAAACTTCCTTCTGCGTCCAACGATATGAAGCGCTTTATCTTGCATAACCAAAAAATAATTTATATTATCAATGCCTAGGCATTTTCAATACAGAATCAAAATCGATTAAGCACGTGTTACATTGGAAGCCTGAGGACCCTTAGCGCCCTGAACAACTTCAAACATAACTTCCTGACCCTCTTCAAGAGTTTTGTAACCATCAACCTGAATTGCAGAGAAATGAACGAATACGTCATCTTCACCAGGAACGGAAATAAAACCAAAACCTTTTTCTGCGTTGAACCATTTTACTGTACCTTTTTTCATTGAATAAATCCTCCTACATAGATAAATAAAGAACTGTTACATGTCAATACTACCATATTTTTCATAAAGTGTCAACGCAAATTTCCTACTAAATCACTGTTATCGTTTACAATGTTTGGTATTTTTCGTCATTTTCTAACGTATTTTTTTGTATTGCCCCCCTTGCCAATTGGTCACATCGCTCATTTTCCGGATTATCAGCATGACCCTTTACCCATATAAAGGAAACCCTGTGAATTTTCAGCAATTCCAACAAACGTTCCCATAAATCCTCGTTAGAAGCCTTTTCTTTTTTATTGCGCATCCAGCCCTGGCTGCGCCATTTCACTGCCCAGCCTTTTTCTATGGCATCCACAACATACTTGGAATCACTATAAAGCTTAACCTCACAGGGTTCCTTCAATGCTTCCAGTCCTTTAATTACAGCCAAAAGCTCCATTCGATTATTGGTTGTTTTTAGAAAGCCTCCGGATAATTCCTTTCGTGCCGCACCATAAAGCATAACGACACCATAGCCGCCCGGTCCCGGGTTCCCCGAACAAGCACCATCCGTATATATTGTAATCGTTTTCATTTCTCTTCCTCCTTCAAAAAACAAGCACCAATCAGAATATCCTCCTTTGTGGTAATCTTGATATTTTGATAGCTTCCCTGAATCACCTTGACTTTCATGCCAGCAAATTCAGCCACAGAAGCATCGTCCGTACCTAAAAAGCCCTCCTGCTCCGCTTTTTCATACGCTTTATCTATGCATTCCCTGCGAAAAGTTTGGGGGGTTTGTATATGCCAAATGGAACTGCGTTCAGGCGTTTCCAAAACAAAACCGTTTTGGTCACAAATTTTCAGGGTATCCTTCGCTTGAACCCCAAGAACACAACCGCCATACTTTAGTGCAGCATCTATGGAGCTGTTGATCATTTCCTCTGTCACAAAAGGCCGAACACCATCATGGATTAAAACAATTTCCGTTTGCTTGGAAAGGGCATTCAAACCACATCTTACAGAATCCTGCCGTTCTTTTCCCCCGACAACGATAGCAGTCACCTTTCTCCACCCATAGCTTCTCACCATAGCCCTTACTTCCTCTAAATCATTCCTACCACTTACCAAAACTATCTCCTGTATCTTAGAGAATTGCTCAAACCGGCCTACCGTATGGGCTAATATTTCTTTTCCGTCAAGCAATAAAAATTGCTTGCTGATTTGAGTGCCCATTCGCTTTCCTTTGCCTGCAGCTACAATAATT
>JAQUSU010000010.1:23125-42909 GCA_028710085.1 Anaerotignum sp.
GCATCCATAGCCTCTGCCATTTTTAGCAGCATAGAGTCTACTTCCATGGATTGCTTTGTAGAAAATTCTTTGATTTCAACAGGAACTGCCAGCTGTTTTTGGATTTCATTCAAAATATCCAAGCCACGGCGTCCACGGTTACGCTTTAAACCATCAGCAGAGTCTGCTATATGCCGCAATTCTTCCAACACAAAATTAGGAATAATGATTTTGCCTTCAATGAATCCCGTCAGGAGCAAATCCAAAATTCTACCGTCAATAATTACACTTGTATCTAAAATCTTAGGCCTTCCATAAACAGATACTTTTTCTTGTGGCGCAAAAGCAGGAAGCAGCATTTTTTGCAAACCTCTTACATTAAATTCATCCTTCTTTTTTCTAGCCACTCGAATACCCAAAAAACCAAATAAAATATTTAGCAACACCACAATAAAAGTACCAATTGCACCAAATCCGCTGAAAGCAACGCCAATTAAGTTTGCAATAATCAAACCAACAACGCAGCCAAGAACAGTTAACGCCAATTCTTTTACATTCATTTTGGTTAATTTTTCTTCTGTTTGAGAAAGCCTTTTTAACATCATTTCCGTTAAGGGCGATGATAAGATAAGATAAAATATAAGTCCGGTAAAAACTGCTAACCCTGTTGGCACATAAATAGGCATGGATATATGCCACGGAAAAAGGTTAGATATAAATAAAATATGCATAAGCGCATAAGTCGCCGCCATAACGATTAAACTCATAATAATCTCAACTAGTCTTTTCATTTTTCCACCTCCTTCCCCCATTATTGGCAAAAGGGTAAACTCCCCATACTTTACCATATTAGAATACTATCAATTTTCAAGCCATTTTGCAAGCAATTCTTCAGCTTTTTCACTATTTATTTCATAAACAGAAATAATTTCGCTTAGTACAATTTGCCTTGCCATGCCTAATAGCCTGCATTCAATCGAAGAAAGCTTTTTCTTTTTTTCCTGTTCATATAAGAGCTTAATCACTTCAGCCGCCTCTTCCAATTTTCCTGTCTTTAAGCGGCAAAAGTTTTCCTTATATCTTTGGTTCCAATTATTAGATATGGCAGGCTTACTTTTTCCAACCCGAATTATAGTCTCCTCCACAGCCACCTTTCCCCCAGGCGCACGTATCCCTGATTTTTCGGCCCCATCCATTGGAATACGAATTCTTACATTACCTGTTGGAATACGGATAATATAATATTCACCATCAACCGTTCCTTCGATATCCTCGATATATCCAGCCCCATGCATGGGATATATAATTTTTTGTCCAGTTTCAAACATATTCATTACCTCCTTTTTCTAATTTTTCCCGAAAAAGGAGATTCTTATGCTGTTTTGTGGACTTTAATATCATAAATCAAATTCTCTAATTAGTCTTTAAAATTCTCTAACAAATTCTTTAATTTTTGCAATCTATTTTTAATTTAGCTGTTCCCTAATGCATCATGCTCCCTTTGCAGAGGTTTTCAACCGATTCAAAATAGTTTAATTATGATAATGTATCAGGAAAATTCAAAAAATATTTTCTAGCTCCGAAATAAAAAAGTGAGATAACAGAACTATACCAAAGCTTTGCATTACGAAATAATTAAATAAAACCCTATATTTTATTCAAAAAAGCCAATACTACACATAACATAGTTATTTAAACTACGTTATGTGTTTTTACTGTTGCAATTCATTGATTTTTTTGCTATATTATGTATGATGAACGAAAGCACTGAAGGAGGACGTTATGGCAGACTATCAAATTTTCAGCGACGGCGCCTGCGATATTGGCAAAGAACGAGAAAAAGAATTCAACATTTCCCTTGTTCCTTTTTATGTTTCTCTGGATCATGAGAAATATTTTAAGGAAATAGAAGAAATTTCTTTAGACGAATATTACAAATTTATGACAGAGCAAAATGGGTTTCCGAAAACCTCTTTGCCTTCTGTTCAGGATTTTATTGATGCTTTTCGTCCTGTACTGCAAGAAGGTAAGGATATTATTTGTACTACAATTACGTCCTCTTTAAGCAGTTCTGTTCAATCGGCAGCAACCGCAAAAATGATGCTGGAAGAAGAATTTCCAAATGCAAAAATTTATGTTGTTAATTGCTGGAATATTACAGGTTCCCAAGCTGTAATATTAATGGAAATGGCTAAAATGAAACGTGCTGGCAAATCAATCGATGAAGTTTTAGAATATGTGGAAAAGGCAAAGGTTGATGCACGCATTCACTTTATGGTTGGTGGCTTAAGCCATTTGGAAGTAGGCGGAAGAATTGGCAAAATTGCCGCTCTTTCCGGCAGCATTTTAAAAATTAAACCTCTAATTATTCTTAAAGGTGGAGAAATCAGTGTTGGCGGTGCTGTAAGAAGCAGAAAAAAAGGGCTTACCAAATTGGTAGACATTTCAAAAGAACATTTTAGATCAACAGGAGAAAATCCCAAGGATTATGTTGCCATTGTTGGTACTACGGACGTTTGGGAAGAAGTTCCTGTATTTGAAGCTGAGCTAAAGGATGCCTTTCCTGAAATGGAATTTTGCTCCTCCTTTCAAATTGGTGCAACGGTTGCTTCTCACACAGGCCCCGGTACAATTGGCTTTTGTTTTGCAAAAAAATACCAGGCTTATCATTTATAATAAAATTTTTTTAACGGTAATCACAACTATGTGGTTATCGTTTTTTTAATTTTATTTTTTTAGGCTAATCAACTATTGTGAATTAGACAACAATGACATTTTTCAACTAAGGATTCAATCTTCCTCCACGTGTTTCGTTTCAACAATATTTTTTTCGTGAAAAAAGAACAGCAGCCTCCCAAGAAGCTGCTGTTTAAATACTCATTTATTTATATTGATGTAAAACATGGTCAACCACGCCAATAACTTTCCCGCCCTCAATAAATACACGAGGAACTCTCTTCGTTATTACACAAGTAAGCTCATAGTTGATTGTTCCCAACATATCCGCCAGCTCTTCAATGGGTAAAACCTGATCTCCCTGACGACCAAAAACAACGACTTCGTCACCCATTTTTACATCCGGGATTCCTGTTACATCCAGCATCAGCTGATCCATACAAACACGTCCAACCACAGGGGCAAAATGCCCGTTTACCAGCATTCTTGCCTTATTGGATAATGAACGATTATAGCCGTCTGCATATCCAATAGGTACTGTTGCAATCACTCTTTCCGTTTCCGCCGTATAAGTTCTGCCATAGGAAAGCTGAGAACCAGCTTTGACATGCTTAACCAGACCAATCGTCGTTTTCAGTGTCATCAAAGGCTTAATATCAATCATACCTTCGCATTCACCGGAGGGGAGCATGCCATAGGTAATAATACCGGAACGGCACATACCCAAATGCTTTTCGGGATATGCAATGGTTGTTGCACTATTTGCACAATGAGGAATTCCAACATCTACGCCAGCATCCTTTAATGCATTTACCATTTTGTTAAAACGAGTAAACTGCATTTCTGTAAATTGAGGATTATCCGCCTGATATGCATCCGCAACGGCATGGTGAGTGAAAATACCTGCAATATGAAGATTAGGCATTTTGCTTACTTCAAGCAGTTCCTTCAGGGATTCCTCAAAGTTTTCGTCATCTGTTTGGAAGCCAACACGAGTCATCCCCGTATCCAGCTTGATATGTACATCTACAATTACTCCCGTCTTTTGGGCTTCACTTTGCAATGCCAAAGCATACTCCATCCCAATTAAAGCCTGTGTAATCTTATATTCATTCAGTATGCCTGCAGTTTCAGCAGGAGTATAGCCTAAAACCAAAATCGGCTTATCAATTCCTTCGTTTCGCAAACTCATACCTTCTTCAATATTGGAAACGCCGAACCAATCAAACCCAGCATCTTGTAAAGCACGAGCAACATATCCATCTCCATGGCCATAAGCATCGGCTTTCACAATTCCCATTACCTTTTCGCCTTCAGCCAGTTTTGACTGGATGCTTTTGATATTATGCGCCAATGCATCCATATCAATTTCTGCCCAAGTTCTTTTGATAAAATCCATCTCATTTCCCCCTTTGTTTTCTCTCCTAAATAATCAAAAACCCTTTATTTCATTACATTTGTTGCCATATAAAACCTCATTTATTATAGTACAATTACCCAGAATAAGCAATAAATATCTTTGTTTTTGTTCATTTTTGCTAATTTCACGCCAAATAAACCCTTGTGAATAGTTCATAGGCAGAATGAATAGCATCCGCACCATCCCCTATTTTTTCTGCATCCCCAACTAATGCATAAGATAGCCTTTCATCCATCAATGGCATGGTTAAATAGCCATATTCGCTGGGCTGAGCACCTGTTGCCAAAAGGATGGCATCCGCCTGCAAGAAAAACTTTTGACCGCCAATGGAAATCAGAGCTTTTCCATCCTCCAAGCCCTCAACATTCGTTTCTGCCATAAATTGAACGCCTTTTGCGCGCAAGCTTGAGATAAGCGGTCTTGACAACGCTCCCATTCCTTTGCCAAAAGCAGCTTGACTTTCCACAATTTTTATTTTTCGTTCTTCATCTATTTTCTTGATATATGCTGCAGTTTCCAGACCCACAAGGCCACCGCCGATAATTACAATTTGCCCTTCCGCCGACTGGGGAGGAAGTGAAACCTTCCCCGATAAAACATCGCTTGCAAAAACCCCTTTTTCGGCGCCTTCTATTTTGGGTAGTACAGGCTCACTCCCCGTTGCAATCACCGTAAAGTAAGGCTTTTTCCCAAGCAAAAATTCCTCGGAACATTTTTCGCCCAGAATCATAGTTACGCCTAAATTTTTTAAGGTTTCTTCCATATAAGCAATGTATTCCGACATAGCTTCCTTTTTGGGAGGTTTTGCCGCCAAATTTAATTGTCCGCCTAAGACCTTTTCCTCGGTAATTAAAGTTGTCATAAAGCCACGGTCTGCCGATTTTTTCGCCGCTTCCATTCCGGCAGGGCCACCGCCAACCACTACAACCTCTTTTCTGGTTGCTATTTTTCTGCGCTGTTTTTCATAATATTCATTCCCTGCCTCCGGATTAAAGCCACATATTACTTCTTCTCCCTTTAAAACTCTGGTTATGCAACGGTTACAGCCTTGGCAAGGCAAAAAACGTTCCTTATTTTCCACACGATTTGCAAACTGCGGGTCTGCCAAAAAAGCTCGTGCCGTACCTACAAAATCACACTGGTTTTCAGCCAGTAGGCGTTCCGCCGTTTCGCCATCGTGAATCCGATTGCAAGCAATGACAGGCAAGGCAATATATTTTTTTAAAACACCTGCAAAAGGCGCATATGCCCCTTTCGCCACATGGTAAGAAATCTGTTCCACGGGAGACTCATGCCAGCCTCCTGTCACTGTGACGCAGTCAATATATTCCTCTGCCAAACGACAAAAAGAAACGGTATCCTCTAAGCCATAGCCCCCATCCACCATTTGTGCCCCGGAAACCTTAAGTAAAACAGGAAAATCCCCTACCCTCTCACGGACAAAACGAATGACCTCAAGAGGATACTCCATCCCCCCATTATTTTCATAGCCATAGGAATCTTTGCGCAGGTTTGTGATCGGCGACAAAAATTCAGATAATAGGTACCCCGCAGATGCACTGATTTCAATTGCATCCACCCCTGCCTTTTTGCAGAATTCTCCGGCAAGGGCAAAATCCTCTTTCGTTCTTCCAAGCTCCTCCCTATCCATTTCCACAGGCTCTGCCTTATAAATCACGGAAGCAACGGCAGATGGGGCAAATAAAGGCTTCTCCCCATGATCCTTTTTGCTGTCATTACGCCCACAATGGAAAAGCTGAACAATTAGCTTGCAGCCATACTGATGCAAACGATCGGCCAATTCCTTAAGGCTTTCCAATGCAAGGCTTTTTGCTTGATGCATTCCCTTTAAGCTTCCCGCCTCATTTACAGACAAAACCAAAGTAATGGCAGCCGCACCACCCTTGGCTCTTTCTTCATAAAACGCAAATTCTCTTTCTGAAATCGCATTTCCTTGTGCATAGCCTGTATGCAAAGCCAGCATAATCCATCGGTTTTTCAGTTCCAATTCTCGAATTTTAAATGAAGAAAATAGCATAATATCACTCCGTCCTTTTGAAATATTTCTTTTAAAAACTATATTTTGTAGATGTCTTTTTAACTAATGATTATATGTTCAACATATTGTATGTTAATTATAACACAAATAAAGAAAGGGTGTCATCGTTTTATCACAATGCACCCTGAGGAAATACTTTATCACAAATTATTTTCTGATTTTTCAACTAATTTCAATCGGGCAATAAGCCCCGGATTCTTCATAATCTGGCGGAACAAAACATATCCTACACAAGATACCGCCAAAAATTCACCAATGGCAACGGTAATCATCCCGAAAAGTAAAGGACACTCTCCTAATAAATAAAGCTCCACCCCAATAAACGCATTACAAACCACCGGCCATAAGCTGGCACCAAACAGTGTTTTACTACGGGTTATGCCCCATAGAGCCGCCGCCGTGCAGGCAGTCCCAAAAAATACATCCATGATGCCAAAGGGGCTGAATAAATTTGCTATAAAGCAGCCTAAAATTAACCCTGGAACGTACCGCCTGTCAATGAACGCCAAAAGTACCATGACCTCAGAAATACGCATCTGGATAAACCCAAAGGACAATGGCGCAATGGCAAGTGTCATAACTACATAAACCGCTGCGATTAACGCTGTAACAACCAATAATTTTGTTGATACCTTATTTTTTCCCATAAAAAAACCCCCTGTTTTTTATTCACGAGATGGTGGGACAGAAAATCTGTCCTTCGCAAGGAACATCTCATATATTTTTTACCTTAACATAAGTATTATATTAGGATTTTCATGAAAATGCAACTGACAATTTTAGATTCTTCATCCGTCAAAGCAGACTTGGCTTTTTGGGAAATCTTGATTAAATATTTTTAAGAGCAACAAAGCCAGATTATTTCCAGGTTTTTTCATATCATTTTAATTATTTTAAAAACCATCTTTTTCGTCCTCTGCCCACGGAAAATTCACTCTCTTTGACTGCTGAAAACGACTATTTTTTTGAGAAAAGCCATGGATAATATCATTCCTAAACCGGATAGGATTAGCATAAAGGCAATTCCTCGGCCTTGCCCCGTTCCGATTATTTTTCCCACACTTTGGACAAGGAGCCCCGATTTCTGAAACATGGGCTCAAAAACAACATCAGCAACGACACCACAGCTTGCATAAGCAATAATCATTCCTGCTTGTGTAAGCAGGCTTACCAACCCCCAAATTCTTCCTTGTAAATCGTTGGGTATATTTACCCGTAAAAGAACCTCCGCGCATGTATTGATAAAAGGTAGCGTTACGAAAAACAGAAACAGCGCCGCAGAAATAAAAAACAGATTTGTTTTTAATCCCGCAAAAGCCATAAATAATCCACTTAATGAAGCTGCCGAAAAAAGAACCTTGTGGTATTGATTTTTTTTGATTCCAAAAACGCCAATCATAACGCTTCCTACCAGCATGCCAGCGGCACAAAATGATTCAATATAGCCTACTGTTTTTGCATTACTAAGTACCAGAATCATTGGTGCGGTAAGGGTTTGTATGAATCCAAGAAAAAAACACAATAGTGTCATAATCAGAATAAGGGACTTGACTTCCTTCTTTTCTCTGATTAATTGAAAGCCTTCGCGAAGCTCCTTAAGCATACCGTCGTGAGCTTCTTTTTTTGTCGGTTTTTGAATTTGCTTTCTTGCAATGGCAACGGCAAAAATCGTTATTATGAACGTGGAAATATCCAGAAGCAAAATCAAGGAAATATCTGAAACGCTAAGAATTAACCCTGCAATTGCGGGGGAAATAAGATATTTTGCATTCCCTGCAATTTGTACCACGCCACTCGCCTTTGCATATTCCGCCTCCGATAATAAGTCCGTAATGGTTGCTCTGTATGCCGGCTCCATTAAGGCAACAAATACAGAATTCACAGTAACACCAATAAAAATGGGTACAATTCCGCCAGTTCCGAATTTCATGCTCAGTAAAATATAAAGCAAGCCTAATCCCGATAATGTATCGGCGCAAATCATTAACAATCTTCGGTCATATCTGTCAGCAAAAATTCCGCCAATGGGGCTTAGTAACACCGTTGGCATATACGCCAATAATGTAACGAGGGATACATAGGTTACGCTGTCTGTCAGCTGAAATACATAAATCGCCAAGGCAAATGCCGTCATACCACTTCCGATATTGGAAATCAGCTCACCGACCCATATGGTTAAAAAAATTTTCATTTTTCTTATCCTTCCTTTGCATTTAAATATGCAATTCATCTTTTTCAAGCACTGCAAATACATTTTAA
Source organism: Anaerotignum sp. (assembly GCA_028710085.1). Lineage (GTDB taxonomy): Bacteria > Bacillota > Clostridia > Lachnospirales > Anaerotignaceae > Chakrabartyella. The sequence goes on from JAQUSU010000010.1 coordinate 31,519, forward strand.
TTCTTCCAATAAGGTGCTGCCTTTTCCAACAACAAACGGCTTTCTAAATTCAACATTTTTGAAAGTAGCGTTATTAACGCCTGAAACATAAGTTGCTGTTGCATTGGTTCTATTTTGAAAATTCCATCATCCAAAAGGGTGAGAGAGGATGCCAAAAAAATCTGCATATACTCCTTGGGAAACTCGGCATGAAAAATGCCCTTTTCATTCCCCTCCTCAATCACCTTTACCAATATTGGTGTTAGTTCAGACACGACAGCGCGTAAAGATTTTTGATGCATTAATGCGTTTTCAGGCTTATGCATTTCCTCTAACAAGCCTGAATCCATCTCGTTTTCAATACGAATTGATAAAAATATATTCATTATTTTGTCCAAAGGCGAAATATCTTTCATTTTAGCGGCAGCCTCAGCCCTACCGATAATGATTTCCGTTGTCCTTGCAATGATTGCATCCAGCACCTCTTCTTTAGATTTAAAATAATGATAAAAAGTGCCTTTTGCAATTCCGATTTCCGTCAAAATTTCATTCACACTGCATAGTGAATATCCTTTTATTGAAAATAGCTTTTGTGCGGTATCTATAATTTCATTTTTGCGTTCATCATGTTCTTTTATCTGTCTCATGGTAGTAAGGTACTCCTTTTTCTAGTTTTGACCGACCGTCGGTCTATTTGTGATTATAATATTTGCTTTTATTGTTTTTGTCAAGTGTTCTTTTGCAAAATTTCAAAAAATAAAACCCTCTATCACAATTTACATTGGATAGAGGATTTTATTAGAATTTTGTCATTAAGCTTTTCACTTTTTCTATAAATGCTTCTCGATTCACATCTGTTACAATGTAGGCATTATGCTCCATTTGCTTATCGCTATACAAGTCCGTTACGGTTTTGCCAATGGTTAATTGCCCTTTTGTTTCAACGCGAATTCCCACATGGTGTGTTTCAAAAATACTATCATCAACCGTATATAATACCGCTACAGGATCATGAAGGGCAACGCCTTTATAGCCCCATTCCAAATATTTCTTCAAGCCGCCTTGCAGTACATCCCGAAAAAGCTTTGCCTGAAAGGAACCCAAGGCGCCAATTTCTTCAAGCTCCTCTGGTGTCATATATGCTTTTAACGTAACATCCAAACCACACATATACACAGGAATGCCACTGCAAAACACCATATCTGCTGCTTCCGGGTCAACATAAATATTGAATTCCGCAGAAGGCGTAATATTGCCACCAATTGCAGCTCCGCCCATAATTACAATACGTTTGATTCGTTTTGATAAATCCTTGTATTTTGAAAGGGCAATCCCCAAATTTGTCATGGGCGCAACTGCAATGACAATCAATTCCCCATTACATTCTTTTGCAATGCGATAAATGGCATCCCATGCCTTTTCTTGGCCAATTTCGGTATTTTTAATTTCCTTTGGATAGTTTACGCCACCAAAACCGTCGTTGCCATGAAATTTTTCAGCAGTAACAGGATCACGAAACATGGGTCTGTCAGCTCCCATAAAAATCGGGATGTCTTTTCCCATTGCGTGTCTTACTTTTATGGCATTTGCCGTTGTTTTATCTACCCCAACATTCCCTGAAACAGTTGTAATGGCACGAATGTTCAATTCGTCCAAACGGCTTGCCAATAATAATGCCGCCGTATCGTCAACACCAGGGTCACAGTCAATAATTACTGGGAAACGATTCATTTTGCCACCTCCCCGTATACACTAATTGCTTCAACCAAAAGATCCACAAAGCCCTGTCTATCAATTCCCATTAAAACCTTTGCGTTTGGTGCTTTTCCTAATACTCCATTAAAATCAGCAACCGTTGCACCTTTACAAAAATCCCCTGTTGTTTCAATTTGCACAAACAAATCTCTAGATTCCATGATTTCCGGCTTAATCAGGGCTGCAACCGCCACTGCATCATGCACAGGTGCCCCTTCATAGCCAATGCTTTTATGGAACTGATAGAAAAACTCTAACCAATCGGCTACAATTTCCGCAACATGATTTCCCAACGCACGAATTCGTTCAAAATCCTCAGGGAAAATCATCGCCTTTTCTGTTACATCCAAGCCGGCCATAATAATTGGAATGCCGGATTTAAAAACCACATCCGCCGCCTCAGGATCAACCAGAATATTAAATTCTGCCGCCGGAGTCCAATTGCCGTGCTGAACTCCACCACCCATCAACGAAATCTGTTTTATATTTTTTTTCAATTCTGGGTAAGCCAACAGCAGTGCCGCAATATTTGTCAAGGGGCCAGTGGGCACTAAGGTAATGAGTTCATCGCTTTCACGGATTACCTTAGCCATTAGCGTCACCGAATCCATGTCAAGAACTTCAAAATCAGGTTCGGGTAAAACAGGGCCATCCAAGCCGGATTCCCCATGCACGGTTGGAGCAATAATGGGATCTGCAATCAAAGGACAAGCACGTCCCATAGCAGTCGGCACATGTAAGTCAATTAATGTGCAAACGCGAAGTGCATTATATGTTGTTTTTTCAATCGTTTGATTCCCGCAGCAAGATGTAACTGCACGAATATCAAGCACTGGACTTGCTTTTGCCAAAACCCAAGCAATCGCATCATCATGCCCCGGATCGCCATTTAAAATAATAGGTATCGTTTTCATCCCTATCCTCCTCTTTGTTCTATTGATGGAGAAAGCTGGAGTCCGTAAAATCCTTCCAACCTTCCCCAAGCCTTTATTTATCGTTGTCTTTAAAGCGTTTCACTTTCTTAATGGTACCCATAGCATAAATTACCAAACCAATAATTGTAACTACATACGGAATGGATGCCACCAAATAAGAGGAGAAGCCTTGCATGCCTTCCATCTTATTACCCAAAGCGCTGGCAAACCCAAATAACAGAGAGGACAGCATCGCCCCAACTGGCTCGCCTTGCCCCATGGCCTGTGCAGCCAAAGCAATGAATCCACGACCTGCAACAATACCAATGTTCCAGCTTTGAGAATAATACATAGACATATATGCGCCGCCCAAGCCTGCCAGTGCACCGGAGATAGCTAATGCGATGTACTGTGTTTTCAAAACACTAACGCCAACACTGTCTGCGGCATTTTGGTTTTCACCTACAGCACGAATTCTAAGACCCATAGCCGTTTTGTACAACAAAATCCATACAAGGATAACCAAAAGGAATGCTAAATAGGTTAATGCTGAGTGGCCCGAAAAAATTTGGCCAATCACAGGAATATCCTTTAACAAAGGTATATTTACTTTAGGCGTTAACATATACGGCGTTGTCATGCTTGCCGTATTCCCTTTTAAGCCTGTAAAAAGGAACAAAAGAAAAACTGTTCCACCGCCGCCTAACAAATTGATGGCAATGCCGGCTAAAATAATATCAGTTTTTAATTTTAATGCAAAAACCGCCATGATCATTGCGATCAAAACACCAACGGCTGTTGCACCAATTACGCCAATAATCCAGCTGTTTGTCCAATAGGCAAACAATACGCCAAATAATGCGGAAATCGTCATAATACCTTCCAGACCGATATTGACAACGCCGGCCTTTTCAGCCACAACAGCGGCTAAAGCTGCAAATAGAATTGGGGATGAAATTCGGATGATGGAATATCCAAAGCTAGCAGAAAAAATCATATCTATTAACTGATTGAACATTACGCCTGACCCCCTTCCCCTGAAGTCGCCAGTTCTTTTTTCTGTAATTCTTCTTTTGCATCCTTAACAACAATTTTTTGTCTTGTGCCAGACAAGAAATGTTCCGCTGCAAAGAATAAGAAAATTACAGCTTGAATAATATCTATCATTTCTGCAGGAACACCTGCATAAATAGACATCAAATCACAGCCTCTATTTAAATAAGAAATAAACAAAGCCGCAAAGGGAATCATAGCGGGGTTGTTTTTGGCTAAAATTGCAACGGTAATACCTGTCCAACCATAGCCCGGCAAATCCAACCATACGAAGGTTTTATTCCTCCCCAGCATTTCAATGGCACCACCCATACCGGAAAGCATACCACCAATTACCTGGGATAAAACGATAATACCGCCAACCTTCATTCCTGAATATTTTGAAAAAGACTCATTAATACCAATCATACGAATGGAATATCCCCATCTTGTACGATACATAAAAATTGCCACAATAACTGTCGCTATGATTGCAATAACAAAGCCCCAAGACAATTCTGTTCCGGGAATCATTGTTGATATTAAAGCGGTTTTTAAAAACGGATAGCTTTGTGTTGCACCTTTACTTCTATCTGCAAATTTATTATTCAAAAAATGCAAAATGATAAACATGATAACGTAATTCATCATTAAGGAACAAACCATTTCGCTTGCTTTTAGCTTTACCTTAATAACAGCGGGGACAATCATGACCAATCCACCAAAAATCGTACCTGCTAAAACTGCAACAATAATATGAACACCAGAAACCATCGGAATATAGATACCAATAAGCGCAGCAATAAAGCCGCCTAACATTACCGCACCTTCGCCGCCCAAGTTAAATTGGTTTGCAGAAAACATGACGCAAACCGCTAAGCCGGTAAATATTACGGGAGTCATACGCGCTAAAATTGTAAAAATTGATTTTGTATTCAATGCACCATTGCTGATAATGGGTTTAATTAACAGACATTCTAAAGCCTTACCAGGGTCATCAGCGCAAATCAAAATTAAGATAAATGCAACTAAAATCGCAATTGCGATGGCCACAAATCCGCGGAAAATTTCAAACATATTTTGACGCTTATTCTCCATGAATAACTCCCCCTATCTCCTCGATACTTTGTTGTTTTAAACCTAACATATACTCACCCATAATCGTATCGTTTAAAACAGCTGTATCTTCAAAATAAGCGGCAATTTTACCGTTATACATAATAATTAAACTGTCAGAAAGCTCCATTACTTCATTCAAATCCGCAGAAACCAAAAGAACTGCGGCGCCTTCACGGCTAAGCTCCACTAATTTTTTACGAATAAATTCCGTAGCACCAACGTCAATCCCTCGCGTTGGCTGATCCGCAATAATTAATACAGGGTCACTAGAAAACTCTCTGGCAACAACAACCTTTTGAATATTACCGCCTGAAAGCATCCCAACTTGCTGTTTGCGTGATTTACAAAGAACCCTATAATCTTTAATCAGTTGATCACTGTCTTCATGCATTGCATTTAGGTTAAATAAAATTCCCTTGTTATATTTTTTGCTGGCTGCACGGTCGCTCATCAAGTTTTCTTCGATTGTGCCTGCGCCTGCAATACCAAAGGTCATTCTATCCTCCGGAATTAATGTTACGCCCATGTCACGGATTTCTCTCTGGGGGCGGCCTAAAATATTTTTCCCGTTCACCTTTGCCGAACCGCCATCTGGAATATTTAAGTTGAAAAGCATATCAACCAGTTCTCTCTGCCCATTACCTTCCACCCCGGCAATGCCCAATATTTCACCCTTTCTTACATCAAAGGAAAGTTTATCCAGCATTTTTTTGTTCCACTCATTGGTGTATTCCATGTTGTGAACGCTCAAGACCACATCTGTCGGCTGTGCTTGTTCTTTTTCAACGGTAAGCACAACATCACGCCCAACCATTAATCGAGAAATTTCCTCTTTTGAAATGTCTGCCGTTTCATGTACACCCATGGACTTACCGCCACGCATAATGGTAAGACGATCAGTAATTTGTTTGATTTCATTTAATTTATGAGAAATAAAAATTAAGGTATAGCCCTGCTCTTTCAGATGTATCAGCTCTTTAAAAAGCTCTTCGGTCTCCTGGGTTGTTAATACGGCAGTAGGCTCGTCCAAAATAAGTATTTTTGCACCCCGCACCAAGGCTTTTAAAATTTCAACCTTTTGCTTCATTCCAACAGGAATATCTCTTACCTTCGCGTGGGGATCAACAAAAAGGTTGTATCTTTTTGAAAATTCCTCTGTAATTTCCACGGCTTTCTTGTAATTAATAAATAATTTGTTTCCTTGCTTTGGTTCCATTCCCAAAACCATGTTTTCGGCAACAGTTAAGCTTGGAACCAGCATAAAATGCTGATGAACCATTCCAATCCCTTTTGAAATGGCCACAGTTGGTGACGAAAGTGAAACTTTTTCTCCATTAACAATGATTTCTCCTTCCGTTGGCTGCTCCAAACCAAAAAGCATCTTCATTAATGTAGATTTGCCGGCACCGTTTTCACCCATAAGGGCATGAATCTCCCCACGCATTACATTAAAGTCAACCCCTTGATTCGCTGCAATACCGTTAGGATAAACTTTGGTGATACCCTTCATTTGAACAACATAATCGTTGTCAGACATTGTCGGATCCCCTCCTCTTTTGCATTCTTAAATTTAGGCAGAAAGTCCATTGATTTTTTTCCCATGCACCTTCAAAAAAAACCTTTATTCAAAATAATTTTAATAAAGGACTTTTTTCAAATTGCATTTTAATAAGAAAAATGGCAGAAATTTAATGAACTTTAAGCGGTGAAAAAAAGGCGGATTTCCAAATAATATTGTTAATGGTAAAAGGGGAGCATGAAAGCCCCCCCCCATTCACCAACGTTTAAACGTTTGATGCCAAATTCATCAAGGTTTTACAGATTCTCTTAACTGCTGAACTTCATCAGTTTCATTTCCAATTGCTGTAGGAACTACAACGTCGCCGCTGGAAATAGCTTCAATTGCAGCAGTAACTTTTTCTTTTACAGCATCGGGTGTTTTGCTGTCATAGTTTTTATCTGTAACGACACCAATGCCGCCTTCTTTCATACCTAATAAAGTATGCTGACCGAAGTGTTCAGTGCCAGCATCCCATTCATCAAAGAACCAGATAAGGGAATTCCCAATGTTTTTCAAACCAGATGTCAATGTGATCGCTGCCAATTCAGGAGAGAATGTTAATTCCTGATCGGAGTCAACACCAATGAAGTATGCTTTTCCTGTTTCCAAAGCAGCTTCAGCAGCGCCATTACCAGAGTTACCAGCTACACCCCAGATAATATCACACTTGTTATCATTGATCATAGATTCAGCTAATTCCTTTGCCTTTGCAGGGTCAACATAGCTGTTTACATATCTTGTGTCAATTTTAATATCAGGGTTTGCTTCCTGAGCGCCCAAAATAAAGCCATACAGGAAATCATTAATTACGGGGCTGTCAACGCCACCAACAAAACCAACAACTGCATCTTCGTTGATACCTTCAACACTTGTATCTGTTGTCATTGCACCTGCATAAGTACCAACCAAGTAACCCAAGTCGTTCTGTGCATAGCTTAAGTTTGCAACGTTAGGTAATTCATAAGTTGTATCATCATAAATGAGATACTTCTGATCAGGATACTGTTCAGATACATTCTTTAAATAATCTGGCATTTGATATGTGCCACAAATAATCAGATCATATTCTGCGGAAGCGGAAACCTCTTCCAAATAACCCTGCCATTTTGCCTGATCCTCTGTTGTGCCACCCATCTCAATGGTTGTGTACTCAATTCTACCGTCATCAGCCAGTTTCTTCAACCCTGCCTCAGCAGAGTCAAAAAAGGATTTATCCCCCAATGTACCGTTTACTAAGTTGCAAACCTTGTAAACCTTTGTTTCATTTTCTGCAGCATCTCCATTATCTGTACCTGTGTTTGCTTCACTACCACCGCCGCAGCCAGCCAACATGGAAACGGCCAGTGCAGAAGCAAGAAGCATGGAAAGCAATTTTTTCATAGTCTTTTTCTCCCTTTCTTTTTGCATATTATTTTGCCTAGAATTTGCAAATACACGTATCAAATACGAACTTTGCATGAGCATATTTTACCTCTAATGCTCAATTTTGTCAATAAACTACCACAATTTGGTGAGAAAATTGTAAAAATTGTTCGTACTTTTGCGACAATTTTTTTATTATATGTGATTCTTATACTACAAACGCATCATTTTATTGTTAATTTATAAATGTTAAGTATTTTTTTACCATGTTAATTAATTTTTTCTTTCAATTTTCAACGAATTCTTCAAAAAAAAGATTTTTTACTTTATTTTGATATTTCTTTGTAAATTCCATTTAAAAAACAGGAAAATATCCATTATTTAACAACGCTCTTTGCAATTATGGAACCTCAAACTGAATAAGCACCAAACATTCCTTTTTCTTCGTTCTCATTAATTTTTCCTGTTAAATTATGGCATAGATAAAAAGAAAAAGCCTAGCATTTGCTAGACTTTTTTGACAGCCATTTTATTCAAATGACAGGCCTTCTTTTTTTATCCCAAAATCAATTTAATAAAGAATAATATACCGATTATAATGATCACAGGGTTCAGTTCTTTTTGTCTACCGCTAAGCAGTTTGAGTAATACATAAGAAATTACACCAAAAACCAAACCTTCTGAAATACTATAGGCAACAACCATCATCAGGATCGTAATAAATGCAGGAAATCCTTCTGTATAATCGCTAAAATTAATGTCTCTGATATTCTCAACCATAAATAGGCCTACCACTACTAATGCTGGTGTTGTTGCAAAAGAAGGGATTGTGGTTAAGATTGGGGAGAATAACAACGCCACCAAGAAAAGAATCGCTGTTGTAAAAGAAGTCATACCTGTTCGTCCGCCGTCAGATACACCGGAAGCGCTTTCTACGAAGGTAGTCACTGTGGAGGTACCCAAAACCGCGCCAACTGTGGTTGCACAAGCATCTGCAAACAATGCGCCCTTGATGTGAGGCAACTTGCCGTTTTTGTCAATGAAGCCCGCCTTTGTGGAAACACCGATTAATGTACCTAAAGTATCAAATAAGTCTACAAATAAGAATGCAAAAATAACGGTAATAAAATCAAAAATTTTGATACCGCCAAAGCTCAGCTTCATGGCAATAGGCGCAATACTTGGTGGCGCAGAAATAATTCCCTGAGGAATTAAGGAATACATGCCTGCATCCATATTTACCACATAAATTCCGGTTAACTGACAAATAATACCCAAAACCCAAGTAATAATAATGCCTAAGAACAAAGCACCTTTTACTTTTTTTACAACCATCGCCAAAGTGATAATGATACCAATTAAAGCTAATGCCACTGAGATTTTTTTAACATCACCCAAGGCTACACAAACCACAGAATCTGCAACAATTACACCAGCGTTTTGCAGACCGATAAAAGCAATAAACATACCGATACCAACACTGGTTGCTTTTTTCATATTTGAAGGGATTGCATTAAAAATTGCTTCTCTTATATTGACGGCGGAAAGCAAAATAAAAATAAGACCCTCCACAAAAACCGCAGTCAAAGCAACCTCCCAGCTGTAGCCATACTGTCCGCAAACGGTAAATGCAAAATATGCATTTAGCCCCATACCTGGAGCTAGCGCAAAGGGATAGTTTGCAAAAAAAGCCATAAATAATGTGCCTAGTGCAGATGCAATGCAGGTTGCAGTCAAAAGTGCACCCGCATCCATTCCCGCTGCACTTAAAATGCTGGGATTCACCACAAGAATATATGCCATTGTCATAAATGTAGTGATTCCCGCAAAAATTTCCGTTCTCATTGTAGTATTATTCTCTTTAAGCTTAAAAAGATTTTCAAAAAAAACCATGTTTTTCCCTCCTTTTGGTAATAAAATGATATAATAAGTAAAAAATAGACAATGACTTTAAAATGATAACAAAGTAAAGCTGGCATGTCAACGGGTTGGGGAAGTATATTCTACAAAGATTTTAAGAAGAAAGCGGCTTATTTCATGGTTTTTTCTCTTGTCAATATTTGTGGGCTATGCTAATATAATCAAAGAACCTGCCGTCGGAGTTTTTCGGCGGCTTTTCTATTCAAATGACGGACGGTTATGAGATTTTTTATGGAGGTTAACGATGAATCACGAAATGATTATCATATTAGATTTTGGCGGACAGTATAATCAGCTGATTGCGCGCCGCATCAGAGAACATCATGTTTATTGTGAAATCATGCCTTGGAATAAGCCTATGGAAGAAATCAAGGCAAAAAATCCAAAAGGCATCATTTTCACCGGCGGACCCAATAGCGTGTACGAAGAGACATCCCCCCACTGTAATCCCGAAATTTTTGAGTTGGGCATCCCTGTTTTAGGCATTTGCTACGGCTGTCAGTTGATGGCATATACGCTGGGTGGTACAGTTGGAAATGCAAACGAAAAAAGCGAATATGGAAAAACTGAGGTCGCTTTCGATACAAGCAGTAAGCTACTTAAGGGCATTGGCGAAAAAGAAATTTGCTGGATGAGCCATACAGACTTCGTAACCGAATTGCCTGAAGGCTTCCGTATTGTTGGAAAAACTGCAACCTGCCCTGCCGCAGCCATTGAATACCCCGAAAAAGGGTTTTATGGCGTGCAATTTCATCCCGAAGTAAACCATACTCCCCGAGGCACTAATATGCTTCATAACTTCTTATATGAAGTATGCCATTGCAGCGGCGACTGGACTATGACAAATTATATTGAGGATCAGATTAAGAAAATTCGCGAAAAGGTTGGCGATGGCAAGGCACTTTGTGCCCTTTCCGGCGGTGTTGATTCCAGCGTTGTTGCAGCTCTGGTTTCTAAGGCAATTGGCAAACAGCTGACTTGTGTGTTTGTTGACCATGGTTTGATGCGTAAAAATGAAGGTGACGAAGTAGAAACAGCATTTGATGGGTTCTTCGATTCCCATTTCGTGCGTGCAAATGCACAGGAACGTTTCTTGAGCAAGCTAAAAGGCGTTACGGAACCTGAAGCAAAAAGAAAAACCATCGGCGAAGAATTTATTCGTGTCTTTGAAGATGAAGCCAGAAAAATTGGAAAAGTTGATTACTTGGTACAGGGAACCATTTACCCCGACGTGATTGAAAGCGGCTTGGGGGATTCGGCTGTGATCAAATCCCATCATAATGTAGGTGGCTTGCCTTCCGTTGTGGATTTTGAGGAATTGATTGAGCCTTTGCGCCTGCTGTTTAAGGATGAAGTGCGCCAGATGGGCATTGAGCTTGGCTTACCCGAAAAACTGGTATGGCGTCAGCCCTTCCCTGGCCCAGGCTTAGGCATCCGTGTCATTGGCGAGGTAACGGAAGATAAATTGGAGATTTTAAGAGAAGCCGATGCAATTTTCCGTGAAGAAATTGCAAGCGCAGACTTAGACCGCAGTATCAATCAGTATTTCGCTGTAATTACTGATGTTCGTTCCGTTGGTGTTATGGGCGATTTTAGAACCTACGATTATACCGTTGCCCTTCGTGGTGTGACAACTACCGACTTTATGACCGCCGATTGGGCACGGATTCCTTATGATGTGTTAGATCGCATTAGCGTAAGAATTGTGAATGAAGTGAAGAGTGTTAACCGTATTGTGTACGATATTAC
>JAQUSU010000084.1 GCA_028710085.1 Anaerotignum sp.
GGTGTATTTGCATCCTTGTTATCTGCAGTTTTACTAACTGCATTTATTTTATTAGGTATTTTAACGACCTTCGGTGTAACCAGACTTCTTTCAAAAACAATTTTAAAGGGTGTGCCCTCTTCCTTTACTTTGGAGCTGCCACCTTATCGCAAACCCCAAATTGGCAAAGTAATCGTTCACTCGATTTTTGACCGAACATTATTCGTTTTAGGCAGAGCCATAATTGTGGCTGCACCTGCTGGAATGTTGATATGGCTGATGGCAAATATATCAGTGAATAATGTAAGCATACTAAATCATTGCGCAGCATTTTTAAATCCCTTTGCAACGCTAATGGGATTGGATGGCGTTATTCTTCTTGCCTTCATTTTGGGTTTTCCAGCAAATGAGATTGTAATTCCAATCATTATCATGGCTTATATGTCGCAGGGAAATATTGTTGGGCTTGACAATCTTGTTGAAATGAAGGAATTATTTGTAAATCAGGGATGGACCTGGATCACTGCAGTTAGCACCATGTTATTCTCCCTTATGCATTGGCCCTGCTCTACTACCCTGCTTACCATAAAAAAAGAAACAAACAGCTGGAAATGGACATTTTATGCTGTAGCCATTCCTACTTCAATTGGTATTATTTCTTGCATTTTATTTGCAAGTGTTGCAAAGCTATTTATTTAAAGCACCTAAAGAGTTTCGTTTGGAATAACAAAAGAAAAAATATTAAAATATCCCAATATCAATAAGTTTTTATATGAAATATGAATAACTTTTTTATTTGAACGTATTTGGATAAGTACTAAGTTATGGTCTAATAAACAAAATAATGTCGTATATAATAACTTTTTAGTGTAATTTGATTGATTATCAGCCTATTTTATGTTAAATTAAGGATATATATTTTTTACAAGCAATTTGGATAACTGTAACCAATGAAGTAAATTTATGATTATTTTTTTAATCTAAATGTTTTGGTAGCAAGCTCTTATGTTTTATATGCTGCATAATTTGTTATCCGAAAATTTCAACCTATTATTTATTAGTGTAATGTTATTAATTTTTTGTTAAAAGAATTTTTGCACTTATTTTTTGATTTCTTAATGGAAAGCTAGAATTCACATTACACAAGGTTTTTAATGCATAAGGAGGGGATTTGACAGGAGCGTAGCGTGTTTTTTAAAACAATTTAGGTAGGCAACTGATTTGCAACATTTATTCAAGAAAGAACAAACGCTTTACTTCAACAATTTTTACTTTTAGAAACAAAAAGCAATGCATTTTCTAAATATGGAGGGTGTTGGTTTAAGCTCTGTGTCAGACAAGCAGCAGCTCCTTAACTTACAACAAAGATGGTCAATCAGCGCAAACGTATTTTAAAATGGCATTATACAAAAGGATGGACTTTTTTGAAATTTTTTATTAAGATGGGGTTCAGTAAAAGGGGAAAAAGAGGTGTAAACATGAAGTTTTTACAAAAAAGCATTGCAAGAAAAATGATTTTAGTAACGGTGGTACCCTTAATTATTTTGTTTTGTGTACTTTTTGTTTTGGTATCAGGACATGTTCAAAAAAGCATCAAAGGGCAAAGCAATGAAATTGTTCGGACAAGCTCACTTAGTGCATCTTGGCAAATTAGCCAGTACCTATCGGAGTATACCACATTAGTTAAAACAGGCGCTACCAACTCGATTTTTTCTGATTACATGGAAAAAGTTACAGTAGAAACACCTGTAAAAAGCACTCCTGAATTTACAGAAATCTTTGAAGAGTTGCAGCGTATTGCAAGCCTTGATTCCACAAATATATTGGCAGCGTGGATGGCCGATCTTGATTCTAGTCAGTTAATTATGTCTGATGGATATGTTGCTGAAGTCGATGGGGACTGGGTTATTACACAACGTCCATGGTTCATCAATATGATGGAGAAAAGTGGGTTATCCATATCCGATCCATATGTAGACGTCAGTACCGGTAAAATGGTTGTCACAATCGCCATACCAATATATAATAATGGTCAAATGGTTGGCGCTTTTGGTGTTGACATGTCTTTAGATCAAGTCACATCAATTATGAGCAGCCTTAGACTAGGTGATACCGGGTATTATTGTTTTGTAACGGATAAGAATACAGTTCTTTATCATCCAAGTCCAGATTTTGTATTAAAAAATATTGAGGAACTCCCAGTGAGTGATGAAGTAATAAACATGGTAGAAAACGTTTCTACAGATGTTGTTCAGTATGAAATTGATGGGAAAGAAATGTGTGGCTTTAATTCATCCATTGGCAAAACGGGCTGGAAGGTAATATCAGCGATACCTAGTTCTGAGGTTGATGCTCCGTTTATTCAGTTACGGTCAATTCTTTTTATAACGATGATAATAATTTTGTTAGCAATTTGTATTATCATCTTTATAACATCAAAAAGAATGATAAGTCCATTACGCAAATTGGCAATCGCTTCCGATAAAATTGCAGCAGGTGATCTTGATGTTGATTTAGACATTAGAACGAGTGATGAAACTTCCTTGGTGGCTCTTTCATTTGAAAAAACGGTTGTGCGGCTTAAGGGCTATATCGCCTACATAAATGAAATTTCCGAGTTGTTGCTTCAGATTGGAAATGGTGATTTCCGCATTACTTTCAAGCAAACATATGATGGCGAATTTGCTATTGTTAAAGATGCTTTGGTTTCTACAGCAGAAATGGTAAATGATACCCTTTTGCAAATTAATTTGGCGGCGGAACAGGTTGCTTCGGGTTCTGATCAGGTTTCCAGTGGTGCGCAGGCGCTTTCACAAGGGGCAACAGAACAGGCAAGCTCTATCGAGGAACTGTCAGCAACAATGAATGAAATCTCCACTCAAATTATGCACACAGCTGAAAATGCTACAAAGGCAAAATCAATTGCACAGGAGGCTTCAGACGCTACTACTTATGGAAAAGAGCAAATGGAGCTTATGGTTGAAGCTATGGAAGAAATTAGCCGTACTTCTAACCAAATCGGAAAAATCATTAAGAATATTGACGATATTGCATTCCAAACAAATATTCTTGCTTTGAACGCTGCTGTTGAAGCAGCCAGAGCGGGTAACGCCGGAAGAGGTTTTGCTGTCGTTGCAGATGAAGTTCGTAATCTTGCAAGCAAATCTGCAGAAAGTGCAAAAAATACGTCTGCTTTGATTGAAAACTCTATACGCGCAATTGAAAAAGGAACCCGTATTGTGAATGCAACTGCAACATCTCTGGAAGGAATTGTTCGTGGTTCTGAACACTCCGCAGGAATAATTCAAAAAATTGCTGATGCAAGCAATGAACAAGCACAGTCTATCACGCAAGTCAATCTGGGTGTTGAGCAGATTTCAGCTGTCGTTCAAACAAATAGTGCCACCGCTGAAGAAGAAGCTGCTGCAAGTGAGGAATTGTCTGCTCAGGCTCAAATGCTGAAAGACCTACTATCTAAATTTACATTAGCTACTGACGGGGTTGAAAAGGACGTTCCATTTGACGCTGAAGCATTGAGTTTTGAAAAGCCAAGTTATGAAGCTTCAAAAGCCTTTAACGAAGAGGAAGATACTAAGTACTAATGATTATTTCAGAATAAACGGGTAATTTGACAATTTTAAATGAATTCCTGTAATTTTAAGTACATCTTTCCTTTGAGATATAAAACCTCCAAACCATTTATTCGTGGTTTGGAGGTTTTTATTTGTTTTCAGCGTAAGCGCACAATAAATAGTGCCTTACTTGATCCATATAATCCATGTGGTAATATCCCATATTTGGATATGATGCCAAGCCAGGCAGGTTTGCGGAAGCACTGGCTAAGGAAAGAATAGTAATTGCAAAGGTTTTCGGCGTAACTTGGAGGACAATCAAGGATGAACATCTGCGTATTTATGAAGCCCATGGGATACATTCTATGAAGTAATTATCAATTGTGAAGGCTATGGAATCAAAGGTCAAACAACCTTGAAACCAGATATATTATGGAAGATATCCCCTCCTCCGCAAGAATCCTTGAAAAAAGAAGACAGAAAGGTTATACTGATTCTAAAATATCGGATAAATTTAACAATTTTTTTCTTATGACCCCATTTTTTTGAACTGCGTTCACGAATTATATAGTAACGGCGAAATATTCGACGTAAAAAATATTGAAGGATGTGACGTATATGTTTAAGAAAATTAAAAAAACTTTAGCAATTACAAGTACAATGGCACTGGTGTTATCTATGTCGACCTCAGTATTCGCAATGGGACCTACTTCTGGAGGAATGGGAAATTTCCAAACCACTCAGTCAGCAAATGTTCAAAGTGGAAAAATGCAGCATTCCCAGGGGACCAACGGAAGAATGCAGTCTCAGCAGAATCAGAGTGCAACAGCACAATCAGCCTCTCAGGCACAGGGAACCGAAAGAAGTGCTCAGGGCGGTATCAACCAAGGTTTGAATGGCATGAAGCAAGAAATGGGTATGGCTGGCGGTAACCGTGGCGGCATGATTACAGAAGCAATTGCCGCACTGAGCGACGAGGACGCTGAAACCCTCAGTGAGTACATCAGTGCATATGAAGATGCCTTGACAGAAAAACAGGCAGCCTTAGAGGATGCAGACGAGGATACTGACCTTTCAAGCTATCGTGAAGCTGTGCATACCGCCCTTCAAGCATTGCTGGATACAGCCGAGGATGAGGATATTGATTTAGGTTCCATGTCGGAAGGATTCCAGGGACAGATGATGAACGGCACAAGAAACAGAAGATTTACAGAAGCAATTACCGCACTGAGCGACGAGGATGCTGAAACCCTCAGCGGCTACATCAGTGCATATGAAGATGCCTTGACAGAAAAACAGGCAGCCTTAGAGGATGCAGACGAGGATACTGACCTTTCAAGCTATCGTGAAGCTGTGCATACCGCCCTTCAAGCATTGCTGGATGC
Organism: Anaerotignum sp.; assembly: GCA_028710085.1. Lineage (GTDB taxonomy): Bacteria > Bacillota > Clostridia > Lachnospirales > Anaerotignaceae > Chakrabartyella. The sequence goes on from JAQUSU010000084.1 coordinate 4,937, forward strand.
AGCCGAAGATGAGGATATTGATTTAGGTTCTATAGGTTCTATGTCGAAAAGATTCCATGGACAGATGATGAACGGCGCAGGGAATGGCAGATTTACAGAAGCAATTGCCGCACTGAGCGACGAGGACGCTGAAACCCTCAGCGGCTACATCAGTGCATATGAAGATGCCTTGGATGAAGAGCTGGCAGCTTTAGAGGATGCAGACGAGGATACCGACCTTTCAAGCTATCGTGAAGCTGTGCAGACCGCCCTTCAAGCACTGCTTGCTGCAGCCAAGGATGCGGATATTGATTTGTGATTAATGTCCATCTCTTAATAATAATAAGAAATAGATCGGAGGTCCTGAAAAATACATACGGATCTCCGATCTTATACAAAAACAGCATAACGCGATTAGGGAATATTTCACGGAAATGGGTGCAAGACATGAAGATGGTTATAGTTCAAAATGAAAAAAAAATAGCTATTGCGCTGAGGGATGATGGTACTTTTGTTAAGCTCCAACAACAAGGGTATCAGATCGGGCAGACGCTCACGGCAATGCCCCCGCAAAAAAGTATCCTGCGGTTCTCCCGTGCTGCGGTAGCGGCTGCAATCATCATTGTGTTTGGTGCCACAAGCGCATTTGCCGCAAAAATGCCCTATTCTTATGTAATGATAGATGTGAATCCATCTTTAAAATATACGTTGAATATTTTTGATCATGTTTTGTCCATTGATGCTGTAAATGAGGATGCGGAACCGATTGTGGAAGCGTTGAACCAAGAAAATATAAATTACAGCAAGTTGGATGATGCCATTGATATGACCATTGAGCAGTGCCAGCAGAAGGGATATTTGTATAAGGATTCCAAAGACTATGTTGTGCTGTCGGTAATGTCTGTTTCCCACGGGAAAACGGATACCCTTGCTAAGAGCCTTGAACAACGCAGCTTCGGCGATGGTCTTATCGCAGCCGAAATTGTTTCTTCAACAATTGATGAGATGAAAGAAGATGAACAACAGGGAACGACTCCAGGAAAGAAGCAAATGATCAGCAAAATGCAGAAAAGAACCCGTGATAATAAGCCCTCCGAAGATTGGATTCATGAGCCAATTCGGAACATTATGGAAGCTTCTGAGGCAGAGGATGCTGTTCAAAGCCAGCAGGCAGACGCACAAACTGTGTCAGAAACGGAAAATAACGCTTCAAGGCAAAGAACACAGGATATGACCCTGAACGAAAATCAAGATATGCAGAACGTTCCTGCATCATCGAAGGGGTCTGCACCGTTTGGCTCAAAAACAGGAAATAAGCGGCAACCTTCCACGAATAAGAGCGAGGAAAGCACCCTTCCCGACCCCCAGGCACAAACACAGACTTCGCCCCCAATTTCTGATGAAACTGCGCCGACGGAGCCCCCACATAAAATGTCGTCACCAGAATCCATGAATGAAGATGGGCAGCGACTCCAGACGGAAAAGCCGTCGAACAAAACTGTGAACAGCACTACGCCAGAGGTAGCTTCCAAACAGCCGTCGATTCACACAAGGGACAATACAGTTAATCAGACTCCGGCGGAACCATCGGCGTCTGACACCACGTTAGGCAATGAAAAGTCAGGCCAACAGCAATCCCATGAACCAACAGGTCGCCAACCTAGCTCGTCCTTTGGCAGATAAGTATTATATTGCTTTTTATATGCCGGGATACAGTTAGGACTGTTTTCGGCTTAATGGTTTTTATAAAGAGAAATCCTACATACAAATCGAACACCATAAACACGAGGATGATAAGAGTATGCAGCATATTGAAGAAGAAGCGATGCAAGCTGCACAAGATAAACATACACATGAGCTGTTCATTGAGAAAAACAGGTCGTTTATTTTGCGTTGCGCATCCAAGCATACAAAAAAATATATCACTGATAGCGATGACGAGTGGTCGGTGGCTATGATTGCTTTTTCTGAGGCTATAAAAGCTTATGACGTCGGGAAGGGAGCCTTTTTGTCATTTGCGGATTTAGTGATCAGCCGCCGTTTGCGTGATTATTTTCGATCTGAAATGAGATTTTCAGATGAAATATCCATCAATCCTTCTATGTTTGATGGACAAAATGATGATGAAACTGAAGATATAGCCATGCGCAAAGCAGTTCTTGAACAGACTACATGCGCTGAAGATTACACAATGCAGTATGAAATTGAAGCGATTGGAGCGTTGCTTGGCGAATACGGTTTTTCCTTCGGCGAGCTTACTTCCTGTTCTCCAAAGGCATCCAAGACGAAAAAAAGCTGTGCCGATGCAGTTAATCACCTACTGCAAACACCCTTACTTTTTTCAGAAATGCACCGGTCAAAGGTTCTGCCAATAAAAGCATTGAGCCTCGGTAGTGGCGTTGTGCTCAAAATTCTAGAGCGCCATCGAAAATACATTATTGCAACGGCTGAAATACTCCATGGGGACTTCCCCCATCTTGCAGAATATCTGAGCTTTATCAAAAATGGAAATGAATAGCTTTTTCTTTTCGAAATCCTGGAACTTAGCAATACGACTTTGCTTTCTAGGCGATTCAAATTAGATCGTAGAAATCAAGCTCTATCAGTTCAAGCCATTGCATCCCTTTTTGTGATACTTTCAGATAAGTCATATCCTTTCTTGTTTCCAAAGCTTTTCAGTGGAATAATCCAACACTTACCTCTCCCCTATTCTGTGGGAAGGTTTTTTTCATGTCTGCACTATCGCCCGTCATTTTGACATTCAACTCCCCTCTTTTTCATAATATATGAAAACACAAGATCCTCATTTAGATAGACAACTGACAAATGAAATACTTCAATGATAATAACGTTTTTATTTCCTTTCCCTAAATAAAGGCGTTGCAATCTTCTTCATTTACTACCACTCATTTTCCCCTACCTGCGTTAAAATTGTGAAAAAACGGGCTTCATAAGCAATTCCATTCCAATTTAATATAGTTCTTGACATAAAATTTTTATTCAGTTACCCTAAGTGCAAGAGAAGACGTCAACTCTCAATAACAAGAATGGAGAGTATAAATATGTATCATGGAAGATTTACCGGAACGCACTATAACGCTGGTGAAAAATGGGGTAGCTTGCTCCTTAAAAATGGAAAGAAGCTAGACCATTGCCCAACTTTTGCGCTGACAGAAGATAAATATGCATTTGCGAAAGAATGTATCAAGGAATATGAAAAGTATTTCCCAGAAATATTAGAAGAAATACAAGGGATTGCCGATGGAAATAAAGTGCCGGTGGAAACCCTTCACGCCCTGCTTTTTTCCATGTACTGCTTTGAATTTGACAATAAATGCACTTGTTTTGCTTTAAATACAGGTGATGAAGTAATTTTTGCTAGGAACAGCGATTTTTTAGTGAGCCTTGAGAAGCTCTACATGAATTGTCTGTACAATCTCAAAGGCAGTTATTCATTTAACGGAAATACGACCGCTTTTGTTCAAATGGAGGATGGAATAAATTGCCATGGTTTGGCAGTTGGGTTAACCTTTGTATACCCCAAACTGCGTAAGGCGGGGCTTAACGCTGGTATGCTGACACGTTTTCTTTTGGAAAAATGCAAAACCACCGCAGAAGCAATTACACAACTTCACAAGCTTCCTATTGCATCAGCGCAGACACTTACTATTGCAGATAAAAGCGGGGAAATTGTTGTTGTGGAATGTAATCCAAAGGAAATTCAGGTCATTCGTCCAAGTAACGGAGAACAGTTTGTTGCGACAGCCAACAATTTTAATTCTGAAAAAATGCAGTTATACAAAAATCCAGACATTGATGATTGGCGCTCAGTTGACCGCTATCAGACAGCGCTTAGGGCTCTAAAGGAAAATATGGATTGTTATTCCTTAGCCTTTGCACAGGATGTATTGGCGGGTAAATACGGCTTTATGTGTCAGTATGATCGAAAGCAAAATGCAGATACCGTTTGGTCTGTTGTCTATGACTTAAAACGAAAGCAAATATGGCGCGTAGAGGGGAATCCAGGGAGAAAAAAATTCAAAGAAGATTCTCGATTTAAGCTGGATTAAAGTCTCCTAATAAACCTAGCACTGAGCAGTCATTAAAACTTGCTCGGTGCTATTTTATTCTCTAGCATTTCTTTGCAAAAGGACGGCAATGAAAGAATTCTTATTCCCTTTGGAATAGTTCTCAAACATGCAAAAAGCTATAACTACTCCCGGAAACTCTACGGA
>JAQUSU010000085.1 GCA_028710085.1 Anaerotignum sp.
TCTGGATTCGTTTAAATTTCTTTTCCAGCTCATATTTTGTCATCTCAATAATGGTGGGGCGTCCGTGAGGGCATGTAAAGGGGTTTTCCAGCTTTAACAGCCGCCCAAGCATTGCCTCTGCCTCTTGGAAGCTTAACCTGTCATGCCCTTTTACCGCAGCCTTACATGCCATGGTCGCTACAGCTAAGAGCTTCATATCATACACAGAGCGTATTTTTTGTTCCGAAAGGCTGTCTAAAATCTCCGTAAAAAATCCGGCACCACTTGGCTCCTTTAATAAATACGGCACAGCCTTCAATGCATATTGATTTGCGGCAAATTGCTCAAATTCAAAACCAAAGCCTTCCAAAAGAGAAAAGTTCTCTTTTAAAATTTCAACCTCGGTCGCGGACAAATTCAGCATTTGCGGCACCAAAAGCCTTTGAGAGATGACATTTTCCTCTTGAAAACGGTTCATTAGCTCCTCAAACAAAATACGCTCATGGGCGGCATGCTGATCGATCAAATACAGGCAATCCCCCTGCTCAATCATCCAATAGGTTTGAAAAATCTGGCCAATCACTTTGTATTGTTTAAAAAACGGCTCAAATTTGGGGCTTGGTGTTGTATTTTGCTCCTCAAACACAGCATCAAGCCTTGGCGCACTATCGCTTATTACTGGTTTTTGTTCCATTTGAATTTTTTCTGCTTTTTCTCCAACAACTACAGGGTCGATCAAAAAAGCCTCAGGGGCTTGACGAACTTGGTTCTCCACGTTAGGCTGTCTTTTTAACAGCTGATCTATGGTTTTTCCCGCTCCAAAAGACACATTTCTTTCCTCTGCAACAGAATATGATGCATTTTTGAAAGTAGGGATATCCTCAATTTTTTGCTGTTCAGCCACAAAGGGTTTTTCAGTCGTTTTCTCCGAAGCTTTCTTATCCCAGCTTACTTGGGGAATCAAAATCTGCTGATCCATGGTTTTTAAGATTGCATCATAGAAAAAATCATAAACCTCATCATCATTTTTAAAACGCACTTCAAGCTTTGCAGGATGCACATTGACATCCACTTGAGCGGGCGGCACCTCTAAATTCAAAACAAAAACAGGAAATTTACCGATGAGTAGCCGTGTTTTATAGGCATCCTCCACCGCTGTTGCCACAACCTTATTTTTGATAAACCGCCCGTTGATAAATAAATTTTCATAGTTTCTATTTCCTCTGGAAAGCTCAGGCTTGCCGATTAAACCGGAAAGGGCGTATTCCCCCTTTTTATAGGACAAGGGAAGCATACTGTTAGAAGCCTCTTTTCCATAGACATAAAAAATCGAAGCCTTTAAATCTCCATTGCCCGCTGTATGTAGCATGGTTGTTTCATTATTGATATAACGGAAAGAAACCTCAGGATGGCCTAAGGCCATTTTATTCATCAAATCCGAAACAAAGCCGCTTTCTGTGGCAGGTTTCTTCAAAAATTTTCGCCTTGCAGGAACATTGTAAAACAAATTCTTTATGATAATAGTGGTTCCTTCCATACAGGAGGTGTCTTGAATATTTTTAATTTCCCCTCCGCCGATTTCAATCAAAGTGCCTGTTTCTTCATCTCTTGTCTTTGTCAGCATCTCCACCTGGGAAACCGCAGCAATGCTGGCTAATGCTTCGCCACGAAAGCCCAATGTAAAAATATGCTCCAAATCCTCAATTTCACTCATTTTACTGGTGGCGTGGCGCACAAATGCCGTTTTTACCTGCTCCTTTGGAATCCCCGAGCCATTATCCATAATGCGAATATAGGAAATGCCACCCTCCTTAATTTCTACGGTCACAGAGGTTGCGCCTGCATCTATGGCATTTTCCACCAATTCCTTCACAACGGATTTGGGCGCTTCCACCACTTCTCCCGCGGCAATTTTATTGATTGTTTTTGTATCTAATATTTTTATGGTTTGCAAGGAAATCCTCCTTCCTTTTACATCCCCTTCGCTTTCTTTTGCAACTCAAAAAGGGTCTGCAACGCTTCAATGGGCGTCATTGCCATGACATCCAGCTTTGAAACCTCATCTATCATTTGATTTTCCTTTATGGAAAACATATCGATTTGCTTTGCTGCCTCTTCCGCTTGTGCTTGGGCTTCCACAGCAATTTTTTTCGCTTTTTTTGTAATGTCGGCAGCACTTAGCTGCTTTAAAATCTGCCCACTGCGACGAATTACCTTTGTCGGCAGGCCTGCCAGCTTTGCAACCTGAATACCATAGCTATGGTCTGCGCCGCCACGCTTAATTTTCCGAAGGAAAATAATATCTTCCCCCATCTCCTGCACTGCAATACAATAATTTTTCACACCTGAAAGCTTGCCCTCAAGCTCTGAAAGCTCATGGTAGTGGGTGGCAAAAAGAGTTTTCGCCCCGATTTGCTTTTCGTCGGCGATGTACTCCAAAACCGCCCAAGCAATGCTTAAGCCATCAAAGGTACTGGTACCCCGACCGATTTCGTCCAAAATTAAAAGGCTTTTTTCGGTGGCATTATTTAAAATATTTGCAACCTCAGACATTTCTACCATAAAGGTACTTTGCCCTGCACTCAAATCATCGGATGCACCGACTCTGGTGAAAATTCTGTCCACAATGCCAATATGTGCCCCTTCCGCAGGAACAAAGCTACCAATTTGCGCCATCAAAACAATTAACGCGGTTTGGCGCATATAAGTGGATTTTCCCGCCATATTTGGCCCTGTGATAATTGCCAAGCGCGTTTCGTCTTTATCCAAATAAACATCATTGGGAATAAACTGCCCCTGTATCATTTTTTCCACAACAGGGTGACGCCCTGCCGTAACAGAAATCACATTTCCTTCATCTACCACAGGCTTCACATAATTCATGCTCTGGGCAACCTCGGCAAAGGATTGCAGCCCATCCACCACTGACACAATGTAGGCGCAATATTGAATACGCTCAACCTCCGCAGCAACTGCGTTTCGAATTTCTGTAAAAATTTGATACTCCATGGAAACAATTTTTTCTTCCGCCCCCAAAATCAGCTCCGCCAATTGGTTTAATTCTGGGGTGATGTATCTTTCGCAATTGGCAAGGGTTTGCTTTCGGATATAATGCTCAGGTGCATCCTTGATGTTTGACCTTGTAATCTCAATATAATAACCAAAAACCTTGTTATAACGAATTTTCAGGTTTTTGATGCCTGTTTTTTCCTTTTCCTCGTCCTCCATCTGCTGAATCCATGTGGTACCCTTTTCTTTGGCTTGCATATAGGTGTCCAGCTCAGCATGAAAGCCCAGTCGAATCATTCCGCCCTCTCTCACAGAAAAGGGTGGGTCCTCAACAATTGCCTGTTCAATTAATGCATGAATATTTTCCAAGGGGTCAAGCTTTTCGCAAAGCTCCACAAAATAAGGACTTTTGCACCTTGTCAAAATACTCTTTAAAAGGGGCAGATTTTCAATGGAATTTTTTAAAGCCGACAAATCTCTTGCATTTGCGCTTTGATAAATCACACGGCTCATAATGCGTTCAAAATCATACATAGAGTGTAAAATATCCTTTATTTCTTCCCGCAGGAATAAATCCGAGCACAGTTCCTCTACGCCATCCAGTCTTTTTTGTATCTCTTGGGCACAAAGCAAGGGCTGCTCCACCCATTTTCGCAAAAGTCTTGCTCCCATAGCGGTTTGCGTTTTATCCAAAACCCAAAGCAAGGAACCCTTACGGTTTTTTTCTCGCATGGTTTCTGTCAGCTCCAAATTTCTGCGGCTGGAAACATCCAGTAGCATAAAATCTCCCGTAGTATAATATTTCACCGTGGAAATATGACTTAAATCATTTTTTTGTGTTTCTAAAAGATACCATAGCAATGCCCCAGCCGCCGCCACCGCAGCAGGCTTTTTGTTCAAGCCAAAGCCATCTAGTGCTTGCACCCTGAAATGCTTTAAAAGTGTATCCTTCGCCGTTGAGAAATCAAACATACGGTTATCTATATCATTTAAGAAATAATTGAATTTCTCTTGTATTTCTTTAGCAAGAGGATGATTTAAAAAGGACTCGTTACAAATCACCTCCGCAGGGGAAAAACGGGCAATCTCATCCAGAATTTTGTTCGCCGCCTGAATACTCATGAATTCCGTTGTTTGAAATTCTCCCGTACTCACATCACAAGCAGAAATGCCATAACCCGCTTGACTGCTGTAAACAGCAAGAATGTAATTGTTTTTTCGCTCGTCCAAAATAGTGTTATCCAAAACCGTTCCGGGTGTAATAATTCGAACAACATCACGCTTCACAATGCCCTTTGCCAGCTTGGGGTCCTCTACCTGTTCGCAAATTGCAACCTTGTAGCCTTTTTCCACCAGTCTTGCTATGTATCCATCGGCAGAATGAAAGGGCACACCGCACATTGGCGCGCGTTCCTCCTGTCCCCAATCTTTACCCGTTAAGGTAATTTCCAGCTCTTTTGAAGCGATCAAGGCATCTTCAAAAAACATCTCATAAAAGTCACCTAACCGAAAAAAAAGCAGGCAATGCTTATAGTTCTCTTTTATTTCAAAGTATTGCTGCATCATAGGCGTAATTTTCGCCATGATCACCCCTCCTTTTTCCATCAAAATTATATCATAAAATTTTGCACCTGAAAAACAATGTAAACTTATATATACATTGTTCCTAAAGCGTGCAAATATTTCAATTTTCAAAATGAAAAACACAAAAATTAGTCATACCAGCATCGAAAATGCCTGACCAACTTCTATAATAATGTAGCGTATCGTTTAAAGCGTTTCATAAAATATGTAAAAACCCGAACCCCGCAAGGGAGCTCGGGCATTTTTTCAACGCTCGTTCAATTGATTAGTGGCAACCGCCGCCGCAAGATGCACATGCGCTGGGGCTGCAACCGCTCTCGGCAGGTTCTTCGCCTGTCAGCGTGGAAGTAACGATTGTAAAAATAGAATTCATAAAGTTATTAAAATTCATTTCAGCAGAAAACAAAGCAGCGGCAATCGTATTATTTCTGATTTCTTCGCCTTTTTTTGTCATATCTTCGGAAAATGCTTTCTGATCTTCCGCAGAAATACCACCCTGCTGCATTTTTGCTTCAAATTCCTGATGCAATCTTGTGTATTCTTCCACTGCTTCAGCAATTTCAGGATTTTCCTCATAAGCCTTTTTTGCTTCCAAAAGCTCCTGAACCTGAGGAGTATTCTTTAATTCTTCGCCTAAATTTCTTGCTAATTCATAAACAGATGCCATATTTTCACCTTAAATCCTTTCTGCAATAAAATAAAAAGTTTTATTTTCAATGATCTTAACGGGTATCAATTGCCCGATCAAATCTTTATTGCCTACAAAATGTACCAGCGCATTATTATCTGCCCTGCCCGTCAACACATTTTCATTATTTTTACTGATTTCTTCCGCCAAAACCGTAACCACTTTTCCCACCATTTTTTCATTCAACTCATGAATCATAGGGTTTAATAGGTTTAGCATGCGCTCAAAACGGTCTTTTATAACCTCTTCCGTTACCTGATTGTCCATCAAGGCCGCAGGGGTTCCTGTGCGCTTGGAGTAAATGAAGGTATACGCTGTAGAATATCCAACCTTGCGAATGACATCTAACGTTTCTTGAAAATCCTCCTCGGTTTCCCCGGGAAATCCCACAATAATATCCGTACTCAGCGTAATGTCCGGCATTGCCTCTTTTATTTTTCGTACGGTTTCCAAGTATGACTCCTTTGTATAATTGCGGTTCATACGACGTAAAATCTCGCTGCTACCGGATTGTACGGGAAGATGAAGACTATTACACACCTTGTGACAATCCTTCATTGCTTCTATCAACTCGTCCGATAAATCCTTAGGATGCGAGGTCATAAAACGAATGCGCTCAATCCCATCTATTTCATTTACCATACGCAAGAGTTTCGCAAAACTAACAGGCTTGTCCAAGTTCTTTCCATAGGAGTTTACATTTTGACCTAACAGTACAATCTCCTTCACGCCATCCGCAGCCAGCTTCTTTACTTCAGCCAAAATATCTTCGGGTGAACGACTTCGTTCTCTGCCACGCACATATGGCACAATGCAATAGGTACAGAAATTGTTGCAACCAAAAACAATATTTACGGAAGCCTTATAGTGAAAATGTCGAATGCTTGGTAAATCCTCAACAATTTCTTCATGCTCCTGCCAAATATCATAGATTGCATCTCCGCTTTCCATGCGTGAATTCATTAATTCGGGCAATTTATATAAATTATATGTGCCAAACACAATATCCACATGACGATACTTTTGACGCAAGGTACTCAAAACTGTAGCCTGCTGCATCATGCAACCACATAGGGCAATTAAAATATCAGGCTTATCTTTTTTATAATGCTTGAGCCAGCCTAATTTTCCATAAACCTTCTGCTCTGCATTTTCACGCACGCAACAGGTATTATAAATAATAAAGTCGGCTTCTGTTTCTTCATTTGTTCTCTCATATCCCATCTCGTCCAGCATACCTTCCAGCTTTTCGGAATCATGGGCATTCATCTGGCATCCCATAGCCAGACTGAAAAATTTTTTCTTTTTGCCTGTTTTGCTTTCATACCCATCATTGTTTTGACGAATCGTATGCATATATTCCAGCTGTCTTAATAATTCTGATTCATCCACAGCTATTTCTTTTCTTGTATCACTCATGGCTCTATCCTTTCAATGCAATTTGGGGCAAACCCACTATTCTTAAGTATAGCATAGAAATGTAATCGGCTCAATGAATTTTTTCTTAATGCAAATACAGGAGGGCTTTTTAATCAAATTCTAAACTATTTCGTTCACAGAACAAGAATTTTAAATTTTCAATAAAAGCTCTGTTTTAGTAAGGTATTTCAACAACTTCCAATGCATTTCCATGCTCTTTTATAAGGCCAAAAAGGTCTTGTACCGATAAATAAACCGAAGCAGTATTGTCATTGGGATGAACCCCAATTCTGCTCGTGCCCACAAAGTCCTGATCAAAATAAACCTTTACCTTTTTTTCTGTATCGTTTAGAATTCCCAATGGCGTGACCGCACCTTTTTTCAACCCCAGATGCTTTTCCAATCGTTCTTCAGAGGCAAAAGAAATCCTCCCTAAGCCAAACGTCTTTCCAAATGCTTTTAAATCCACTTTTTTATCCGCGCGAATAACAACAAGAAAGTGATTCTCACCCTTTGCATCACGCAAAAAAAGATTTTTTGCAACATCCATGTCTTTGTCAAACCCCATACGAACCATATCTTCAATGGTATATGCCGCTTCATGGTCTATCCACTCATAAGAAATACCTTTTTTGTCAAATAGCTTTCTAACTGCTTCCTTATCGTACATGATTTTTCCTTCTTTCATTTGGGACTGATATTATCATACCATAAAATTCAAATAAATCACTCTGATTCTTGTAAAATAAATGAATAAAAATTCGAATGAACGAGGCACAAAAATCCTTTGAATCCCAATAAATCAAACAATTTTTCAAAAAACAAAAATGTTTACAAAATGTTCATAAACCCTACATACCCAATTCATAAACCTATCTTATCATAGAATCATCCTTAAGAGAAGCAAGGATAAAGCAAATAACATAGTAATACATACCCTCCCCTTTTAAAAGAGCCAATTTGGCTCTTTTTTCATTTTCTTTTTTCTACTGATAATAAAAAAATATGCTATAATAATAAAAATATTTTAACAAATGAGGTGCTCAAATGGGAATCAAAGAAGACGCTGAGAAAATAATTCATAGCTCAATACAAAGAGTTTTACCCGATTCCGCCGTGAAGCGTGCGCTCGAAGGAAAATCCTTTAACGGCAAGGTTATTGTAATCGCAATTGGAAAGGCAGCATGGAATATGGCAAACGCCGCCGAAGATATTCTTGGTAACCGCATAGAAAAGGGAATTGTCCTCACCAAGTACCACCATGGACAAGGGGACATCAAAGGGTTTACCATTTTAGAAGCTGCTCATCCACTCCCTGATGAAAACACCATTATGGGAACAGAAAAAATAATCCAAGCCGTTTCTAATCTTTCCGCTGAGGATACGGTTATTTTTTTAGTTTCTGGCGGCGGTTCCGCTTTGTTTGAAAAGCCGGCGGGCAATTTGAAATTGAATGATTTTTTACAAATTACAGATCAATTGCTAAAATGCGGCGCTGATATTGTGGAAATCAACACAATCCGCAAGCATCTTTCTGCCGTGAAAGGCGGGAAATTTGCTGCCCTTTGTGCCCCTGCCCATATATATACCATTGCGCTAAGTGATATTTTGGGTGACAGGCCTGATTCTATTGCATCGGGGCCAACCTGTGCTGACCATTCCACCTGCGAAGAAGCTTTTGCAATCGTTGAAAAATATGGCTTAAAGCTTACGGACGAAATGAAAGAGCAGCTTTCCACTGAAACGCCGAAGGAGGTTCCAAATAACACCATGCTAATTACAGGCAGCGTAAAAGAGCTTTGCTTCGCTGCTGCAGCAGAGGCAAAGGCTTTGGGCTATGCCCCTTTGATTTTATCCACTTTTGTTGATTGTGAGGCAAAAGAAGCGGGCCGCTTTTTGGCATCCATCGGCAAAACAATTCAACAGGAGGGCTTTCCTTTGAAATCGCCTTGCGCCATTATTTGCGGCGGCGAAACCATTGTTAGAATTACAGGGAAGGGAAAAGGCGGCAGAAATCAAGAATTGGCTTTATCCGCAGCAGCTTCTATTGCTGGAATGGAGAATATTGTGATTGGAGCCGTTGGCTCTGATGGAACAGACGGGCCAACAGACGCCGCAGGCGGCTTAGTTGATGGGCATACAAAAGAAATTTTAGAGCAGGCAGGCATTTCCATTGATGATGTTTTAGCTGAAAATGACTCCAATTGTGCGCTGGCGCATGCAGATGCTCTAATCATTACAGGCCCCACAGGGACGAATGTAAATGATTTGTATTTTCTTTTATGCAAATAACGATGA
>JAQUSU010000086.1 GCA_028710085.1 Anaerotignum sp.
CTATCCTCTCTTGTTTTTTCTTTTTGAAAACCTCACTCATGCCCATGAAAAACAGAAAGCCACCAAATATTTTGCGCAGTAAATCTGCATCCATAGAAACGGCTAAAAATGAGCCTGCTGCAGCGCCTGCAAGGCCGAATAAGGCTAAGGGCTTTGCAGTTTGCCATAAAACATTTTTATTTTTCGTATGGGTGATTAAAGCGACCACTGCGGTGGGAACAAAATAAATTAGATTTACCCCTTGGGCTTGGTGCTGGTCTAATTCCAGAATTAAAATGAGAGCAGGAATCAGTATTGTGCCTCCGCCGATTCCCATGCCACTGATAATTCCAGCAAAAAAACCAATGACCACAACCCAAATCATAAAATCATCCTCACTGCAGCTGCAATCATAAATAGCCCAAAAATTCGATGTAACCAGATACCGCTAATTTTATTCAACAGCCTCGCACCCACAATGCCCCCCACAATGCCTCCTGCGGATGCCCACAAAGCGGTGCCCCATTGTACATCGGTTTTCCAGCAATATATGACTAAAGACAGCAAGGATAAGGGCAAAATAATACTGATTGCAGTTGCATGGGCTTTATGCTCCTCCACATCCAAAAAGCGTTCCATGGAGGGTACAACAATGGTTCCTCCGCCGGAACCGAAAAGACCATTGGCAAAGCCTGTAATTAGACCGATGGCAATCTGTTTTCCTTTTTTTTGCACCGAAATTTCACCGCCTTTCTTTTCCTAGTATGGCGAAAAATACCTGGAATATGTATGGCACCGAAAGAAAACTTTCGATGCCGTTTTGATTAGCTTGCAACTGTTGCTGTGCTGTTGTTTAGGCCGTTTTTAACGCCGGTTGAAACGTCTCTGCTCATATTGGCAAGGTCGTTTGTGTCATTGCCGATAGGATTTCCCAAAGTATCTTCATCTGTTAAAGCTCTGCCGCTATTGATGCCATAGCCATCCCAATAGGCTGCACCACTGCCGGTATAGGTTCCTGCATTATAACCGTTATAGCCATCATAATAGTTGGCATAGTCGTTGTCAAAACCTAGGTCGTTTCTTGTAGCACCAAGGTTATCCGCAGAAGTACCACAGCCACCAAAGGCAAGCATCATAGTCGCTACCATTGCAATGAATCCGCTTTTTTTCATAATAAATACCCTCCTTTATGCAAAAAACTCTTTGCATATATATTGTCTGACGGATACAAAAAAAAATCCTTCATTTTCGTTGGGATTATGGGAAATTTTTGGCATATATGCGGATAGAATGAAGTTGGAAAAGCTGTTAAAATGTACCTTAATATTTCAAAATGCCGATGTCTTGAAGATGACATTCAATTTATCGGATAATATTTTTTTATTCTCGTGTTACCTTCATTTAAAAAAACAAAAAAAGATTGTTTTATTTTTGCAAATAGAAAGATACTATATTAATTCGTAGAAAAAAAGGAGTGGGTGCCATGTTTCAAAGCAGAAAAAGCGGGATTCTTTTACATCTTTCGTCAATTCCTTCTCCCTTTGGTATAGGAGATTTTGGTGGGAATGCTTATCGATTCATTGATAAGCTGGTATCGGCAAAGCAAACGTTGTGGCAGATATTACCCCTTTGCCCTGTGGATGGTAGCGGCTCCCCTTATCAAAGCACATCGGCTTTTGCGGGAGAGCCCCTTTTCATTGGCTTGGATTTATTGGTGGAGGAGGGACTTCTTTTGGAAAGGGAAGTGGAGCAAGCAGGAGAAGCTCCCTTTGCCCGTACCGATTATGCAGCCGCCAGACGAATAAAGCTCCCTTTGCTGCAAAAAGCGTTTCGAAAATTTAATGAAAATATAATCCCTTCAGACTATTATGATTTTTTAGAAAAAAATAATTATTGGCTGGAGGACTATGCTCTTTTCATGGCGATAAAGGCGCACTTTATCGAAATAAGAAGGGAAAATCAGGAAGGACTTTCTGAATTTCTAGAGCAAGCAAAGGATTTCCTGTCTGAAGAGAAGGGTGTAGCATATTTTTTTGCCGCCTGCTGGTGCTCCTTTCCCACGGATTTAAGAGGGCGGAAGCCCGAAGCCCTCTTGGCATGGGCGGAAGCCTTAAAAAGTGAAATAGAATGGGAGTATTTTTTGCAGTATTTATTTCATAAAGAGTGGCATGCACTGAAAAGCTATGCCAATGAAAATGAAATTCAAATCATCGGGGATACGCCGATTTTTGTTTCCTACGACAGTGCCGATGTTTGGGCAAATCAAAAGGCCTTTCAGCTCAATTCCTTAGGCTTTCCCACGGTGGTGGCAGGTGTTCCGCCGGATTATTTTTGTGAAAAAGGGCAGCTATGGGGGAATCCCCTTTATCAATGGAAATATCACGAAAAAACAGGCTATGCATGGTGGATTTGCCGTATTCGCAAGGCCTTGGAGGATGTGGATATTTTGCGTATTGACCATTTTCGGGGCTTTGAATCCTATTGGGAGGTTCCCTTTCATGGGGAGGATGCAAGATGCGGTCAATGGGCTAAGGGCCCGGGGCGGAAGCTGTTTCGCAAGCTGGAAAAGGAGTTGGGCGAATTGCCTGTCATTGCCGAGGATTTGGGGATGATTACCCAGGAGGTTCATAAGCTCAGGGAGAAAACCGGCTTTCCCGGAATGCGCGTGTTGCACTTTGCCTTTGGCGATGACACAAACCATCCTTATTTGCCCCATTCCTATGATAAAAACACGGTGGTATATACGGGTACCCATGACAATAACACCACCATAGGCTGGTATGAAAATGCGACAGAAAAGGAAAAAGACCATTTTCGGCGATATATGAACGTGACCGGCGAAGCACCCAATTGGTCGTTGATTCGCCTTGCTTTTTCCTCTCCTGCCGAAATGGCAATTATCCCGTTACAAGATGTGCTGGGGCTTGGCGAGGATTATCGCATGAATATGCCGGGAACAGTGGGCGGAAATTGGTCGTTTGCGTTTCAGTGGGATATGTGGAACGAGGGGAGCATAGAGGGATTGAAATATCTTTCCACGTTGTTTGGCAGAAACGAGGATGAGAGAAAGATAGGGCAACACCCCACAATTTGCGACTGACGCCTTGTATGCGGTAATCAGCGTTTTCTTAGAATTGCTTTCTTTGCCTATTTATGCTAAAGTTAAGCCTGAATATATAATAAGCCTATCATCTTAGGAGGAAATAAACTATGTGCGGTATTTGTGGGTTTACCGGCCGTTTGGCTACATCAGAAGAAATTTTGGAAAAAATGAAAAACAGAATTATTCACCGTGGGCCAGATAGCGGTGGTTCTTACATTGACGAGGGCATGTCCATGGGCTTTCGCCGTTTGAGTATTATTGACTTAGAGGGTGGGCATCAGCCTATTTATAATGAAACAAGAGATATGGTCATTACCTTTAACGGGGAAATATATAACTATCAGGAAATCAGAGAGGACTTAATTGCTAAGGGGCATGTGATGGGCAGCAATGCGGATACAGAGGTGCTTCTCCATGGCTATGAGGAATATGGCGAGGATTTGCTTCCCATGTTGCGTGGCATGTTTACCTTTGTCATTTGGGATGCAAAAAATCAAACCCTTTTTGGCGCAAGGGATTTCTTTGGGATTAAGCCCTTTTACTATGCCTTGCAAGACGGACAGATGATTTATGGCTCCGAAATCAAAAGCATTTTGGAATATCCCAATTTTAAAAGGGAGGTAAACCCTGAGGCTTTGGAAAATTATCTGACCTTTCAGTACAGCGTTTTGCCGGAAACCTTTTTCAAGGGTGTGTTCCGCTTAATGCCTGCCCATTGCTTTACCTTCAAAAATGGGGAGCTGAAAATCAAGCGTTATTGGGAGCCGAAATTTGAAAATGACGAAAACAAAGCCTTGGACGAATTTATTGAAGAAATTGACGTTGCCATGCAGGATTCTGTAAAGAAGCATAAAATCAGCGACGTGGAGGTAGGCTCTTTTCTTTCTAGCGGCGTGGACAGCTCCTATGTTGCCGCCTCTTTCCACGGGGATAAAACCTTTACGGTAGGCTTTGACTATGAGAAATATAACGAAATAGATTATGCCAAGGCATTATCCAAAAAAATCGGCATTGAAAATCACAGTAAGCTCATTACCACGGAGGAATATTGGGATACCTTGGGGAAGGTGCAGTATCACATGGACGAGCCCTTGGCGGACCCCTCTGCCATTGCCCTATATTTTGTAAGCCAAACGGCGGCAAAGTATGTGAAGGTTGCCTTAAGTGGTGAGGGTGCAGATGAATTTTTCGGGGGATACAATATCTATCGGGAGCCCCATGACTTGCTGCCCTTAACCCGTTTGCCAAAACTTATTCGCAGAAGCTTGGGTGCGGTTGCAAAGCGGCTGCCCAAAATGAAGGGAAAAAATTATCTTATTCGTGGCAGTAAGGATTTGCAGGAACGCTTTATTGGAAATGCGTTTATGCTGTCGGAGGAGGAACGGACGCGTATTTTGAAAAAGCCTACGGGAAATTTCCACCATACTCGTTTGACAAAGCCTTTTTATGATAAGGTGAAGGATCAGGACGATGTCACCAAAATGCAGTACATTGACATTCATTTTTGGTTAATCGGGGATATTTTGCTAAAGGCGGATAAAATGAGCATGGCGCATTCCCTAGAGGTGCGTGTGCCGTTTTTGGATCGGATGGTGTTTGATGTTGCCCGCACGCTGCCCACAAAATATAAGGTAAACAAGGAAAATACAAAGTATGCCATGCGTCAGGCGGCGCACCGCTATCTGCCGGATATGGTTGCCGAAAAGAAGAAGCTTGGCTTCCCTGTACCCATTCGTATTTGGTTAAAGGAGGACAAGTATTACAATGTTGTGAAGGAGGCCTTTACCTCCAAGGCAGCGGAGGAATTCTTTAAAACGGGTGAAATAGTAAAATATCTGGAGGAGCATCGCTCAGGTAAGGCCGATAACAGCCGTAAAATTTGGACAATCTTTATGTTTTTGGTATGGCATAAGCAGTATTTTGAAGAAATTGCTTAAATTATACTGCATAGCATATGTGTAATGATTTATGAAAGAAGTAATTCTTGTATAATTAAGAATTACTTCTTTTTTTGTGAAATTTTGATAGCATGTTCTTCCTGCGTATTTCATTCAACTTTTGTATAAAAGACCTGATTTTAAGCATAATAAAAAATTGAAAGGGAGTGTTTAAAATGGGTATTGTTACAAAGGTAAAAAATGAAAATCAAACCTGTATCGACGCATGTAATAGATGTGCACAGGCTTGCAATGAGTGTTTTGAGGCGTGCTTGAATGAGCCTGACTTAAATGCAAGGAAAAATTGCGTAAAGATGCTTGTTGAGTGTGCAAAGATGTGTGAAATGTCAACTGATATTATGACTATGAATGGAAAATTTGCAAAAGAGCATTGCAATATGTGCGCTATGGTATGTGATGCCTGCGCCAAAGAATGTGCAATGTTTAAGGATGAGCATTGTCAAAAATGTGCCCAAGAGTGTCGTGCATGTGCTGACGAGTGCAGAAAAATGGCGGGTATGTAGTAGCAGCACGCAAAAAGCAGTTAGGAGCATTTATATGTTTCTAACTGCTTTTTAAATTTAAAAATATTTTTAAAGCTCCATCGACTCCGAATTTTGTGTTTCAATTTGCTCATCTTCTTTTGTTTTTGGGTGCTTTTTCCATTTAAATTCTGAAATAATGACTGCTGAAAAAACAATCAAACCGCCAATTAAAAGTCTTGGTGTGAAAGGATCGCCATAGAGAAATACGCCAAAAATAAAGGCGAAAATACTCTCCATGGAAAGAAAAAGTGCGGCATGGGAGTCAGATGTAAATTTTTGCGCTACGTTTTGCAAGGTAAAGGCGACGGCGGTGCTGACAGTTGCCAAATATGCCAATGCCAGTAAGCCTGTCTTGGGAAATGAAGCGGGAAACTCCTCAAAAAGCAGTGCAACGAACAGGGAAAAAACACCTGTGCCAAGGTATGAAAAAAAGGACATCCCGATAGGGTTGCATTTCCCTGCAAAAATTCCTGTCAAAACCACAAAGATTGCATAGGCAATGCCGAAACCCAAGGAAAGACTATCTCCAAGATGTATGGTCAAGGTATTGTTTAGTGTAATCAGCCCAATTCCAATGAGTACCAGTATTCCTGCAAAAAAAGCAGTTATTTTAGGACGCTTTTTTAGGATAAGCCAAGAAAAAAACGGTACCAGAGCGGCATAACCCGCTACTAAAAACGCCTGTTTTGAAGGCGTTGTATATTTTAGACCGATAATTTGTAAGGGCATGGATACGGCAAAAAAGATTCCCAGTGTAAGGCCGTATTTTATTTCTGCCTTCCCACAGCGCTTAATAATTCTGCCAAAAAACAAAAAAGTGACGAGGGCAGCGGACAAAAAGCGTAGTGTTAAAATATAAAATGTGCTGAAATGCTCAACAGCAATATCTCCGGCAATAAATCCGCCGCCCCAACAGACTGCTGCCAGAAGCAGGGCGAAGTCAGCCAGAAGGGCTTTCTTTTTCTCGTTCATTTTAATCCTCATTTCTGATTTTTTTCATAAACCCTACTCACTATAGCACCATGAATTCACAATATCAATGGTTATTGTATGAATAAAAAAGTTCTGGGTCTTTTGTTGATAATATTATTTTCTTAATATTTGTTCGTTTGGAAGAATGGTTATGGTTTATTGGCGGAGGGTGTGATATACTAATATGAAAGAGAATGACTTGAACGTTGTAAATATCGCTGATTTAGGGTAAACTAAGAAATAATTACACTACATTCATAGGGGAAACTATTTTCTAGTTGTTCTGGCACAAATTCAGTATAATAAGGAGGTTTTTACATGAAATTCCAATATTTTATTCCAACAAAGGTTCTTTTTGGCTGTGGGCAATTAGACATGCTCCATAAGCAAAAGCTACCCGGGAAAAGGGCGCTCATCGTAATTTCCAATGGCACATCGGTAAAAAAATACGGCTATTTGCAAAGGCTGGAGGAACAGCTAGACAAAGCCAATGTTTCCTACGCTATATTTGATAAAATTCTGCCCAATCCCATTGAGACGCATGTCATGGAAGGGGCTGCTTTTGCAAAGAAAGAGGCTTGTGATTTTGTAATTGGCTTGGGCGGCGGCTCCATCATTGATGCGGCAAAGGCGATTGCAGTGATGGCCACCAATGAGGGGAATATTTGGGACTATATTTTTGGCGGAACAGGCGGCTGTAAGGTGCCACAAGTGTCTCCATTGCCCATCGTTGCCATCACAACCACCGCAGGCACAGGCACGGAAGCTGACCCATGGGCGGTTGTTACCCACCAAGACAGAAACGAAAAAATCGGGTTTGGGTATGACTTAACCTATCCTGTTCTCTCCATTGTTGACCCTGAGCTGATGCTGACGGTTCCTGAAAAATTAACGGCATATCAAGGCTTTGATGCGTTGTTTCATAGCACCGAGGGGTATTTGAATACAGTTTCCAGCCCAATTAACGATATGTTTACCCTAAAGGCCATTGAACTGATTGGAAAATATTTGCCTATTGCTGTAAAAGACGGTAAAAATGTTGAGGCACGGGAGAATGTTGCTTTGGCAAATACCCTTTCGGGGATGTCAGAGGGAATTAGCGGCTGTATCTCTGAGCATGCCATGGAGCATCCCCTGACTGGGCATAATCCAAAGCTGGAGCATGGCGCAGGGCTGATTATGATTTGTGAAGCATATTATGCATACTGGGCAAAGAGTGGCGTTGTAAATCAGCGATTGATTGATATGGCAATTGCGCTGGGCAAAAAGGATGCAACCAAGCCAGAGGATTTTGTTACGGCATTGCATGAACTCATTGTTGTGTGCGGCGTGGAGGATTTAAAGATGTCCGATTATGGAATAAAGCGGGACGACCTTCCAATGTACACCAAGGCGGCATATAAAACCATGGGACGGTTGTTTGAAAGAGATCCCGGGGAATTGGCTTTTGACGATTGCCTGAAAATTTACGAAAATTCGTATAAATAAAGTGACAAAAAGCCCGATTGCATTACTGCAATACGGGCTTTTTATTTTAAGAAAATAAGGGTTAAGAATAATCGTAATTGACAAAAACCTCGGCTTTATTTTTGAACAATATCATCCATCATATCATCTATGACTTCTTCCGCCTTTACAGCCATTTTTTTCCCTCTTCGCATCATTTTGCGGTAGGTTTTTTGATCCTGCATTAAATAGGAAATGCCCGCAACTGTTGCGACACCGCCAATTAAAATACCCGTTGTAAATCGATTCATTGTAATCCCTCCTTTTTGACTTAGTATGCGGAAATGAGAAATTTTTATTCTTTGAAATAGTCACAAATTAATAAATTTTAATTTAAAAAATCCCCGGAGAGTATCCGGGGCAGAGCGTAGACAAACCTTGGGCAGTGAGGGGGCATCACGTTGCTATGAAAAGCTGTCATTTGGATGGAAGGCACTTCTTTGCCAGTACAACCTTGACCCACCTAAACCCGCATAATATGCGGGTTCTATAAAAGTTTTTGGTCTTGCTTTTTTCAAAAAGCAAGTAGGTTTTCATCACTTTTGCTACGCAAAAGCCAGCTTCGCCGTCTGCCCTATCTTGGGCAGTGAGAGGGCAACGCCCAAGGTTTTTCTTCAGTCTTTCCTGGAAATTATCCGGGGAAAACATTATTTTCCTAAATCGTGAAGGAAAAGACCGCTTCTTAATTTTGGTTCAAACCATGTGGATTTTGGTGGCATAATTAAGCCTGCGTCAGCCACGCTCATTAATTCCTCCATGGAAGTGGGGGAAAGGGAGAAG
>JAQUSU010000087.1 GCA_028710085.1 Anaerotignum sp.
TGTTAACACCTAACGAAAAGGAAATGCTCTTCTGGGGACAGGCTTAGAGGTCTGTTTTCAGAAAGTTTTCTTTGATAATCGTGTCTACTCTATTGACTATGATCCACACTCTATCCCTCATATCTGCAATCTTACACACTAAAGCCACAAAACCCTTGTGCTTATTTTAGTAATGGATAGCAATGGATGCAGACCGCCTCAGAAAAACAGCCTTCCCTACTCATATCTTCAAACCGTTTGACACCTGGCACTTCCAGCTGAAAATCAGGCCATCCAATGAATACTGATAATACGAATTTTCCTATATCTGTTCAACCAAAGCATAGTCGGATAATTTGCAATCTAGCCACAAAGATTTTATCATAAAAGGCTAATTTCCAGAGATTTCCTCACACCTTCGAGAATATGATTAAACACCGTAAAACCCAAAATATATATTTTAATTCTATATGAATTTTGGCGAATTTAAAACATAAGCAAGCTTTTCCATACTTGTATTGACTATTAATCTTTCCGGGAATTGAATTTTTTCAATAAGAGCAATGGCCTCTTTAAAATTCCCCACATCCGAACAATAATGGCTATCGCTTCCAACGATAACCATAGTTTCATTTTCTATACATTTTTTCAGCATTTTTTCAGCATTGATCCTTCCGTTCAATCTTGTCGACAACGGAAGCAGAGATGAATTATTTAATTCCAAAGCAACCTTCATTTTTGATGCGGCACGGGTAAGCTTATCGTAATCTAGCGGGTAACGATCATCATCCGGGTGCCCGATCACCTTGACATAAGGGTTATTCATGGCACCGATTAAAGCCTGCGTGTTTTCATCCATTGTTCCGCCAGCTATACATGGAGTATGCAGACTTGCAATAATATAGTCCATTTTTCCCATCACTTCCGGCGTAATATCAATCGAACCTTTATAATCGAGGATGTTCGCTTCTACCCCTTTTAAGATATGGATATTCTGTATTTTGTTTGGAATTACTTTAAAGTTTTCAAAAAAAATCAATTGGGGTGCTCCAGGCATCT
Organism: Anaerotignum sp.; assembly: GCA_028710085.1. Classification (GTDB taxonomy): domain Bacteria; phylum Bacillota; class Clostridia; order Lachnospirales; family Anaerotignaceae; genus Chakrabartyella. The sequence goes on from JAQUSU010000087.1 coordinate 1,039, forward strand.
TTGGCGCATGATCGCTTGTACCAATTGCCAAAAGCCCCTTTACTATCCCTTCTTCGATGTTCTCCTTCAGCGTACTGTATGCGTGACCGCTTGCAATCGTATGTGTATGTAAATCGGCAATTATTTTCAATGTTATTTCCCTTCTTTAATCAATACTACCTCATCATTTATTTGACTATTAACATTCATTCGATCATAAACCAGAAAAATATCTTTCCCACATTTTACAGAATAATGGACTTCTCGCCCAGAATACTGCTTGTTCACAACAACGCCTTTCATCCCCTTTCCGTCTGTGGACAGAATGAATTCTTCCGGACGCACGGGATAAAGACTGCGTTCTTTAAAATGCCTTCCAATTTTTTCGCCTGAATAAACAGCTTCACTGTTATCTACAAAAAACAAATCATTGTTCCATATTCCTTTCACCATGTTGCACTTGCTGACAAAGGTCGCAACAAATTCAGTATTCGGATAAAGATATATTTCTTCCGGGGTACCAATCTGTTCAATTTTTCCGTCTTTCATAATAACAACGTGATCAGCCATTGCTAAAGCTTCACCTTGGTCATGCGTTACATAAATAATGGTGGTGCCCAACAATCGATGAATATCCTGAATCTCTTTCCTCATATCCACGCGCAGCTCTGCATCCAAAGCGCTCAACGGTTCATCCATAAGAAGAAGGGATGGTTTCGACACAATGGCTCTTGCCAAAGCGACCCTTTGACGCTGCCCGCCAGAGAGCTCATGAGGAAACCGATCCGCCAGATGCTCCAAGCCTGTACAGGAAATTGATTTATCCACCGCTTCTTTCTTTTCTCTTCGACTAAGCAACTTATTTTTACGACTGTCCAAAGGGAATTCAATATGCTCCCGTACCGTCATATGCGGCCATAATGCAAATGACTGGAATACCATACCCAAATCCCGTTTCTCCACAGGAATATGTACCGTTTGGGAAGAACAGACTTCTTCCCCGATTTGGACACTGCCCGTCGTTGGCTCGACAAATCCACCGATTACCCGAAGCAATGTCGTTTTCCCACAGCCGGAAGGTCCCAGTATAGCGATGAAGGCACCGTCTTGGATTTTTAAAGAGACATCATTCAGAGCGGTTGAGTTATCATATTTTTTAGTTATATTCCTGATCAAAATGCTCATAGCTGCTCCTTTCACAGTTTTTAATATTTTTAGCGTGACCCCTGCTTTTATATAAAAACCCAAAGGCCCTCTTTTTTTCGGCGGCATTGATTGCCTGCCATTTTTCAAGTAAAAAGAATCCTAAGTAACCGAAAAACAAAAGTGCTACAGTTGTGGCAGACATCGCCATGGATAAATTGTAGTTTCCTGCCTGCTGTAGATTAAAGATTGTCAGCCCTATTGTCTTGGTTCCGGCTGCGGATAGCATAGACGAAAGCGTTACCTCCGTTAATGCCGATACAAAAATGAGAAAAGAACTGGACAGCGTTTGCTTAAGCAAAAGAGGAGCCAGTATTTTTCGCCATTTTTTTAGCCTCCCAATTCCAGATGCACCGGCAGCCTCTTCTAACGCCGGATCTACAGCAAGTATGGCTGTTGTACTTCCTTTTATCTGCAAAATCAGATATCGAGTTACATATGCAATCAATAATATTTTAATGGTACCATATACGTTCGGAACCATTGTCCAATAAAAAATCATGGAAAGCGACAGAACAATCCCCGGAATGGCATAGGTTAAGGACGCGCCAGATTCCAACAGCATAACGCTCTTTGTGTTTCTTCTTACTTTCAGGTAGGCAACCGCGGTTCCAATCAAAATACAAACGAAACAGGTTATAAATGCCAATAATATGCTATTTCCAATGGATTGCAGCACCCCTCTATTTGTAAATACAAATTTAAAATTCTCCAAAGACAAATTTTCGACTCTGAACTTTGCACCATACGTTTTCAAAAATGAAGAAGCAATCATAACAATAATGGGTGCAATATTTATAAATGTAAGAATTGAAATGCATCCCCATTCAGTATAAATTCGTATTTTAGGAGGAAGGTGTATCCGAATGGAATAATCCTCCTTAATACTTTCCAAGCCCATGTTTTTCGTCAGCAGTTTGCTCTGTAGTACCGTCCCCGAAAGCGCTATCACTGCTAAAATAATCGACAATGCAGCTGCCATGTGAAAGGAATTTGGTCCAAAGCTAATGGCCTTTTCATAAATGTAGGTGCTTAACACCGGAATCCCAGATGAAATCCCAAGGAATGCTGGAACGGAAAAATTATCAAGCGCAGCAAGAAACGCTAGAATTCCCCCGCTGACCAAAGCTGGGCTGACTAATTTGAGGTTGATCTTCAGCATTGTTTCCCGTGTGTCATACCCGGAGACCTTTGCTGCCCATTCCATGTCTCTGGGTATTTTCCTAAGCATATTTACAGTGATTAGATAGACAAGCGGTGCATTGCAGATTCCCAGTATAAATACAATCCCTGGCAATGTATAAATATCAATCGCCGGCAGTGCCAGTAACCGAAGGGAACGGTTCAAAAACCCCTCTGTCATGGTAAAGCGGCTCCATGACAGAGTAATAATATAGGAAGGAATTACAAATGGTGCCAACACTAAAATTTCCATGAAACGCTTTCTCTTCAAATTGGTATACGCAACCAAGATAGCCATTGCTGTTCCAATTACTAAGGATATAACTGCAGCCCCTACGGATATGAAAACTGTGTTTTTAATTGCCTGAATTGCTCTTGGATTCTGTAAGAGTTCAATATAATTGGCCAAACCGTATCCGTTGTCCAATTTGAAGCTCATGCGAACCAAGCTCACAATCGGCATTATGAATATAAGAATAATCGTAAGGTAAAAGAGCAGCTCTAACGCTTTTTTGTGTATATGTCTTTTTTGCATATCTTTATTCCTGCGATTGAAACAGCTCAGCAAATTTTTCCTTGTCTGCTTCTCTAGTTTCAACCAAAGTATTAATATCATAGGTTAAATTCTCGATCTCATCAACCGTTTTAAAACCGTCCGGTGCTGCTACACCTGATTTGATGGGTGTATATCCGATTTCAGAGGTTGTCTGCTGTCCTTCTTCTGATAAAATAAAATCCACAAAGGCTTTTGCCAATTCCTCTTTTTTCGTCCCTTTTATGATGCCGATTGGTTCAGTTACACACAGAGAACCCTCTTGAGGATATACAAACGCAACGTGAGCCCCATCAGCCTTTGCCCTCAATGCCATATAATCAACAATAACACCACATGCTTTTTCTCCTGCGACAACTGCTGTCTGAACCGCACCGTTTCCTTTGACTACCTCGGTTCCATTGTCCTTCAGTGATTCATAGAACTCCCATCCAAGGTCTGTTCTTGTAAGCACACCCAGATTATATGCTGCTGCGCCTGAATAAAGGGGGCTAGGCATAATAACATTATCCTTTACACTCTCCTCAATCAGGTTCTTGAACGAAATAATCGGTTCAGATGCCATATCTGTATTGCTAATGATGCCGGTTGAGATAATTTTAGTACCGGTATACATGTAATCCGAATCGTAATAATCGCTGCCGATCCCCTCCAGTTCGGAAGACTGATAGCTCATAAGCAAATCTTCCTTTTTTAATGTTTCAAAGGTTGCGGCGTCCGCTACAAGCAAAACATCAGCCAATACCGAGTTAGTTTGTTTTTCTGCCAGAAGCTTGCTGACAACTTCCTCCGTACCGCTTCGAAATACACTAACCGTAATTTCAGGATGTTTCTGATTAAAAACTTCAATCAGGGCTTGGATGTCCTCTTCCGGTTGAGAAGTATAAACTGTTAAATCTCCGGAGAGAGCTTTTTCTTCCGGTGCCTCTGAAGACACACTTGCTGCTGTTTCTTTCTTCTCTGCGCTTGTTCCACATGCCGCAAGCCCTGAAATCATTGCAACTCCAACCAACACCGCCGCCATCTTATTAAGCTTCATTTTCAATCCTCCAATGTTTTTTTAAAAATTCTATGTTTTTACTTAAAAGGGTAAATTGAGTGTCGGCGTCAAAGCCTTCTACAACCATAGGCAAGTTATAGCACTGCAATTTTGGTATCAGCTCATGAAATGAATAATCTCCTTTAAATAAAGGCGTATGTAAATGATTACCTATTCTATTGCTAATGTGTATTTTTGATATTCTTTTCATGCCATTTAGTGCATCAAATACTTCTTTTTCTTCATTACAATGAGCAACATCCAATGTATAATAAAACTTATCAAATAGGGGACCGGTAAGCTTTATCATTTCTTCCGGACTAACAATAAAATTCTTGCCATCCTTCTCCATGATCTCTAAGGAAACATCAACAAATTTATCTTTGGCATAACAACAGATTTGTTCCAATGCATAGTACAGTCTTTGGTAATAACCTTCCGGATCCACCGGCAATGAACGTTGCCCCGGGTGAACTGTCAGCTCATATGCCCCCAGTGCGTTTGTAAGATCAATTCCTTTCTTTGTCTCTTGGATTGATGCTTCCAGCATCCCTTTATTTAAGGCTGCTAAATTCAAATCTTTACTGTAACTGTGAACAAATGTTTTTACCGGATACAAGCTGCTAAGCTTCTTGTATTCATCAATAGAATAGCCCCTAGCAGAAAATTGCTCAGCCCATAACTCTATGCCGTCAAATCCATTTTCATATGCCATACTGAATATTTGATCCAATGACGCATTCCACATAAGCATGGACGAAAAATACATCTGTGACATTCAATCACCTCCTTTTATGTCTAAATTGTAAGCTAGTAAAGTTAAATTTGTAAGCAAAAAAACGTAAAATGGAAGTTAAATTTTCAAAATAATAATTATGAAATTTTTCTTTCATTATTGATTGTTTAAGGGTATAATAGAACTTAGAAAGATAGATTTTAATTGGTTTTTAAACAAGGAGGAAGCACCATGTTGGAAAAATTATACAAGGATAATATGGATCAGTTTTCGAAATCTGATCATAAAATTATGGAAAGCTTAATGCGTAATAAAGATGAGCTTCAATACTTATCTTCAAGCGAATTATCAAAAAAAGCCAATGTAAGCTTTGCTACGCTCTCTCGCTTTTGGGGAAAAATCGGTTTTAAAAATTTGACGGATTTTAAAAGCTATTTGCGTGAGGATACTCATTTAACTCCTGCTTCAAGAATTGCTGCAACGCTCGAGCAGTGGAATGATGAAACGTATAATGTGGGAGAATTGATATCGAAGTACCAGCTTCATCTTGAAAGAACTTTCATGAACTTATCCCCTGAAACTTTGAAAAAAGCTGCCGAAAGGATAATGTCCTCATCCAAAATATATATTTTTGCTCCGGATAGCTCCAGCGGACTCGCCGAGATTTTAATTTACAGACTCAATCGATTGGGTTTAGAATTTTTTACGATGAAGAATGGGTCAGCTATTTATGAAACAATGATTAACATATCAAAAAATGATCTGGTTATTATGTTCAGTTATTCTCGTTTATTGACTGAGATCGAAATACTATTGTTGCATAGTCAAGAAGCAGGATATCATACCCTACTATTTACTGACCTGATTACATCGAAGTACCTAGAAATTGCAGAAATAATACTATATAGTTATCGCGGAGAGCCCAATGAATACCACTCCATGATGTCACCGCTGGCGTTAATAGACCTCCTTGTTTTATGGATTGCGCGCATAAAAGTTAATCCATTAGAAAAAATGCAGTATTTAGAACATATTCGCACAAAACACAGCGGACTTATCAAACGATAAGCCCGCTGTGGCAAGAGATTAACCCCGAAAAAATTGGGGTCTGTGGAACAAAGTTTGTAAATTAATGATTCCATATAATGCCTACTGAATAAACACTCACTTTTTCCCAAGGGAAATTTGCGCCATTAACCAGTTGCCAAGGACCAAGAAGGCGCACTGAAGCTTCCTGATCTTCAGTCCCAAAATAGACATGGCTGGCTCAGACTGACGAAGCGATTTAGAACGGTGTATGCGGTTTTGGAACATGATTTTCTGCTGTCAAATATCTTGCGGATTAAAGCTCTTCTAACAAAGACTTTAACCCCACCCTCTGGCTCACCAGCTACACCAGATGCCTGATATAGTCTTATTCTTGGTTTTGATGGCAGATATAGCTTAGTGTTACCTTGAAATACCGTATTAGCTAATGATCTTTGTCCATGAGGGCAGGAATTGAAATATATTCGTGCCCGAACAGGTGATTGACCTATATTTGATACTTCCCAGAAATATAGGCGCAAATTGACTCTAGAATCGACTGGATTAAATAAACCTGCCCAGGCATTATTATCCTTTCCTATTGTTAGGACCATCTAATACTGTAATATCTTCTTGGAAAAACAACTCTACTTTATCAAGTTGCCTGTAGTTGTTCACCTGTGGTTGTTCACTGTATTTTGTTAATCTTCATCTCATATCCCCCTATTTTTTTGATATTCATTTGCTCATTGTTTTAATTTATAAAGCTCTATATAGTACACATTATTTCTATTCTGCTTATCGCTTTATAACTGGTATAAAATTTTTCTAGTGTCTTATTTCAATTGGTAGTGTCAAGATTTATGCACAAAAAGGTTTGCAGTCTCGAAGGAATGAAGTCATCAGGCAATAGAGCTGTCCTCAAAAGCCACCTCCAAATGCTTCATGTTCATGTATTTCTTGTTGCCCCACTGTGGGACAGCTACATGTCGGAGCCTTGCACAGACCAGCATTAACGCTGAGTTCCCGTCCGGAAAGCAACCTACTACACGGGTACGCCTGCGGATTTCACGGTTGAGCCGTTCAATAACGTTGTTGGTACGAATACGCGTCCAATGTTCAGCGGGAAAATCTGCATAAGTCAGCGTCTCTTCGACACCGTCCTCAATCTTCTTGGCAGCCTCTTTCAGCTTCATCGCTTGAAGCTCTGTTATCACGATTTTTGCCTTCTTCCTAGCTGCCTTCTTGCGCTCTTGGGCATGGATTGCCTTAAGCATTTAGCCACTAGCTTTACCTTGGAGCGTGGAACAACCGAGAATATATTACGGTAAAAGTGGACGACGCAGCGCTGATACTTGGCTTCTGGAAATACTTCTCCTACAGCTTCCAACATGCCGAGGCATTTGTCACCTATAATAAGCTTTACCCCATCTAGACCACGGCCTTTGAGCCACTGAAGGAATCTGACCCAGCTGGCCTTGTCTTCCTTCATTCCTTCGGCAGCATCCAGAACTTCGCGGTAACCATCTTCATCTACTGCGATTGCCACCAGAATGGCCACATTTTCATATTCACCGCCCCAGTTGCGGCGCAGATAGATACCATCTACGTAGACATACGGATAATGTCCGCCCCGCAAGGGACGGTTGCGCCAGTCTTCAATATGAACATATGCTTTCTTATTCAGCTCGCTACATTCTATCAAAGATTTGCAAACCTTGTCTTTTTTTATCTCTTTTCAATTTGCCCAACTTATGGTCCTATGTCAAGATTTAGTACAAGTTAAAATGAGAAAATTA
>JAQUSU010000088.1 GCA_028710085.1 Anaerotignum sp.
AGGGGACACACCCGTTCCCATTCCGAACACGTCGGTTAAGACCTGAGCGGTCGATGATACTTGGTGGGAAGCTGCCTGGGAAAGTAGATGGTTGCCAGAATTCAAATTTTTTTTGCAACTTGATTATCAAGGCTGAGCATTCTTTTAAGGATGTTTTCCAATCTGGATCATTTGCAATAATCCTCGTTAGCTCAGCGGTAGAGCATCCGGCTGTTAACCGGAGGGTCGTTGGTTCAAATCCAACACGGGGAGTCTTTTTATGGTCCGTTGGTCAAGGGGTTAAGACACCGCCCTTTCACGGCGGTAACGCGGGTTCGAATCCCGCACGGATCATATTAATGGCGCCATAGCCAAGTGGTAAGGCAAAGGTCTGCAACACCTCCACCCCCGGTTCAAATCCGGGTGGCGCCTTGCAAAAAATACGTCTTGAATGAGCATTTGCTGATTTAAGGCGTTTTTTTTGTGCCTATGAAAAATCTCCACAATCATCTGTGCATGCTCCATTTAATCATCATTATAAAATGTTTTAAAGAAATAATTCCTCGGGATAGCCTAGCTTATTTAGATGACTGCCTGTCATCTGTGTAGCTCTGCCTATATAGCTTGTGCTGCCTGCATTGCGAGATAGCTCTGTCATTAAGTAACCTCATTTGAACGAGGACGTATGCGGCCTTGATTAGCATCGTTTCATTCTGATCGGGTTGCCCCCGTTGGAGAATGCTGTCTTGTCAGCCTCGCTCCATGGGGGCTATTTTTTGCCCTCTCGCAGGGGTGCGTTTCAGGGTACAATTCATTATATCTAAAAGTATTTAGTGGATAAAACTATTCTTTCTGTCATGAAATGTGAAAATAAAAAAACCTCTGTTGCAGCTGCAAAGAGGTTTGGTGCCAAATATTATTTTTTTGAGACTTTGCTGTTTAAATTGAGAGACATTTTTTCGGTAAGTGTCTTCTTCTTTTTATTCTCCAGCTTCATGCCGGTAATGCCAACAATATACATTCCTGCCAAATCAACCTTAACGTTTTTTTTCACTGGAAGTACATTATAAACAGGCTTATCGCAAATGAGCGTAGTGATTTGAGGCCCGATTTTTGCGCGAACCAAATTAGCTTTACGCATTTTTGAGGTTCTGGGCATTTGCTCGTATACGACTTTGGGCAAATTAGAAGGCGAAGGCTTTTCTTGTCTTTTATCAATGACAAAAATTTGTACAGTAGTACGGTTGTTGTCTATGAAGTCCTGTGCTTGTACCATTTTGCGCATACTGACTTTGTTAAAATAGTATAAAAGAGCAAGAATAATGGCTAATACCACAGTAATAATAATCAATACATCTGAAAAATTCACATCTGAAAAATCCACAAATAGTTCCTCCTTAATTATACGCAAACAAAAAGTTTACGCGTGTGCATTTCGTACTTATCTATTCTAACATTGATTTTGTTTTTAGGGAAGTAGAAAAAAAGAAAAATTCACATTTTTTGAACACGCCATACCTTGCATATTCTTGGAAGAATATAGTATACTACAAGAAACTTGGTACATAAGAGGGGGAGAGACTTTCATGAGCGCACAGGTTCTCACGGTGGTGGTTTATTTATTATTGTTTATCTTAGTCATCAACGTGCTTTTAGCAGGTCTGATGGTCTTTTTTGAACGAAGAAATCCCGCCAGCACATGGGCATGGTTGCTGGTGTTATTTTTTATACCCATTTTTGGGTTCTTAAGCTATTTGATATTTGGAAAAAATGGCAAGCGAGAAAAAATGTTTTATGAGAAAGAAGCCTATGATCAAAAGGTTTATTTTAAATATTTATTTCATGATCGCCACTGCATAGAAAAAATACAACGGCAAAAAGCATTGATCGAAAGCCGCGGCCGCTTGGTTGAGGCGGAATACTTAACGGATTTGGCGTATCTTCACTTAAATTCCGGAAATTGGATGACGTTTAACAACAAGGTGACTGTTTTCAGTGCGGGCAAAGATAAATTTGAAGCCTTGGTACGAGATATTCGTAAAGCCAAAAAGTTTATTCATCTGGAATATTATATTTGGCGGGGAGACAAGCTTGGCGCGCGCTTGGTAGAGGAACTGGTGAAAAAAGCAAAACAGGGCGTCGAGGTACGCATTTTGTATGATGGAATGGGAAATTCCGCACTGCCCAAAAAGTTTTTCGATAAACTGCATGAGGTCGGAGGATATACGGCTGCCTTTTTACCCCCTTTCATCGTGCGCTTAAATTATCGAAATCACAGAAAGCTTTGCATTATTGATGGCGAAATAGGCTATATTGGCGGTTTTAACGTGGGGGATGAATATTTAGGCATTGTAAAAAGATATGGCCCTTGGAGAGATACCCACCTTCGGTTTGAGGGGGATGCGGTGGATCAGATGCAAATCCGTTTTGTTATGGACTGGAATTTTACCGCAAAAAATGGTATGGTAGCCCTTGAGGATAAGTATTTTCCTGAACGAGCGCAGTGGGATGGCGTAGAAACCCAAATCGTATCCAGCGGACCTGATACCCAGTGGAAAAACATCCGTAACGGCTACTTTAAAATGATAAATGAGGCGGAGGATCATGTTTATCTGACCACACCTTATTTTGTTCCGGATGATGGCATTTTTGAGGCTTTGCGTATAGCAGCGCTGTCGGGGATTGATGTACGCATCATTATTCCCGGTAACCCTGATCATATTTTTGTGTATTGGGCAAGCATGTCCTATTTGGGGGAGTTGTTGGAAGCCGGCGTACGCTGCTATCAATACGAAAAGGGGTTTATCCATGCAAAAACGCTATGCATTGACTCCATGGTAGCCTCCGTTGGCACAGCCAACATGGATGTACGAAGCTTTGATTTGAATTTTGAGGTAAATGCATTTATGTTTGACGCTAAGCTGACAAGAGCCTTGGAGGCTGATTTTTTGCGGGATTTGGAAAGCTCGGTTGCAATCACCAAGGATTGGTACTACAGAAGAAGATGGTGGTTTAAGGTAAAGGAAGCTGTGGCCAGATTAATTTCGCCCATGCTTTAGGAAACGGAGGAAAAAGAAGTGGAACAAATTGGTTATGAGGAAAGTCGAAAAATATCCTATTTTCAGGTGGATGGGAATAGATTGATAACTCCTGCGGCGTTATTGTCCGATTTACAGGAGGCGGCCATTAATCATTCGGATTTTTTAGGGTATCCGGTGGAGTATTTGGCGGAAAAACAAACGGGATGGGCAGTTATAAACTGGCATTTGGAGGTAGAAAGAATGCCGAAGCTGGGGGAAACAATTACCGTTCAAACTTGGTGTGAAAAATGCCGCAGAATGCAGGCAATCAGATGCTTTTATGTTTTTGATGAGAAAAATGAATTGATGATCAAGGGGATTTCTCGTTGGATATATATGGATTTAGAAAAACGCAAGCCGACCAATATTTCTGATGACATGGCGTTACGCTATCATTCTGGGCAGGAATCTGCAATCCCCGGAGAAAAATTTTTCATGCCAAAGGAAGGGGAAGGTGAAGCTGCTTCCATTCGTCCCTTGAAAATCAGCAGAAGAGATACGGATTCCAATGGCCATGCAAATAACGTAAAATATTTGGAATGGGCCATGGATGATGTACCTGATGAAATATATGACAAAATGCAGTTGGCGGATGTCCGCATTGTTTACCGCAAGGAATGCATGCGTGGAGATGAAGTTATCATGAAAACCTTCATACATAGCTTGGAGGAGGGCAAGGAGGTCTTGACCTTTATCACGGATCAGGAACAAACAGTTTTGGCTGAGGTTGCAACGCTTTGGCGTTAAATGCCAAAAGCAGCTGAGCGGGCGCATAAAATATCCAAATGAGGACGGGCTGGGGCGTAGTAAAATAGCCCAATGCCACCAAAGTGTCACAGCAAATGAAAAGAAAAAGGCCTAATAGGTATAGCCCGCAAAAGGGCTTTGCCTTTTTTTTATTCCAAAGAGAAAAAGCAAGAAAGACGTGCAGCAAAAATAGAACTGCGTAAATTGTACCCAAAACGGGAAGGGGAAAGGCGAGAAGAATCAAGCTGGAGAAAAACAAGAAAAGAGGTGGCTTCGTATCCAGAAGAAAAAAAACATAACATAAATGGACGAGGCAAAAAAAATAAACCCCAAGTTTATTATAGGGGCTAAAAAGTAAAAAACCGTCACTGATTACGGTGAAAAAAGCCGCCTTAAAGACGCCATGACGTACAGCGGGAATCAGACATAGGCAAATCACCAGAAATCGGGCAATATTCACATAGGAGCACTGGCTGCAAAAGGTGATGCAGCAAAATAAAATTAAAAAAACAATTAGAACGCTGTAATCTGTTTTGTCCATTCACCAACACCTCAAGCTTAGACTTCCCCAAAACAGAAAGAACAATTCCCAAAGGAAATGTATTCAGCCGACAGGGCCGACTGAATACAAATTGTTTTTAAGATTACAGAGCCATTTCTAATTTTTTACGCATAGCCTCAATTTGTGCATCCGTTAAGTCCATAGGCTTGTAGGCAATGGTAATGCCGTCGTTTTCATAGCGGGGAATGAGATGCAGATGGAAATGAAATACCGTTTGACCGGCAACCGTGCCGTTATTTTGCATTACATTCATATGCTCAAAGCCCAATACGCTTTTCATTTGTCTTGCGATTTTTGTTGCAAGCACAAACAGACGGCCTGCCAGCTGGGGATCAATATCAAAAATATCAGAATAATGCTCCTTTGGCAATATTAATACATGACCCTCATTCGCGGGGAATCTATCTAGAATTACTTTAAATTCCTCGTTTTCATATATGATGGCAGAGGGAATATCTCCGTTTATGATTTTACAAAAAATGCAGTCGCTCATGGCAGTCCATCCTTTCGTTTTTTGTTTTCAGTATAGCACGAAAGAAGGGCTTTATCCAGTACAGACTGTTGCAAAGTTTTTTATGTGGCGGATGGCCCGCACTTGCTTTTTGAAAAAAGCAAGACCAAAAACTTTTATTTAAACCGCATATTTGTGTGGTTTCAAATGGGTCAAGGTGCAATGGCAAAGAAGTGCCATCTGTCCGAAGACAGCTTTGCGTAGCAAAGTGCTGAGGTGAACCCTTGTGAGAGTTTGAGGGCAAAGCCCTCAAGGTTTTGACCTTGTCTTCAGTCTAGCACTTTATCCAGCATTAACCTTTATAATATTTTGAAAATAAATAGGTTAAAGCGTTGCTGTGGCTCATTTTATCCGAGGATATTTCATAAAAAATATCTCTTAATTCCTGGGTAGGCATGGTGAGGTACAAGGTACGGTAAAAATCACCGTTATCCATTTCTAAAAGCAGGGTATCCTCCAGTAATTCCTGACCGGAGGCGTCGGGGGCGTTGCCCATGATTTCCGTAGTCTCTTGTTTCCCTGTAATCATGTAATATGCGTCCTTTAATTGATTGATATGTTTTAATTCATCCAAATACATTGCCCTAAGAATGTTGGCGGAGGGTGCCAAATCAGGATCAGCCATTAGGTTTGCATAGCGTTCGGCCATGTCACCGCTGTCTTGTTGGGACATGCTTAAAATTTCCAACAATTTCTCATCCTCTGCCAAGACGGACATTTGATTTTCCCTTGGTGTCCCATTTGCTTTTTCTTTCGCTTCCAGTGCTGTGTTATAGCGTTGTGTATTTTTGTTATATGGATACATTGGTCAGGCTCCTTTTTCTTTTTTCTATCATCTTATGCGAAAAGGTTTGTTTTCTTGCCTGAAAGAGCATAAAATAACTATGGATATCAAAAAGGAATTCTGATAAGCTATAATAAATGAAAATTAGGTAGAATAAAGGTGGGAAAACCATGAAAAAAATCGTTTTAACAGGCGGTGGAACGGCGGGGCATGTAACGCCCAATTTGGCGCTGTTACCGTTTTTAAAAGAGGATGGATGGGAAGTTATTTATATTGGTTCTGAAGGGGGTATTGAGCAAAACCTCATCGAGGCGGAGGGAGTCCCTTATTATAGCATTCCCACAGGGAAATTGCGTCGTTATCTTTCTAAGAAAAATTTCAGCGATATGCTTCGTGTGGTGAAGGGTGTCGTGGAAGCAAAAAAGCTGATCAAAGAGCTTCAGCCGGATTTGGTTTTTTCTAAAGGCGGTTTTGTTGCAGTGCCTGTGGTTTTGGCGGCAAAGGCAAACGGTGTGCCTGTCATCATCCATGAATCCGATATTACGCCGGGCTTAGCCAATAAAATCGCGATGCCCTTTGCAAAAGTAATCTGTACCACGTTTCCGGAAACACTGGCGCACATTTCAAAGAAAAAAGGCGTGCATACCGGTTCAGCTATCCGCAAGGAATTGTTTGAGGGGAAAAAAGAAAAGGGGCTTAAAAAATGCGGTTTTGACGGCACAAAGCCCGTGCTATTAATGATGGGAGGCTCCCTTGGTGCAGTGAAGCTCAATCAATGCTTAAGAGCACAGCTGCCCCAGCTTTTGCAAAATTTCAACATCATCCACCTTTGCGGAAAGGGTAATTTGGCACAGGAGCTTTTGCAGGAGAAGGGCTATCAGCAGTTTGAATATGTTTCCGGTGGGCTGGCGGATTTATTTGCCGCCACAGATATCATTGTATCCCGTGCGGGGAGCAACTCCATTTGTGAATTTTTAGCATTAAAGAAGCCTCATTTGCTGATTCCACTTTCCAAAAATGCAAGCCGTGGAGATCAAATTTTAAATGCAGCCTCTTTTGCAAGGCAGGGGTTTGCCCGTGTTCTGCCCGAGGAGGAAATGACACCCACAGCCTTGTCTGAAAATATCAATACCCTTTATAAAAATAGGGCGAAATATATCGAAAAAATGGAAAAAAGTGGTTTATCTAACGGTACACAGGGGATTTTAGCACAAATTCGCAAGTTTTAATAAATAATTAAGAAAAATAAATTGACACATGTCAAGAAAAAATATAAAATGCTAAAATGTGATTTGTAGAAACAATGGCAACGGTAAATAACGAGGAGGATACGCCATGAAAAAATATGCAGCGTTCGTTTTTGCGGTAGCATTGCTGCTTGCTACAGCAGGCTGTTCTGCAAAAGAAACAAAGGAAGCAAATGAAGCAACGGAAACAACAGAAACAACGGAAAACAATGCACAGGTTTCACAAACCATTTTACAGGCACAGATGCCCAAAGAAGGCGACGAAATTGCAGTAATTACCACATCAGAAGGGGTAATTAAGTTTCAGTTTTATCCGGAAGAGGCACCCAAGGCAGTGGAAAATTTTAAAACACTGGCGAAGTCCAGCTATTATGATAACGTGACTTTTCATCGCGTGATTAAAGAGTTTATGATTCAGGCCGGAGATCCCACAGGAACAGGAAAGGGCGGAGAAAGCTGTTGGGGAGGGGCCTTTGAGGACGAGATTTCACCCAACCTCCATTTTTACCGTGGTGCATTGGCCATGGCAAACAGCGGCCCCAATACCAATGGCAGCCAATTTTTTATTATCCAAAACAATAAAGTAAAACAGGAAGGCATAGATGCAATTCGCCAAGCCAAAGAGGAAAACAAGGAATTGGGCATTACCTTGGGAGAAGATTTTTATACCTTAGACCAACTATTCCCCGATTCTGTGTTTGATTATTATACGGAGCATGGCGGCAGTATTGAGCTTGAATATATTTTCGGTAAGCCTTATACTATATTTGGGCAGGTATTTGAGGGGATGGATGTGGTGGATAAAATTGCCGCAACCGAGGTGGAGGCTGGAAGCAGTAAGCCTTTAAAGGATATTGTAATAGAAAAAGTGGAAATCGTAAATTATGAGTCACAAAGCTAATTAGTATTACGCAGGGAGAAGAAGAGATGAAAAAGAAATTGTGGCTTGGGACAGTATTGTTTGGTATCATATTAGGATTAAGTGCTTGCAGTGAGGGCGAACAGCAGCCTGCTATGAATGGGGGAAATGTTACCATTGACTTTGTGAACCAAACAGGAGAAGATGTTGGAATATTAAGAGTACGCCCGGCAGAGGAATCTGAATGGTCGGATAATTTGCTTCAGGAAGAGGCCTGGAAGCAAAATTTTGAAATGCCCGTGTCTTTTAGCGGTGAATTGCCAAAGGCGGAGGACGGCTGGCAGATTGAAATGAAATTTTTGGATGGAACAGAGGGAATTTGGCAAGGCGTTCATTTAGCGAATAATACAACTGCGGTTTTTTCCTATGAAAATGGATTGCCTGTTGTTGAGATTGAAGAAGGTGCCAAAGAAAACGGACAAACTTCAGATGAGGGCAATGCAACAGAATAAATTGGAGTCAAAGGAGACTGCAAGAAGGGATAAAACCAGGCTTGCAGTCTCTCTTTTTATTGAAGGAATTATGGAATGTAGCCCTTTTGTTGAAAGAAAAC
>JAQUSU010000011.1:0-33669 GCA_028710085.1 Anaerotignum sp.
TGGAATACCTGACTGACCGTCTGCTGTTGCCTTTCGGTGCATTCTTTACAACCGTTTTTGTTGGTTGGATTTGGGGTACCGATAATGCAATTAAGGAAGCAACCTCTGATGGAAAATACAAATTTGCTCTTGCTCCCGCTTGGGCATTCCTTGTAAAATTTGCGGCTCCTGTTGCTATCTTGTGCATCATCGTAGCCGGGTTGCTCTTGGGTATGTCAATCGCTTAATAACTAAGATAAATAACATTCGTTTTATCATAACAAACTAAAAAGAGTTTAAAAGCGATAATCATAAATGATTATCGCTTTTTCTTGTTTATCCCACTTCTATTACGCAGTTTTTCCATACAAAAAACGATAACGACTTTTACACTGTTATCGCTTTTTAAAATAATTTCATATAGTGACCCTTATAAAATAAATAATGTTGCAATACTAAAATAAATTACTAGGGCAACAGCATCAACAACGGTTGAAATCAGTGGCCCCGCCATCATTGCAGGGTCAAGCTTCAAAGCCTTCGCCAAAATTGGAAGAACACAACCAATGGTCTTTGCTAAAACAACAACCGCTGCCATACTAAGGGATACGCAAAGATCAATCCAAAATCCAGTGTCTCTATTGATTAAAGTCATCTTCAACATATTTAACAGGCCTAATGCAATACCACAAAGGACTCCTACACGAATTTCCTTCCAAACGACCTTAATCGCATCTCTTATATCAATTTCCCCCAAAGCCATACCACGAATAATCATTGTAGATGCCTGAGAACCGGCGTTTCCGCCTGTGCCTGTGATAATTGGAATAAAACCTGATAGCACCACTGCGATCTCTAAAAGATTATTATACCGAACAATGACGAAACTACTAAGCGTCCCCGAAATCATTAACACTGATAGCCATGGAATTCTGTTTTTCGCAAGTACCATAACAGAAGTTTTTAAATATTCCTCATCAGATGGTAGCAACGCGGCCATTTTTTCCATATCTTCCGTTGTTTCTCGGTCAATTACGTCCACAATGTCATCAACGGTAATAATGCCAACCAAACGCCCTTCTGTGTCTGTAACAGGCAAAGCCATCCAGTTATATTTTTTAAAGCTGTTGGCTACTTCTTCCTGGTCGTCAGTTGTTAAAACAGAAACAACGTCTTCTTGCATCAGCTCTTCAATGGTTTCATCATCCGATGCACAAATCAGCGTTCGCAATGGCACAACGCCAATCAGATTTCTTTTATCATCTATCACATAGCATGTATAAATCGTTTCTTTATCCGTTCCCGTTCGCTTAATCTCCATCATTGCATCGCCAACCGTGGTGCTGCTACGCAATTTTACAAACTCAATGGTCATTAGGCTGCCCGCTGAATTTTCCGGATAATTTAAAAAACGATTAATCAGTTTCCTTGTTTCTGCATCTGTATTGCGTAAAACCTTCTTTACTAGATTTGCAGGAGCCTCCTCCAAAAAATCCACGGTATCATCCAAAAACATCTCATCCACAATATTACGAACCTCACGATCCGTAATTGAATGGGCAATATGCTCTTGGGTGTCGCTATCCATATAAGAAAAAACATCTGCCGCCATATCTTTTGTAAGCAAACGAAAAACGAAAAGCTGCTTTTCCGCAGTCAATTCTTCAAAATATTCTGCCACATTTGCAGGCTGCTCCGAGTTCAATTCTTCTTTCAATCGAGAATACTCCCCCGATTCTATCAGTTTATTTAAAAAATCAAATATTTCCTGCATTTCCTCCATTGCCTTCACCCCGTTCCAATAAAAAAACACGACTTATTTTCTGCAAATTCGCCGTGTGTTATCCGAAAAAGGGCATAAAAACCGAAGGGTCTAACTTAGAAAATGAAGCAAACCCAAACACACGACAATGTTCAACTGATACGTTCGATAACTCTCAGGCTCTAAAGGTATACTATCACTTTTGCCATCCATTTGAATCACCTCTGCTTTCGAATAATTTTTTTTATAGATAGTATTAGTATATTCTCGAATAATTTTAACGTCAACACCCTTTGTGTAAAATCTTTGAAAACTTTTTTCTTTTCCCACAAAAAAATGTTCCCCTTGTACAAAACAAATTCCGCCAGTGGCAAAGGGTATCCCTTAATATTTTTTCAAAAAGTTTCCAAATTTTGTATACTGCCCCAGCCAAGTTAAATCCACAATCCCCGTAGGGCCATTTCTTTGTTTCGCAATGATTAATTCCCCTTGATTCTTTTTTTCAGTATCAGGAAAATAATATTCATCCCGATAAAGAAACGACACAACGTCAGCATCCTGCTCTATAGCACCGGATTCACGCAAGTCGGAAAGCATGGGTCTATGATCACTTCTTTGCTCGCAAGCACGGCTAAGCTGGGATAAAGCAACCAAGGGGGCTTCCATCTCACGGGCAATGGCTTTTAAATTACGGGAAATCTCCGAAATTTCCTGCTGTCTGGAATCGGTTCTGCCATTTCCGCTCATCAGCTGTAAGTAATCGATAACAATCAGCCCCAGCCCCTTTTCTGCCTTTAACCGACGGCATTTGGAACGCACATCCATAGGAGAAATGCCCGGGGTATCATCAATATAAATCGGTGCTTGAGAAAGCGGGCCCATTGCCCGAATTAGGTCTTCCCAATCCTTATCATTCAGTTCCCCCGTTCTTAGCTTTTGGGCATCTAGCATTGCTTCCGAACAGAGCATACGGTTTACCAACTGCTCTCGGCTCATTTCCAACGAAAACACAGCCACAGGAATATTACTTCTAATCGCCACATTTTGTATGATATTTAAGGCAAAGGCAGTCTTTCCCATAGACGGACGGGCAGCCAAAAGAATCAAATCCGATTTTTGCAGCCCAGCCGTTTTCGCATCAAAATCAACAAAGCCTGTAGGCACACCGGTCAGCTTCCCCTTGGAGCGATAAATATCCTCAATTTTTTCAATGGAATCAACCGCAATATCACGAATATGATGAAACTCCTCTGTATGGCGCTTCTGCATAATTTCAAAAATGCTTTTTTCTGCGTGCTCCATGATGCTATTAATGGGTTCTTTTCCATCATAACTCATTTGGGAGATATTCCCCGCTGTGCTGATTAATCTGCGTAAAACAGATTTCTCTTCCACAATGGCCGCATAATGGCGCACATTGACGGAGCTGCCCACCGCAGTGGAAAGGGTAGCCAAAAATGGCACGCCGCCCACCTGTTCAAAAACGCCCTTTTCCTCCAACTTGTTTTTCACTGTAACTACATCAATGGGCGCCGCGGAGCGATACAGCTCTTGTGCGGCCTCAAAAACCATTCTATGGTCAGGACGGTAAAAATCCTCCCCCGAGAGAACCTCTAGGGCAAGAGACGCTGCCTCCCTGTCCAAAAACATAGAGCCTAATACAGCTTGTTCTGCTGTTTCATCATAGGGCGGCACGCCACGGATATTTTCATTTTGCTTTTCTTTTGGTTCCATGTATTCCGCCTCCGCTGTGATTAAGCTTCCACAATTTTAACTAAAACCTCTGCTGTTACCTTAGGATGCAGCTTGATTGTAGCCGTTCTTTCCCCCAGCATTTTAATGGGATCACCGATGGAAACCTTCTTTTTGTCAATATCCAGCTTTGTTTGCTCCACAATTGCATCCGCTACTTCCTTATTGGTAACAGAACCGAATAATTTTCCGTTTCCGCCTGTTTTCACCTTAATGGTAACCACTCGTTCCTTGAAAGCATCCGCAATTTGCTGTGCACTTTGCAGCTCATCTTGTTTGCGTTTTTCTTCGGATTTTTGTTTTAGCTCATAATCATTTAAATTTGCCTTTGTTGCTTCCACAGCCAATTTTTTGGGCAGTAAAAAATTCTTCGCATAGCCCTCGCTGGCGTTAATTAAATCGCCCTTTTTCCCAACACTTTTTACATCTTGCAATAAAATCACTTTCATATTATGCTTCCTCCTCCAAATATTCTTGAATGGCGTAGCGTATCTTCTCTTTCGCTTCCTCTAAGGTGCAATCTTGAAGCTGACCACCCGAAACCGTAAGATGGCCGCCGCCGCCTAATCTTTCCATAATTCTTTGAACATTAATATCCCCAAAGCTGCGGGCACTGATATAAACAGTATTTCCTACCTTGCAGCACACAAAAGAGGCCTTAATTCCTGTCACATTCATTAAATCATCCGCCGCCTGGGCCGCTGTCAGCGTTGAATTTTCAACATTGGCAGGGCAAACGGAAATTGCGATATTATCCATAAACAGCTCCGCATCTCTCACCGCAGTAGCCTTTGCTTTATATGCATCCATATCATTTTGGAAAAGCAGTCTTACACGAATGCTATCCGCACCGTTACGACGTAAAAATCCTGCCGTCTCAAAGGTAATCGCCCCTGTTTTCACACAGAAATTTTTAGTATCCACCGTTATGCCGGCCAAAAGAGCATCCGCTTCAATGTTTGTCAGCCTTACCTTCTTGCCAATATGCTGAATCATCTCCGTAATCAGCTCCGAAGTGGAGGAGGCATATGCCTCATGATAGACCAAAACCGCCTGCTCAATTGCATCCGCACTTTTTCTATGATGGTCAAAGAGGACAATTCTTTTTGCCGCTTCCAATACCGGTAAACTTTCCACCATACTTTTTCTGTTGGTATCTACCACAATGACTAAGGTTTTATCATCCATCATTTTTAAGGCTTCACCGGTTTTTACCGTTAGGTTTGCAAAATTGCCGCTTTTCTCCATTTTATCCCAAAGCCTGCGGATACCCACCCCAACTTCATTCATGACAATATTGCTTTTTTTATCCATAGCCCTTGCAATGGCACAAATGCCCATGCAAGCACCCATACTATCCAAATCTCCATTTTTATGTCCCATAACCAGAATTCCAGAAGATTCACCCATGAGATCCCAAAGGGCATCCGCCTTAATTCTGGCACGAATTCTGGCATTGCGTCCCATTTCGCCAGCTTTTCCACCGAAAAAGAGGTACTTTTCGCCTTCCTTCATTACCACCTGATCTCCGCCTCTGCCTAAAGCCAAGTCAACGGCAGCCTTCGCATTTTGCATCGCCGCCTCCAGGGAGTTTTCGCCACACCCAATCCCCATGCTGATGGTAACAGGAATATGGTCGCCAACACTAATTTCTCGAATATCATTTAAAAACTCAAATTTCTTTTCCTTTAATTGTACTAGCATGCCTTTTTTTAGCAAAAAGAAATAGCGATCCTTCTCAAGCTTTCTGATAACACCATCCACATCCTGCGCCAGCTGATTTAATTTTCTATCAATTAGGGCTGATAAAATCGGCCAACGGGTTTCGTCCAGATTGTCCACCACTTCTTCGTAATTATCCAAAAAAATCATGCCTACAATCGTCTGTTGATCCTCCAAAAGCTTTGTCATCTGCTGTTTTTCAGTCACATCCACCAGAGTCATAGTTAAAACAGTACCAACGGCGCCGTTTTCCTCAACCACGTCACAATGATCCAGTGTACCTTCGAAAAATTTCTCGCCAACTTGAAGCAATGTTTTTTCGCCTTCGCCACTATGTCGTAGTAATTTTTCCACAGACAGCTTTGCTTCCTCAATGTTGGTATAAACCTCAGCAAATTTATGATTGTACATCAGTATGTGTCCACGAATATCCAAAACCGCATAGGGAATCGGTAAATTATGAGGAATTTGAAAATTCCCCTGCAACACTGTGGTATCCAAAAAAGATGGGGGTTCTTCCTTGTCCGCTTCAAAGGGAGCGTGCAACTCCTTTAACGCCGGCCAGCCAAAAAAAACAGCTGCTCCGCCGATCAATGCGCCAATTCCAAGGTAAATATCTACCAAGGCACAAACAAGAACTATAATCCCCATGGATATACTAGACAGGATTACTTTGTCACGCTTTTTTAATATAAACATTTATATGCCTCCAAACCAAACAGTTCTCTCACATCTTAAGCCCCAGCTCCCGGTGCAATTCCAAAAGAGAAGTTTTCCATTCAGGTCTTTCTTCTTGCAAAAGCCCAAGCTTCAATTTTGCCACAGCTTTTTGATCAAGGGTTTCTTTAGAAATTCCCATTCTTGCCGCTAAAAGATACATTACAATCTCCAACTCAGCCAATATCTCTGCTTTTTCTGCTTTCGCTGCATTTTCTTGCATTGCCGTGAAAAACTGAGAAACTGCTGATAGCATCTGGCATTGCAGATTTTCAGTCATTTTTATATTCTTCGCAATATCGAAATCCTTACCTTCCATTCAAAAACCGCCTCCTAACAGATGGTTTTAGTTATTATCTGCAATGATATATTATACCATAAACTTTCGTCTTTCTCAATATGAAAGTGCCTTTTCAAGAAATCGGAAAAATCAAAATGAGTTCAGCCTGTAATCAAAAAATTTTCATCTCATGGAAAAACAAGGGTGTCGACTTTGTCGGCACCTCAGTGTGTCGAAAAAGTCAAAACCTTAAGGGCTTTGCCCTCAAACACCCACAAGGGTTTCACCCTTGACCCTTTAGAAACCGCATAAATATGCGGTTTAAATAAAAGTTTTTGGTCTTGCTTTTTTCAAAAAGCAAGCAGGTTTGGGCGGCGCCCAAGGTTTTTCTACAATTTAAGGGTGTCGATTTTGTCGACACCCTTAAAGTATAACCATTTTCCCTAAACTGTACCAGCCCTTAGCGTAAAACTTCACGAACGGCAGTAAAAAGGGAGGTACTCTCGTTCATACAATAAAAAATCGCACCCGAACGAAAGCAAAGCTCACCCAATGCACCTCTATGCTCCTTTAATGCCTTATGATAGGCCAATAGAACCGATGAGGTCAATTCCAGGTCACAGGTTTCCCCCGTTTCAGAGTCCTTCAGCCGCACTGCCTGTCCTTCTTTGGGCTGCTCCTCCTCAGTGGATAATACCTGTACCAGGCAAACCTGCTGCTTCTTTTCCTGCAAAACACGCACTGCTTCTTCTAATGGCGCCTCTGTAAAAAAATCCGAAATAACGACTGCGATGCCTCGTCCCAATTTACCGCTGTATAAGCTAGCACGCAAAAGCTGGGAGCCGCCACTGCACTCCGCCTTTTCCAATAGCCCTAGCAGCTCAAAAAAATTATTTTTCTGTGTATTTCCTCGTTTTTCTAAAACGATGGAATCATTCCAAAGAAATAGATTGACACGGTCACCGCTGCAAAGGCCAATATAAGCCAAGGAGGCTGCAAAAGCCTTTGCCTGCAAAAGCTTTCCCTCTTTTTCCATGGATTGGCTGCAATCCAAAAAAATATTAATCTCCGCCTGCTTTTCCTCCATGAAAAGCTTTACATAAAGCTTACCGAAGCGCCCAAAGCTATTCCAATCCACCCTTCTCAGGTCGTCCCCCATAATATATTCCCGAAAATCGGAAAATTCTAAGGAGCTGCCCTTTGCGTGGGATTTCCTTGCACCGCTGTAGCCGTCAACACTCAGCCTTTGATGCAAAGAAAAAGAAAGCCTCTCCAACTGCATTAAATATTCTTTTGTAAATATTTCCTGTAAGGTTTTCATACCAACAACGCCTCTATCATTTGATCAACGGTAATCCCATCCGCCATGCCTTCAAAATTCATGAAAATTCGATGGCGCAAGGCGCCCTTGGCAACCGCCTTCACATCTTCATATGCCACATTATACCGCCCTGCCATCAGTGCATAAACCTTTGCAGTCATCATCATCGCCTGGGCTCCTCTTGGGCTCGCCCCATAGCGCACATATTTTTTCACCATTTCCGGTGCCTGGTCATATTCAGGATGGCTTTTTAACACAATATCCATTATATATTCAGCCACAGGCGTTGCAACAGGCACTTCCCTTGCCACCTGTCTCATCTGCAGAAGCTTTTCTTGGGAGCAAACCTTTTTTGCTTCCTTTTGGCTGCCCGTTGTTGTGGAATTCACAATTTCCAAAAGCTCTGCCTTACTTGGAAAGGATACATCCAGCTTGAATAAAAAACGGTCCATCTGTGCCTCAGGCAAAGGATAGGTTCCCTCTGACTCCAAGGGGTTTTGGGTAGCCAATACAAAAAACGGTTCTGCCAGCTTGTACGTTTCGTTGCCGCTGGTCACAGTATGCTCCTGCATCGCCTCTAGCAAGGCACTTTGTGTTTTTGGGGTTGCTCTGTTAATTTCATCCGCCAAAACAATATTTGAAAAAACAGGCCCCTTGCGAAATTCCATGCCCATTTCGCCCTGCTGGTTTTTTGTCATAACCGAGGTTCCTGTGACATCAGCAGGCATTAGGTCAGGCGTAAACTGAATGCGGGAAAAGTCTAAGTCTAAAACCTTCCCTATGGTTTTGACCAATTGGGTCTTTCCAAGCCCGGGCAACCCCTCTAATAAAACGTTTCCTCCGGCAATCATCGCCGTCAAAACACCTCTGATTAAATCCTTCTGTCCAATCATAACCGATCCTATTTCCGTTTCTATTTTTTGAAACTCAGCTCCAAACTGACGAATCATTTCCTCATCCATGTCAACGCGCCTCCCTTTTCTATAAGTATTATTATAAAGTCTTTTGGCTTTCCCCGTCAATCAAAGAGGAAAAACGTAAAGAAATATAAGGAATTTGTTTGGTTTTTCTTAAAAAAGGACATGTATTCTATAATAGAAGCATTGAAATTTAAGTTTTGTTCTCCTTTTATTTTTCAAATGATGGAGTTTTGTTTCCTACAAAATATTAATATCCCCAGATAATTCATATATCCTTGAAATTTAACGCAATTAATATGGAAAAATTGCATTTTTCATAGTATTATGAAAAGAGATAGTAATTGCTTCCAAAATACGATTATGAGGAGTACCCATGAAAAAGCTTGACTTTAAAAAACTAGACAAATCCTACCTTAAGATTAGTCTGTATATTTTTGCTGTTGCTGCGGCAGTCATTTTGTTTGAAAAAATCATTGGCCATCTTCCCAATTTAGGCAATGTTTTCAGCACCACAGTAACTACAATTTTGCATTTAGGCTCCCCATTCTTTATTGGGTTTATTATGGCATATGTCATGAACCCTTTTATGAAGTTTTTTGAAACTATCCTTATGAAATATTTTCCGAAAACACAAAAGCATAAAAAGCTTTTACGCACCGGTTGTATTTTAATCAATTATGTCATTATCATTGGCAGTATATTATGGATTAGCATTTATCTTGTTCCCGAGCTGAAGGACTCCATCCTTTCCTTTGTGTCCCAGCTGTCCACTTATTCTGAACAGTTAAATACCTCTATCACAAATTTTTTTAATCGTGTTAATTTTATCAATGCTGACGATGTAAACAATATCATCAACAAAGTGCTCGCGCCGATTATGGGCGCATTCCAGAATGTGCCTGAGCTTATCACCGAAATTGCCACAAACCTTTATTCCGTAGGTAAGCTTACATTGGATGTTATCATGGCAATCTTTATTTCCTTTTATATGCTCTACGATAAGGAAAACTTTAGGAGGCAGGCGCATAAAATCATTTACGCTGTTTCAAGCCGAAAGAAGGCAGAGCAAATATTCTATAATGCCCAACGAATCAATGTCATTTTTCAGAATTTTATTGTTGGCAAAGCAGTTGACTCTCTCATTATCGGTTTCATTGCCTTTATCGGGTTTTCCGTGCTAAATGCACCTTTTCCTTTAATCTTAAGCTTGATTATTGGTGTAACGAATATGATTCCTTACTTCGGGCCGTTTATTGGTGCAATTCCAGCTGCCATGATTACTTTTTTAGTAAATCCCGTAACGGCTTTATGGGTGATTCTATTCATTCTTGCTTTGCAACAGTTTGATGGAAACTTCCTAGGCCCCAAAATTTTAGGTAACTCTCTGGATATCAGTCCAATTTGGATTATCTTGGCGGTGGTATTGGGCGGTGCTCTTATGGGACCTTTGGGTATGTTTATTGGCGTACCAATTCTGGCCACCTTCAAAATGTTCCTTATGGAATATATCAATGGCAAATATAAAGCAAAATATAGTCAAGATGATCCCCTTGTCCTAAAAAATGAGGAGCATGAATCCCCACCCGAAGCATAAGCTAAACTATAACAAAAAGAACAGTTTTAGTTTCATACAATCACTGTTCTTTCGATTTTTTGGAGGAAAAAAATGAATCAAACCAAACAAACAAACCTTTTTGCTTTAATCTTTTTTGTGTTTTTTATTTTAAGCGGCCAGCTTCTATATCTTATCCCCATAATGCAAGAAATACCTTATGCTTGGTTTTCCAGCATTGTGCAGGTAATCTATTTTACAGTTCCCATTATTGGATATTTTATTTGGACAAAAAAAAATCCAAAGGAGGTTTTTCGTCTTTACCCCTTGGGATGGAAAAACATATTATTGATTATTGCCTTTGGCTTTGCCATACAGCCACTCATGCGTTTTCTTTCCTTTTTTACCTCTATGTTTTTTCCAAACGTAGCCTTAGAATACGCTGAAACATTGGAGGGTGCAAGCTTTGTGAGCACATTCCTTACCATGGCAATTTTGCCTGCATTTTTAGAAGAGCTTTCCTTGCGTGGCGTGTTTCTATCGGGTTATCGCCGCTTAGGCACATGGAAGGCAATTTTTTGCACTGCCCTCTTGTTTGGGCTTTTGCATATGAATCCCCAACAGTTTCCCTATGCTTTTTTTGCCGGGTTGTTTTTTTGCTTTTTGGTGGAGAGAACAGGCTCCATCTGGGCATCAATCATCCCCCATTTTATTATTAACACAACAAATGTTATCACCATGTTCCTTCCTGTGGCAGAGGATGTAGCCACAATGGAATCTCCCGGAAATGCAATTCTGCTGCTTTATACAGGCGTATCCGCCTTTTTATCCTTGCCACTGTTAGGGTTGATTCTCTATGCATTTTTAAAATTAAACCCTATATCCTCGCCCTATACATCAAAAAGGGGAACCGAGCATTTTCTTTCTCTGCCTATTTTTTGTGTGTTTGGTCTGTTTATTATTTTTGGAATCCTTCCATATTTGAGCTATTTATTTTAATTGCTTTTGGCGCGTTCTTAAAATGGAACGTGCCTTTTTTAGGAAGTTTATCTGGTTCTTGCATTACTCTTGCACTAGACGAAAACGAGGAATCAAATTCCCCTTAGACATAACACTCTCCAGAAACATTTCCTTTGGCCGCACCCAAAGACCGTAATCGTCATAAAGCTTACGATAAACAACCATTTCCTCCAGCGTTTCCGAATGCTTTGCCACACCCACCACGCAATATTTTTTGCCTTTATAATGCTCATATACTCCGCCAATTACCAAATCCATATGCAAACTCCCTTCTGAAACAGCAATCTAAAGAAATTCTTACTTGCCTGCGCTCCTGCACTTTTTCCCACAGAAATCCCTCCATATCCCCTTTTCATAAGCTTATTTTTAGAGTACCATATTTCCCACAGACTTACAATATTATAGGAAGTGACAACATAAGCCCCCATCCTCTCGCTGAAAAAATTGCTCCGCCAGCAATTGCAGCCTTGTTATCATAAAAAACGGCATCCGCTTCAACTTCACGAATGCCATTTTTATTCTTAGAAAAATCAATTTTTTATTAACAAATTCCATTTAGAAATTCCAATGATACCCTCAGAGGACTCTTTTCAAGACTTTAAAATGAACAAAAGCATGGGCTGTTATTGCTCCATCTGTTTACCCAAAAATCCTGCTGCAGTTTGTGCCAGCTTGCCCTCTACCTCACCCATCTTTTTGTCCTTTGAAAGGAATACAACTGCACCCATGGCATCGCCCTCTGCAATAATGGGGGTGATTAACTGATAATTATATCCTTCCATGCTGTCATCATCCAATAATGGCACGAAATTGCTGTCGGTTTTGTTGGCAATCAGCGTGGTTCTGCGATTAATGCACTGTTCCATCTCCTGACTAATGTGCTTCTCGTACAATTCTCTTTTGGCACCACCGGAAACAGCAATAATCTGATCCTTATCAACAATACAGGTTACATGTCCGACAGTTTGCGCTAAGCTTTCCGCATATTCCTTTGCAAAAGTGCCCAACTCGCCAATGGGTGAATATTTCTTTAAAATAATTTCGCCCTCTCTATCTGTGAAAATCTCCAAAGGATCTCCTTCTCTAATCCGCAATGTACGGCGGATCTCCTTGGGGATAACCACTCTACCTAAGTCATCTATTCTTCTTACGATTCCCGTCGCTTTCATATTAAATTCCTCCATTTACAAATAAGGTTGTTTCTTTTGATTTCTCTTGTGCTTGTATTATTTGTAAAAGAAACGAAAATATACCTAAGCATTCTATAGAATAAAAAATTATATTTTTAGGGAAACACTGACTTAACGAATGAAGCGCAGATGGTGGCTGAATTCTTCTAATTTACAAGGAATAAACGCAGGAAAAGCAACACTTTTGCAGGACTTTTTGACGCTTCCAAACGGAAAATTCGCTTACAGCTTCTTCATTTCAGCCAAGATATCAGCTGTTCCTTTCAATTGCGCCTGAATGATATAGAGGTTTTGCTTTGTATTTAAAATGAACAGCTGCTGCACCTGATTGTTTGTCATTTTGTCAATTTGCAATGCAACCTCTTCATTATATTTTTTCAAAAGGGCAATTCTTTTGTCGAGGAGGGAAAGTATATCTTCCTTTTGGACTGCTTGGACAAAAAACATTCCAATGGTAAACGGTGTAATATCATATTGAAAGTCAACGATAAAGCTTTTAATCGTTTCTAAAAATTCAATTTTCCCGCTTTCCGTAATGGAATACACTGTTTTATCAGGCATATTCCCGGATTTTTCTGTGCTCCCTACAATATATCCTTTTTTTTCGGCTGTTTTTAAAGTAGCATAAACCGTTGAGCTTGCGATGGGGTACCAATCTCGCACATGCATCGTGGACAACCATTTATTTAATTCATACCCATTTACCGGCTGTTGCTCTATGATTCCCAAAAGAATGGTCATAATTTTTGACAGCATCAAAAAACCTCCTTGACAACACTATATTATTGTACTACTCTATTTGTATAGTAGTTTATCTTTACATCATTTTCCCATCATAACACCTTTCATTCAGCTTGTGAAGATAGCTCAAAAAAATTCGGAGGTTTATTATGACAAAAAATTTACTGACACAAAGCTGGGAAGACATTTCCAAAATAAATGCCGACAAATTCACAGTGTTTTTGGGGATTGCCCCCATCGAAGAACATGGGAAGCACTTGCCCATTGGTGTGGATTTTTTTGAAACGGAGTATTGGATTAAGGGCGCCATTGCGCAATTAGAGCGTGAGCATCCTCAGCACACTTGGGGAACCCTTCCCACCATCCCCTTAGGCTTTGCAAATATGGGGAATTTTCCCGGAAACATTCATGTAAGCAGAGAGTTGATTTTCAATGTGGTATATGAAACCGTAAGTGCCATTGCCAAATGGGGCGTAAAGAATATCATTATCATTTCAGGCCACGCTGACCCTTTGCACACAATGGCCATTGAGCAGGCGGTGGAAAAAATCAATGATGAAAACGGCGTGATTGCATTGGCACCCATGGGTTCCATCTTTCATGCCGCAGAAAAAGGAATTGAGGTTCCGCATTCCGTGGAATTGTCCCGAAAACTGGAGGAGTTTCCAAATGATTTTCATGCCGGCTGGATTGAAACCTCCTGTATGCTTTCTATTCTCCCCGATTGTGTCAAGTCCAACTATTTGGAGCGCCCAAATATTTCCCTATGGGATCGAGATATGATGGATGATAAAAAACTTGCCCAAGTCATTACAGGGGAAGGACATATTGGTTTTCCCAAAGAAGCCACCGCCCAATTAGGCACTGAGTTAAATGCCGATAACGCACAAATAATTAAGGATGCCACCGAAAAATTTATTATTAGAAAGGGTTATGAATGTTATGTATCCCATCCTCTATCTGATAAGCCATGGATGAAGCTCCATCAAATTTAATTGTTTTCATGCAAAACTGTGCTGCTAAAATGAATATTTCTTTCCTCTCGGATAATAAAGAAGGATAGAAAAGGAAAGTGACAAAAAATGCATTGCCACTTTCCTTTATCCTGATGCTCCTTTCACAGTCGGAGCATCCTTATTCAGCCTTACCACCTCTGCCCATCAGCTCAAGCACGGCATTTTCAGCATTTTTCCCTTGAAACAACACATCATAAACAGCATTGGTAATGGGCATTTCCACATTATGTTCTTTTGCCAGCGTGTAAGCAGCCTGTGCTGTATTCACACCCTCCACAACCATTTTAATTTCCGCCAAGGCTTCCTCAAGGCTTTTTCCTTGCCCTAATAAAATACCTGCTCTACGGTTTCTGGAATGCATACTTGTGCAGGTTACAATCAAATCCCCAATGCCCGAAAGTCCTGCAAAGGTTTCTGACTTTCCGCCCATTTCTATGCCAAGGCGCTTCATTTCCGCAATGCCACGGGTCATAAGCGCCGCCTTTGTGTTGTCTCCAAAGCCTAGCCCATCGGAAGCGCCGGCGGCAAGCGCCATTACATTTTTAAGTGCCGCTCCCATTTCCACCCCAATCACATCTGTATTGGTATACAGGCGAAATCTTGGGTTCATGAATTCCAACTGCACCATTTTTGCCGTTTCTTCATTTTCAGAAGCAATTAAACAAGTAGTGGGGATCTCTCTTGCAACCTCCTCGGCATGGCTGGGGCCTGATAAAATGCAAACCACGCATTGGGGCGCGCACTCCCCAATTACCTGTGAAAGCCGCTTTAAGCTGCCCTCCTCCAAGCCTTTGGCAACGTTCACCAAAACCTGCTCCTTGGTAAATAAGGGCGCAAAATCCATTACCGTTTGGCGTACCGCCTTGGAGGGTACAGAGAGGATAACAATTTCTGCATCCTTTACCGCCGCCCCACGGTCCGTTGTAAAAACCAATCCCTCGGGTAACGCAACGCCGGGCAAATATCTTTTATTCTCCCGTTCCTTTTGCATTTCGTCTACCGCATCCTGCCGTCTGGACCAAATAATCACATCGTGTCCATGCTTTTGGAGCATAACCGCCAAAGCTGTGCCCCAGCTGCCCGAACCAATTACCGCAACCTTTTTCATCGCCGTCCTCCTCCAATATACTCCTACTGCACACTTTTATGCAGTGTAAATTTATTTTCCGTGCCGGACTTCAATCGTTTTATATTTGCCCTGTGAAGCCATATTGCCAAAATAGCCAAGGCCGTAAAAAGCAAAACTCCTTCTAAGGGCATCCCTAAAAAGAACGCACTGATTGGAATAGAAATGTAAAAAGCAATTGAACCAGCAGAAATAAAATGAGAAAACGCAACGCCCAAAATGCCAACTCCTATGGTAATGATTGCAAAAAGCGGGGAAAATACAAATGCCAGGGAAAGCACAAGGCCAATGGTTGCGGCAATCCCCTTACCGCCTTTAAATTTCAGATAAAAGGGAAAGTCATGGCCTAAAATCGTACCGGCTCCCGCATAAACTGCGGCAAGCAAGCTATCATCTGGAAAGATTGCTCTGCAAAGAAAGAATGCCAAAACACCCTTTAAAATATCCCCAAGAAACGTTGTCAGCCCTGCCCGAAAACCCAAAACACGAAGGGCATTGGTTGTCCCTAAATTTCCGCTGCCTTTTTTGCGCAAATCTGTTTTTGTCACCTTGCTCACGATAAACCCCATAGAAATGCAGCCAATAAAATACCCGATTAGCAAACTAATGAGTCTAAACATATCAATCCTTTTCCCCTTTTTCCCTTGCAATAAAATGAATGGGTGTGCCTACAAAACCAAAAGCATCTCTCAACTGATTTTCAATGTATCTACGGTAGGAGAAATGAAATAGTTCCTTTTCATTCACAAAAATAACAAAGGTGGGTGGCTTTACCGAAACCTGGGTCATGTAATACAGCTTCAGCTGACGACCTTTATCCGCTGGTGGCTGCTGCATTGCCATGGCCTCAATCAGCACCTCGTTCAACACACCTGTGCTAATACGAAGGGCATGATTTTCATGAACCGTCTGAATTAACTCCAGCATACGGTTAATACGCTGTCCCGAAAGGGCAGAAATAAACACCCTTGGCGCATAAGCCATGTATGCCATTTCATTTCCGATTTCCTTCAAATAGGCGTTCATAGTTTTATCATCTTTTTCAATGGAATCCCATTTATTTACGGCAACAATAGCAGCCTTTCCTCTTTCGTGGGCAATGCCAGCAATTTTTGTATCCTGATCGGTAATGCCCTCATTGGCATCAATAACCAAAATTGCCACATCACACCGCTCCACCGCCGCCACCGCACGAATAATGCTAAAGCGCTCAATTTCTTCTTTAATCTTACTTTTACGGCGCATCCCTGCCGTATCAATAAAAATATATTTCTTTCCATCTACGGTAATCGGCGTATCAATGGCATCCCTTGTTGTTCCGGGAATATCACTGACAATCAAACGATCCTCACCAAGAATTTTGTTAATCAAGGAGGACTTGCCCACGTTGGGCTTTCCGATAATTGCAACACGAATTGCATCATCGTCCTCCGCTGTTTCCAAACCGTCAGGGAAATGCTCTACCACTTGGTCAAGCATATCGCCAAGGCCTAAAGCCTGTCCTGCGGAAACAGGTATGGGCTCCCCAATCGCCAGCTCATAAAATTCATAAATATCCAAGGTATCTCGTCTTATGCTGTCCACTTTATTCACCGCCAGCACCACAGGCTTCTTTGTGCGGCGCAGCAAATTTGCCACCTGACGATCATCATCAGTCACCCCTGCTTTCACATCAGTGACAAATAAAACAACATCGGCAGTTTCAATGGCAATTTCCGCCTGCTGCAAAATCTGCTTTTGAATGATTTCCTCGGTACCAATTTCCATGCCACCGGTATCAATCAAGGTGAATTTGTGATTCAGCCATTCCACATCCGCATAAATACGGTCACGGGTTACCCCCGGCGTATCTTGAACAATGGAGATTCTCTCTCCTGCCAAGCGGTTAAATAACGTAGATTTCCCTACATTGGGACGGCCAACCACTGCTACGATTGGTCTACTCATTTTTTTTCCTCCATACTTCTCTCTATTTCACAAACTAATTTGTGTTTTCTATATTAATTAGGATAATACCGCATAGTTCTGTATGTCCAGCTGTGCAGTCAGATTTTTCGTCAGACAAAACAAAAAGCGCAGTGAATACTGGAGGTATTTGCGAGCATTTTTGTGCAGGCTGACGGAAAAGATGCAATCAGATAGGCATACAAGGCGCCAGCCGCGAATTGTGCGGTGTTGCCTTAGGTAAATTTAGCCTTCAAAGCCATTCTAGGATTATACCACAGTTTTCGCCACGAATACAATAGCTCATAGCCTGTTTTCAGCCTTTTAGCTCCATAACGCCCGCCATAACGCCCCTATTCTCCCGCATTTTTCTATGGGAATAAAAACGCTCTGTATCGCACATGGTGCATAGTCCGGCAATCTCAATATTTTCCACGCCCATATCCGCCAGTAGCCGGCGGTTTGTTTCCCAAAGGTCAATGCGTTTTTTCCCTTCCTCCGTGGGATCGTCAAAAATAATGTCTTCCGCAAAAGCTATATTTTCACGAAATAACGCCACCACAGGCGCATCCACCTGAAAGCAGCATTTCCCGATGGAAGGGCCGATTGCCGCTACCACGTCCTTGGGCTCCGTCCCAAATTCCTTCATCATTTCTTGTAGGGTATGCTCCGCCATACGGTTGCCGGTACCCATCCAGCCGCAATGTGCCATACCAATAGCTTTTTTCTTGGTATCCAGTAAAAAAACAGGAACACAATCCGCGCCAAAAATCACCAAAGGGATATTAGGTTCATTGGTAATCAACCCGTCCACCTCTGCATAGCCTCGCTCACGCAATACGCCTTTTCCTTTATCCTGCGCAAAAATGCGTCGCACATTTGTGGTATGCATCTGTTGGGAGGTTACATAATTTTCTTTGGAAAACCCCATTGCTTCCCCTAATATCTCGTAATTTTTTAAAACCAGCGCTTTCTCCTCACCTCTGGTTAATCCCATATTCATAGAAGAATAATAGCCCTGACTTACACCGCCGTGACGTGTGGTAAAGCAATGCTTCACCATATTTGTTTGGGTTAAATTGTCAAACACAATGACTTCTACTGCTCCGATTTTCTCTATTTTCATGCTATGCTCCTTATGTTAACCAAAACGCATTTTCCGTATAACGGAAATACGTTTTTCCATTCTCCTCCAATACCTCCGCAACATCAAAGCGAAAATCACCTTCCAAGGCATTTTGGGCAATATAGGCTTGTGCCGTGCGGATAATATGCTCCTGCTTGCGCTTGTCTACCGCTTCCCCAGGCTCCCCATTTTTTCGCCCCGTCCTATATTTTACTTCAGTAAAGATGATGTATGTATCCTTTTTTGCGATAATATCAATTTCCCCACCTTGCCTGCGGTAATTTCTGTCTAAAATTTCATAGCCCAAGCGAACCATTTCTTTCACCGCCAGCTCCTCCCCAAAAGCACCCTTTGTCTGGTTATTTTCAGGAGTCATAAAATTTTTCACAAAGCTTCTGCGATGGATTGGACAAAGCCCATGAACACGAATTGCCGCAATATGCTCCGCCGAGCCATAGCCTTTATTGGAGGCAAAGCCATAGGCAGGATATAATTCGTCATAGCTTTCCATCAGCCTGTCACGATACACCTTAGCCACAATGCTTGCCGCACCAATGGAAAGGCTTTTTGCATCCCCTTTTATAATGCCCTTTTGGGGGATAAAAATTCCCGGAATCGTCACAGCATCCGCCAAAATAAACCTTGGCACAGGGTTTAGCTGGGCAATGGCCTCACGCATTGCTTCATAGGTTGCCTGCAAAATATTTATCTCATCTATTCTTTCCCAAGAAACCACGCCAATTCCATAAGAAATAGCCTTTTCTAAAATTTCTTCATATAACCCTTCCCGTTTTTTCGGCGAGAGTTTTTTGGAATCGTCCACGCCCACGATTTTGCAATTTTTGGGCAATATCACCGCCGCGGTAACCACAGGTCCTGCCAACGGACCACGACCAACCTCGTCTATTCCTGCAATCAGCTCATACCCCTGTTGATAGCAGGCTTTTTCGTATTCCAGCAGGCCTTCCAGCCGCATTTGCTCTCTTTCGTAAGCGTCCTTTCTTTTCATCGCCGATGCAATGGCACTTTGCACCCCTTTGCGCTCATCTTGCATAAAGGCTTCCGTGGCTTGGATCAGCTCCCCAACAGGACATTGTTGTAAAAATTCTTTAATTTCCTTGATTGACTGCATGGTTCTCCCGCCTTTCTTGGAATTATTATAACATAAAACGGCAAAAAAACGAAAAAACAAGTAATAAAAACTACCTTTATGATTCATTTATCTGGATTTTTTTATGGAAGCAAAGAGCTGTCCACACAATGTTTAACGTTTATAATACAAAATTTCTCGTTACAAAAAAAATAAAAAACCTTCATTCTTTCCAAACAATAAAAATAGGCCTTTCTTTCCACTGCTAAAGGCTTATGGGTACGATTTCAGTACGCTAACAAAAAACAAACCCCGAAAAATACTGATTCTATCAGCACCTTCGGGGTTTTTCCTTTTATACTTCCATGATAATTGGTAAAATCATAGGGCTTCTTTTGGTTTTTTGCCAAAGAAAATTCTTCAGCGTATCCTTAATGACACCCTTAATATAATTCCAACTTGTTATATTTTTCTCTTCACACTTCATCAATGCTTCCGTTACCACTTTTTTGGCTTCTTCCATAAGATCCTCAGCAACACGGACATATACAAAGCCTCTAGAAATAATATCAGGCCCTGCAACCATGTTACCGTTTTCCCGATCCATGGTAACAACCACCACCATCAGACCATCTTGGGACAAATGCTTTCTATCTCGCAAAACAATGTTACCCACATCACCTACGCCAAGGCCGTCAACCATAACCTGTCCCGCAGGTACAGTTCCGTTAACCCTTGCTTCGTTTCGTGACAGCTCAAGGACTTCGCCCAATTTCATAACGAAAATATCCTTTTTATCAATCCCCATTGAGATGGCTAAATCTCTATGGCATGAAAGATGCATAAACTCGCCATGAACAGGCATGAAAAACTTTGGTTTTGTCAAAGCCATCATCAGCTTTAACTCCTCCTGCCTTGCATGGCCGGAAACATGGATTTCCTCCATATCACCATAAATCACATTTGCGCCCTTTTTCAGCAGCTCATTGATCACGCGGATTACATTCTTTTCATTACCGGGAATTGCCGATGCACTGATAATGATTTTGTCCTCTGGCTTAACACTTACCTGCTTATGCTCGTTCATTGAAATTCTGGAGAGGGCGGACATGGCTTCACCCTGACTGCCAGTAGTAATGATACAAAGCTTCTCATCAGGATAGTTTTTAATCTCGCCAATATCAATTAATGTGCCAGAGGGTATCGTTAAATACTCTAATTCAGAAGCAGTTTTAACTGCATTCACCAAACTTCTGCCGATAATTGCAACCTTACGACCATACATATGTGCAGCATTTACCGCCTGCTGTATTCTATGAATATTGGACGAAAACGTTGCTACCATAATACGGTTTTTGGGCGTGTCCTCAAAAATTTTCTCAAACACCTTACCAACGCTCTTTTCTGACATGGTATAGCCTTTTCTTTCCGCATTGGTACTGTCGCTCATCAAAAGAAGAACGCCTTCTTTTCCCAACTCCGCAAAGCGCTGAAGGTCAATCACATCTCCATCAAGGGGTGTATAATCCACCTTGAAATCTCCCGTATGCACCACTGTTCCAATGGGCGTATGAATTGCCAGCGCAACAGCATCGGCAATGGAGTGATT
This sequence comes from Anaerotignum sp., assembly GCA_028710085.1. Lineage (GTDB taxonomy): Bacteria > Bacillota > Clostridia > Lachnospirales > Anaerotignaceae > Chakrabartyella. The sequence continues at coordinate 20,868 of JAQUSU010000011.1, forward strand.
CGTGTGGATAAATTCTACGTTAAATTGGCCCAGATTCACCCTTTCTTTGGGAACTACCGTATGCAAAACGGTTTTCTCCAGCATTTTATGCTCTCTCAGCTTGTTTTCCAATAGCCCCAATGTCAAAAGCGTACCAAACACAGGCACATTCATCTGTTTCAGAATATACGGCAACGCACCTATGTGATCCTCGTGCCCATGGGTTAATACAATACCTCTTACTTTGTCTATGTTTTTAGTCAGATAAGTTACATCAGGGATAACTAAGTCAACGCCCAGCATATCATCCTCTGGGAATGCCAAACCACAGTCAATGATCATAATATCATTTCCGTATTCCAGCACTGTCAAGTTTTTCCCGATTTCATCCAACCCACCCAACGCAGCAATCTTTAACTTTGCTTTGGGTTTCGGTTTTCTTCCTGTCAAAAAACACACCTCCTTTTCATTTTGTTTTCTCAAATTTACTTATTCCATTATTATGCCGTAAAAAAGTGCAGTTTAAACCGCAAAAACAAAACCCATAGAGATAAAAAAAGTTTTTATCGTTATTTTGGGTATACGATAAGAAGGCAGGCCACCAGCATCTTTGAAAACACCTCTCCCGTCCCGTGTTTTCCTTTCAAAGGTTCTGCCATTGATTCGTATTCTGTTTTACTTCTTTTTTTCCGCACATGATGAATTGGCAAGCCGCCATCCATCTATCGTAAACGCATGATAACTGCGTTTTTGATCAACTCAAAAAAATGATCCTAAAACCTCTTGTTAGCACTCAGAACCTGCACCCCACTTAGACGCATTTTCTAATGCAAACAAAGAATAGAAAACGGGTTTCCGTTTCATATTCACAAAATCGAAAACATTCATAACATTTTGGATACAACAAAAGAATCCTTATTGAACTGTTTTCATTATTTTCTCACATTTAGTATAACTTTATTCTATAAATAAAAAATATTATCCATTCTGCAACAATTAACTGCATTGCTAAGGCCAGACCAGTTCTCTCTATCACAACGGTCTGCGCTTTTAAATAATATTTTCAAATTGAACGAGCTTAGTTAATTTCTACATCGTAATCTTCGCCTTTTTGGGCAAACAATTCAGCCACACGGTCAAACTCCGCCTCATCCTCAACCAATTCATAGGTAACATCATCTGTATTGATAGAGGTTTCCTTCAAAATAAGGGCTGCGGTTTCCTCATCGTCCATCAATTCTGTTTCTACAACCAATAAATAACGTTCGCCACCACAGGCAACGTTGTCAATAATAGAAAATTCCACCTCGGTGCCATCTTCCTCTGTCATTGTTACTGTTTCAAATTCACACTCATTTACTTCATCAAAAATATCTGCCATAATTTTCTTTTCTCCTTTTTCTCTCCGTTTGCAGCGGCTTTTATCCTCTGTTTCGGCTATCCAAATAGCCCTGAAGAATATACACAGCTGCCATCTTGTCAATCACACTTTTTCTCTTTTCGTGGCTCAATTCAGCCTCACGCAATGACCGTTCTGCCGCAATGGTACTAAACCGTTCATCCCACAAAACCAATGTTATCTTTGGAAAACGTTTTTCAAGCCGCTCACCAAAAGCCTTTGTTTTTATGCAACGCTCTCCCTCGGAATTATCAAGATTTTTCGGATAGCCCAATACAATGGCCTCCGGATTATATTCCTCCACCAATTCCGACAAGCGCTTTAAACTCTTCTTAAATTCGGCAGGATTCTCCCGACGAATCACTTCCATGCCCTGTGCTGTCCATCCCAAAGGATCACTTAGGGCAACCCCAATGGTTTTATCACCATAATCCAGTCCTAAAATACGCAATTTTTTTCCTCTTTCTTATTCGTTACGTTCCATATAATCCTTAACCAATTCCTCCAGCAACTCATCCCGCTCCAATTTCCGAATCATCACACGGGCATTCATATAGCTGGTAATATAGGTTGGATCGCCAGATAAAATATAGCCGACAATCTGATTGACAGGGTTATATCCTTTTTCCTTCAAAGCCGTGCTAACAGCGATGAGGATCTTTTTTGCTTCGTTTTCGGGTTCTTTATCTAATCTTCCAAAATATTGTGTCTCATTAATATTGCTCATACTGCTCACTCCCCAACACTCGATCCATTCGCTTATCATCTATTCTCTTACTTCATCATAATATAAACCCAAGCGGATTGCAACCATATTATCCTTACAGAATGTTTAAAAAACTGCTTCGCCAAAGGCAATTTCCCCTTCGGTATGGGTTATTTTCGTTAAAACAATCTGATTGGACACATCCTTCGGGCTTTTTGCGTGTACTTTTATATAGTTTGACGTATGTCCTTCGTATATTCCCTCAACAACCTGCTTTTCATACAAAACCTCAGTTGTTTTCCCAATATATTGCCCCAAAAACGCAGCACTCATTTCATCGCTTAAGGCAATCAATTTATGGCTTCTTTCCGTTTTTACGCTATTGGGCAGCTGATCCTTTCTTTCTGCCGCAGGCGTCCCTTTTTTCGGCGAATAGGGGAATACATGAATTTTCGCAAACCCTATTTCCTTAGCAAAATCATAGGATTCTTGGAAATCCTCCTCCGTTTCCCCGGGAAAGCCAACGATAATATCTGTTGTTAATGCCACCTCGCGCAGATATTTTCTTAAAAGCACTGCCGCCTGCCTATATTTTTCCGTATCATACTTACGGTTCATTTCCTTTAGTGTTTTATCGCATCCGCTTTGCAAGGAAAGGTGGAAATGCTGGCAAACCTTTGGCAGCTCCGCCATGGTTTTTGCAAATTCCTCCGTAACCGCATTCGGCTCAATGGAGCTAAAGCGAATACGACGAATTCCCTCCACCTCATGCACCTGACGCAAAATCTCCAAAAGGCTGGTATCTTGGCGGTCTTTTCCGTAGCTTGCCACATGAATTCCCGTTAAAACAACCTCTTGAAATCCATTTTTCACCAATCGTTTTACCTCATCCAAAACATCCTTCGGCTCACGGCTACGAATTGGCCCACGGGCAAAGGGGATAATGCAATATGCGCAATACTGACTGCAGCCATCTTGAATCTTCAAATAAGCACGGGTGCGGTTCGCCAGCCTTTGAATGGAAAGGGGCTCAAAAACCCGCTCCTTCATAATATCGGAAACATGGTTTTCCACGCCATCCTCTGGATTGTATTTCTCAACCATCTCCACAATCTGCCCGCGATCCTTCGTACCAATGACCAAATTTACGCCTTCTATTTCCATAATTTCTTTCGGCGCCGTTTGGGCATAGCAACCCACCACAGCCACCACGGCATTCTCATTTTGCCGCTTTACCTTACGGATTAATTGTCTGGATTTTTTATCGCCAAAATTTGTGACCGTGCAGGTATTAATAACATATACATCTGCTGCTTCATCAATTCCTACGATTTCATATCCCTTTTCGGCAAACAGCTCGGCAATTGCTTCACTCTCATATTGATTTACCTTGCACCCAAGGGCATAGCTCGCTGCTTTTTTCATGGTTCTCTCCGTTCCTTGTGGGTTAAAGCCCTGTTAGCTCTCGTATGGCTTTCACTACCCCGCCTTTATTATTGCTTCCCGCCTGAAAACGGGCAAATTTTTTCACGCCTTCTGTTGCACCTTCCATGGCATAGCTGAAATATGCCTGTTTGAACATTTCCACATCATTATACTGATCACCAAAAACAATGGTTTCTTCGGGTGTTACGCCCCACATTTTTTGCAAGGCTCCCACGGCAGTACCCTTGGTAACACCATTTAGCCCCGTATCCAAGCAAGTATCGCCGGAAATGACAAGATTTAAACCCTCATCCAGCTGTGGACGCAGCTTCTTATAGCAAGCTTCCGCAGTTTCACCCTCATGAGATATCATGGAAACCTTGATGATATCATCCTCCACATGGTATAAATCCTCTATCAGCCGCATTTCATACTGAAATAATGGGGAGGATAACAATTCCAAAAGCGCCGTACTTCTTGTATAACTGCAATATTTTGCACAAAGCAAGGGTTCCACCCCTTTGAGGGTAAAAATGGTATCCAAGCAATGGTTCACCTTTTTCTCTGCCATAGGCTCAACCAATAGCTCTTTTCCATTATCCACCACAAAAGCACCATTTTCCGCAATCACAACCACGTCTTTTATGTGTTGATCAAAATGCTTTTTTAAGCTTGGATACTGGCGGCCACTGGCAACAACAAATCGAATCCCTTCATCTCTAAGCTTTGGCAAAAGCTTATAAATATCCGTGTCGATATTCTTTTTGTCATCTAAGAGCGTTCCGTCCATATCCGAAACAATCAGTTTAATCATCTATATTCCCTCTTACCTATTATTTATTTTAAAGAAAGCCGGAAGTATTTTCAACGCAATCTCCACGTCCTTACCTGATAACCAGACCAAATACTCACGCATTAATTCCCATTTTTGACGTTTAAACAAAACCTTGGCACATATTTCTTCCATTTCCTCTAATTTTTCTATAATTTCTTCCTTTTCATGGTTGGAAATGCTCTCCATAATGCCAATCTCCAAACGCAGCTGCGTAAAGTTCACGTCCATTGCTACGCTATTTTGCTCTCGCTTGAGGTAATAATCCACCAGGCCTTCGTTTTGACAGCCATTCTGGCGAAACCCCTGCAGGCGCTCCAACAGCTTTGTAATATTTTTTCGATAAGCCTCAGCCTGCAACGCAGTATCCTCATAAGGCTGAATCACGGTAAGCCCATGACAAAATCCATCAATTTTATCTTTATATGTACTGATTAGATATCGAAATAAAGCGGACATCTTTTCTTCATCATAGGAATAAGCATCCCATGCTTTACGGGTACGGTCAATATCCTCATCTATTTTTCGAGATAAATCACTATTTTCCATAAAGACCCCACCCCTCTAACATTGGCATCCCAGTATGCTATTTTTCGTCTTTAAAGTATACCATATTTTTTGATATAATTGCAAGATTTCCATGAAAAGGAAAAGAGCCTTTCCCATAAGAAAAACTCTTTCCTGCTGTTGCAAAGTCATTTTTCAAGTAGCCAAAGGGCTTAAGATGCAAAATACTGTTAAATAAAATCATCGGATAGCTTGTATCACTTTTTTGTGCTAAAATCACGGTTTTAACAAAGGGTGTCGAAATTATCGGCACCCTTCTCATTATTACTCGTGACTTTCATTTTCCTCATCTTCAATAATAACAACCATACCGCCTAAGCGCCTGTTTAACTCGCTTCTGGTAATTTTGATGATGTTGGGGGTAACGCCGTCTGCCTGAACCTCGATAAAATAAGGCTCCTCATTATCGCAATCGTTTTCATCCAGCCAACCGCCGAAGAAAGATAAAATGGAACGCATAATTTCCACACTATGTCCCCAATAATCCAAATCCAAAAAAATCATACGATTCTTTTCGCCATTTTTAGAAAATTTACGGCTTTTATAAACCATTGTAAAAAGTCGTCTTTCCTCGCCTTTATAGGTAAAATAAACAGCCATTTCGTTGCTTTCGCCAAAACGATTTTCATAACGGTTTATTTTGGCACTAGGATCAAAATATTTTAATACAAACTGATATAACTGCTCCAGCTCAATCTCTTTTGTAATATATCCATGGGTTTTTGCTGTCATAGATGGCACATCCTTTCTACGCTCTCTCGTGTCAAAAATATTTTGTGTGCTAAATATTTCTTCTTGATTGCATTATACAGGAACTAAACAGCCATGACAAGAGAAATCAAGAAGAATAACAAGAAAAAATTTAAGACTTTTTTCTTTCATTTTCCCTACGTTTACCTCAAGCATAGTATATGCAAAAATTACATTTTTTCTAATATTTTTTCAACAAGTTCGCTGCAACGTTTTGCTGCCATGATGCTGAATTTCTCAAACGAGATATTTGCCTCTTCGCCGGCGCCGTCTGAAATAGCGCGCACAATGATAAATGGGATTCGGTTAAGCCAGCAAGCATGGGCAATTGCCGCACCCTCCATCTCTGCACAGGTGCCTTGCACCTCCTTGCGAATTTTAGCCTTTCCTTCTTTGGTGCAAATAAATTGATCCCCACTGGCAATGCGCCCTGTAACGACACGAAAACCCTCGGCAATTTCCGCTGCGGATACCTGCGCCAGACGAACCAGTTCTTCATCTGCTTTAAAGTAGCTTTCTGCCATACGGGGAATGATTCCTACAGGATCGCCTAAAGCAGAGGTATCCATATCATGCTGTACCGCATCGGTAGAAATAACAATATCGCCAATTTTCAAATCCTCAACCAACGCCCCCGCAACGCCCAGCACAAGAATATAATCCACCCCAAAATGGTCAATCATCGCTTGCGTGCAAATCGCCGCGTTCACCTTCCCGATACCGCTTCTTACCAGAATAATATTATTACCTTTATATCTGCCGATATAGAAGTATAGGCCAACAACATTTTTTGTTGTAACAATTTCAATTTTTTCTTTCAAACAAAGAACTTCTTCTTCCATTGCTCCAATTATGCCAATGGTCTTCATTTTCTGTCATCTCCGTTCAGTATAGTGGTTCATTCACCAGTTACAGTTTCACCCCATTTATTGTTATTTTATCATACCACAATACGGCCATTGTGCACAAGATAACATTTTCCCCTTGTCCGCCATTGCAAAAGTGCAGCAACTTTTGTATACTATTAGGAAAGTTAATGAAAAGGAATGATTCTATGCAACCGGTAATTGGAATTACACCGGACTATGACAGTAATACCGGCAGATATAAGCTCCATCAGGATTATGCAGCCGCCATAAGCGCCGCCAGGGGCTATCCCGTCATGCTTTTTGGCGAAGGCGCTATCCCCTCCTTTTTAGACGGAATTGTCTTATCCGGCGGAGGTGATATAGACCCGCTGCTTTTTCACCAAGAGCCTTTGCGAGAAAGCGGAGAAATTTCCCCTTTCCGAGATCAGTTTGAGCTTTCCTTGTGCCAGAGCGCAATACAAAAAGACATTCCTTTACTGGGAATCTGTCGTGGGATGCAGATCATTAATATTGCTTTGGGCGGAACAATCTATCAGGATATTTCTGTGCAGACAAAAAGCACCCTAAAGCATAGCCAGCAGGCGCCTCGTGATTATGCAACCCACAGTATTATAATTGAAGATAATACTTTACTCTCTCGCCTGTTGGGGAAACAAAAAACAACGGTAAATTCTTTTCATCATCAGGCAGTTGCCCTTTTGGGAGAAGGACTTCGTTTTTCCGCTAAAAGTCCAGATGGCTTAATCGAAGCCCTTGAGCACACAGAAAAATCCTTTGTTTTCGGCGTACAGTGGCATCCCGAGGCCATGAAAACGGAGGAACAAAAAAAACTATTTGCAGCTTTTATCAAAGCAGCAGACGAATTTCATGCAATCAGGAGGTAATCATGGAGAATTTACAAGAACTACTCGGTTTGGAATCAATCATGCAGACCGGAGCGAATATAGGCATTAAACTTTTACAAATCGTTGGAACGTTCGTGCTTTGTTGGCTTCTCATCCGCATATCCAATGGTGTGGCACAAAAATTCTTTCAAAAGCAAACACAAAAGCAGCGTTTGGCAATGACTGAACGAAAAGCCAACACCCTCAGCTCTATTTCTTCAAGCGTTTTGAAATATGTAATCTATTTTATCGGACTTTTTACAATTTTAAATTTATTAGGAGTAGACAGCAAATCCCTATTGGTCATCGCCAGTGCCGGTTCTGTTGCCATCGGTTTAGGCGCACAAAGCGTAGTGACCGACATGCTGGAAGGCTTCTTCATTTTTTTTGAAGACCACTATGCCGTGGGAGATATTGTTACCATTCAAAATATTACAGGTACCGTAGAAGGGGTATCTTTGCGTTATACAAAAATAAGAGATCCCCAAGGGAGAATTCACATCATCCCCAATGGCTCCGTGGGGATTGTAACGAACCTCTGTAACGATTTTATCAACGCAATTGTTAACGTTGGGATTGCATATGATGAAAATATTGACCGTGTATTGTCCATTTTAGAGGACGAAATGAAGCAGACTGTGGATATCGATAGTATTTTGGAAACACCCGTTGTGCTAGGTGTTATGGGCTTAGAGGATTCGGCCGTTTCTATCCGCATTGTTGCAAAATGCAAGATTAAAACCAATTTTGCCGTTGAGACTGAATTACGCAAGCGTATTAAAAATCGCCTTGACAAGGAAGGCGTAGAAATTCCCTTTCCCCAGCGTACGGTTCATATCGTACAACAAAAGGAGGCATAAAAAATGGTTTTTTCCGTTGGAGATATTGTGCAAATGAAAAAAACGCACCCATGCGGTTCCAGTCAATGGGAAATTTTGCGCGTGGGTATTGATTTTCGCATTAAATGCTGTGGCTGTGGGCATATGGTTATGCTGCCCAGAGTAAAGTTTGAGAAAAACGTAAAAAAAATCGTATCTGAAAGCAAGGAAGAAAAATAAATAATTTTGATTAAACAACCGAAAGCCCTTCCATAAAAAATATGCCTCCAGGGTAGAACCAAATGAGGCTATTATATTTGTATGGAGGATGGTACGTTTATTAAAAATGAAAACAAAGATTTATATATACTGTGAAAATAATATCTAAAACAAGCCTTTCCATAAAAACACCCCTCCATGGTAGAACCCTAGAGGGGTGTTTTGGAAAGGCTTGTTTACGGAGATCCTACAATTTTCTTAAATAAGTAGTACCATTTCTTAAAACAATTGATATTCTTAAATTTTAAATGTAAAATCTTAGATAATGTCTGTTGCTGATGCATTACGATCACATAAGGTCAAAATCTTGGGGGTTTTACTCCTGATGTTACATCCCCATAACATGGGATTTGTACATTAGTTTTTGTTCTTGCTTTTTACGAAGAGTAATGGGGTCTGGGTGGCATCAAGGTTTTCCATAGGCTGTACTACCTGCTGAGAAGCTAGTACAGCCTATTTAAGAATTTAAGAGGTGGGGTAAACATTGAAACGTTTTAAAAAAGCTTTATTTATCATTCTCGGCATATTTTTCGTTTGTGATGCACTGCTTTTATCAATATTAACAAGTTTTAATATAGGTCCTCTTGCAACGTTTATGGTTGGTGGTGCCTATTTAATTTATGGTTTCTATTATGAAACTATTCAAATTCTTTCAAAAAAAGGCCTTCTTAAGTGGATAAAAAATTTATTCTTAATAGGTAACGCAATTATGCTTTCAGCCATTTTATTTCTTGGTATCTTTGGTAAAATAGACACGGTAACTTATAAAGAAGATGCTGTCATTGTTCTTGGTGCAGGACTGAATGGCGAAAAGATTACTTTACCCCTTTATTATAGGCTTGAAAAAAGCGTAGAATATTTCAATAAAAATCCAAATGCCATTATCGTTGTATCCGGAGGACAAGGACGTAACGAAACCATAACGGAAGCCCTGGCAATGGAAAGGTACTTGCTTTCAAAAGGAATTCCTGAAAACAAAATAATAAAGGAAGACAGTGCAACAAGTACCTACGAAAATTTTCTTTTATCCAAAAAGCTTTTAGATGATTATTTTAAAAGCGAATACAAGACAATTTTTATAACAAATGATTTTCATATATATAGAGCAAAAGAGATCTCAAAAGTTGTAGGGTTCAATAGTAACTATATGCATGCAAAAATACAATGGTATTTAGCTCCAGTAACCTATATCAGGGAACTTTTAGCGAATATTAAGTTTATTTTACTAAGACAGTAGCTGTTTTAATTGGGATTGGAGTACTCTATGAAAAAATTAAAGATTATTTTAGGTTGTTTTGTGATTGTATGTATTTGCGTGGCTTACTATTTCTCTGCTAACTACCAACGGATACAAGGGTTAGATACCTTCTTCCCCGAAAGTGGTGTGACAGCTTATGTTTACTCAACTGGAGGTATATCTTTTAAAGTTGGCTATAGCCAAGTTGACCCCGCTGATTATGAAGCCTTAGTACAGTTAATACCCAAGATTAAATATATGAATCCAAGCATTAATCCGAATGCGGATGAATACATCGTCTACGGTGGGGGGCATAAAGAGTTTGAAATCATTTATAAAGATACAATTAGAACTTTCAGTATTAGCTGCAATGAATTAAAACCTAATATACGCAGAATTTCTTTTTCTGATGGGAAGGATGAGACTAGTATAGCCGCATATGTAAAGGATGACATCTATGAGGAATATGAACGCTTAGCGAAAAAATATATTAAAGATTCTGAAAACGAATCCTGATTTCTGTAATCTTTTGTTTTTGAAAGACAAGGTCAAGACCTTAAGGGCTTTGCCCTCAAACACCCACAAGGGTTTCACCCTTGATCTACTGAACCCGCATAAATATGCGGGTTCTAATAAAAGTTTTTGGTCTTGCTTTTTACAAAAAGCAAGCAGGTTTGGATGGAACAGCGAAGAAAACGCTGCCATCACACAGTGATGGTTTTGCAGAGCAAAATTCCTGACCCGGCGCCCAAGGTCTTTTGACAATCCAACAGCCCCATATGGTTTTATCCATTGGGGCTGCTATTTTTTTGCACATGTTTTGCGCCTAGCATAAAAATTTAAAAATCAGCGTTTACTTCTTCCGCATTGCATTTAAAATTGCCAATACCGCCACGCCAACGTCCGCAAAGACTGCCATCCACATGGATGCCATACCAACGGCGCTTAGGATTAAAACCAAAGCCTTTATGCCTAAAGCAAACGTAATATTTTGTCTAACAATGGTTCGTGTGTTTTTTGCAATGCGAAGCCCCACAGCCAGCTTTCCAATATCATCATCCATCAGCACAATATCTGCCGCTTCAATGGCCGCATCAGAGCCAATGCCGCCCATGGCAATGCCCAAATCCGCTCCAGCCAATACAGGGGCATCATTTATGCCATCCCCTACAAAGGCTACTTTATCTGGTGCAGCTTTTTCTCTTATTTCATCCAGTATCCGAACCTTATCCTCGGGTAACAGCTCTGCATAAAAATCATCAAGCTTCAGCTCTTTTGCCATAGCTTCCGCATTTTCCTTGCGGTCACCCGTCAGCATGGTCATGGATAAAATGCCTTTTTGCCGTAAAGCCCCAAAGGCCTCCTTACAGCCCTCCTTCAAGGTATCTGCAACCACGATATAGCCCTTATAGACTCCGTTTTTTGCAACATAAACCACGGAGCCTACGCCAACAAAGGGTTGAAAGGCAATCTTTTCTTGCTCCATCAAGCGTTGGTTTCCCAATAAAACCCGTTCTCCATCCAAACTGTAGGAAACGCCAAAACCGCCTAATTCCCTATATTCAGCAATGAAATCCACGGGAATGTCCTTCGTTTTCCTATATTCCTGAACGATTGCTTCTGCAATGGGGTGATTGCTGTTTGCCTCCCCCAAGGCCGCCAAATACAACAGCTCCTCTTTCTCCTTGCCCTCTGTTTCCACCACAGAGAACACGCCTTTTGTCAGGGTTCCTGTTTTGTCGAAAACAATCTGGGTAATATGGCAGAGAGTGTCTAAATCGCCGCCGCCTTTTACCAAAATACCATTTTTTGAAGCGGCACCAATGCCTGCAAAATAGCTTAGGGGTACAGAAAGCACCAAGGCGCATGGGCAAGATACAACTAAAAAAATCAAGGCGCGTCCAAACCACATTCTCAATTCACCAAAGCCCAATAATGGCGGAAGTACCGCAAGTGCCACCGCCAAGCCTACCACAAGGGGCGTATAAACCCTTGCAAATCGGGTAATAAATCGCTCCGTCTTTGATTTCTTTCCGGCAGCATTTTCTACCATTTCCAAAATTTTCATTACTGTTGAATCCTTGAAGGGTCTGGAAACTTGAATTTTCAAATTTCCGTCTAAATTGATGCATCCGCTTAATACATCGCTGCCCGGTTCCACCCCTCTGGGCAATGCTTCGCCGGTTAATGCCGCCGTATCCAAAAGGGCATGCCCTTCCTTCACCCGTCCGTCTAACGGGATTCTTTCCCCTGCTTTTACGAAAATAAGGTCGCCAATCTTTACCTCGTCGGGATGCACCCGTTTGATACCGTTTTCCGTAAACACCTCTGCGGAATCGGGGCGAATATCCAGTAATGAAGTAATGGATTTTCTGGAACGGTTTACTGCATAATCCTGAAAGGCCTCCCCAATTTGGTAAAACATCATTACAAATACCGCTTCCGGCATTTCGCCAATGGCAATGGCACCCACCGTGGAGAGAGACATCAAGAAATTTTCATCAAACACCTGACCTCTCAATATATTTTTCACAGCCCTCAGCAAAACATCATAGCCAAAAATCCCATAGGAAATCAAAAATAAAACGAACCCTACCGTGGAATCACGCAGAAAAACCGCAGCCAGAAAAAATACCGCGCCGCAGCCAAAGCGAATCCAAAGCTTTTTTCCTTCTGCTTCTTCGCCCTGCTGATGGTCGTCATGGCCATGATGATGGTGGTCGTGATGCTCGTGGTCGTGATGCTCTATATGGCAGTGGGAACAGGAACAGCCCTCATGCTGTATCGGCTCGCTGTTTTCCAAAGCCACCTCAACCTCGGGTTCATACTTATGTACAATTTTTTCTATTTTTTCAAAAGTAATTCGTTCCTCTGCCCCTTCAGTCAAGGAAATCTCCATGGTTTGCTTGACCAAATTAATATCCGCTTGGCGGGCTTCCTCTAATGCATTTACCGCCGTTTCAATTTTCCCCGCACAATTTGCGCAGGTTAAACCCCTTAAATAGACCTTCACCTCAAAACACCTCCATGATTGTTCATATGATTATTTGTTCATTT
>JAQUSU010000011.1:33769-39727 GCA_028710085.1 Anaerotignum sp.
CGGGCTTCCTCTAATGCATTTACCGCCGTTTCAATTTTCCCCGCACAATTTGCGCAGGTTAAACCCCTTAAATAGACCTTCACCTCAAAACACCTCCATGATTGTTCATATGATTATTTGTTCATTTGTACTTTGAAAAAATAGGCTGTGAACTTATATCCTTTCATCAGCCTTATTTTTTATTCCACATAGCCTCGTTTATGGGCGATATGAACCATGCCCTGTTCTAATATTGTTTGGACGTGCTCGTCATCTAAGGAATAGAATACGGCTTTTCCGTCTTTGCGATATTTCACCAAATTATTTTGCCGTAAAACCCGTAACTGATGGCTAATGGCAGACTGGGACATACCCAAAGAATCCGCTAGTTCCCCAACATTTTTTTCTCCTAATAAAAGGCTCTGTAGGATACGAATTCTTGTAACATCACCAAAAACCTTAAAAAACTCTGCGACGTCATGAATAAAATCCTGTTTCAGCTCGTTAATGATATCTATTTCTTCTGTAGGAACGTGGCTAGTTTGCATGGTAACACCCCCAATCAAATGAACATTTGCTCATATATTAACATGTTTCTTCCATTTTGTCAACGAAATCATGTTTCTTGAAGCTCAATTAATTCAATAAAGCCTTGAACAGCATGGGGCGACGTAACGTTTTTTAGCCTTACCATTCCTATGCTGCGTTTTTTTAAGGGCGGCGTAACGGGTATTTCATATAGCCGTTTTTCCCTTAAAACGTCTTGCGTAAATTCCTTTATGACATAAGTCAAGCCCAGGTTGATTTGGGCAAAGCTAATCAATAGGTCGCTGCTTCCCAATTCCAAAATGGGGTTTAAAACAACGCCATTTTCTTCGGCATAGCGGTCGATATACCTTCTGGAATTGCTTAAATCCTCTAAAAGCAGCAGCGGATATCCAGGCAAATCCTTCAACTCCAACCCAACCTGGGACAATAGCTTATACCGTTCTCCTCCCACCAAAACATCCTGAATCTCAATGCAGGGCGTGATTTCAAAGTCCCCCTCCTCATGAATGGGAAGGTTAATAAAGCACACATCCACGCTGCCATTTTTCAACAGCCGCAAGGATTCATAGGTTGTTTTATTGGTCACCTTAATATTAATATCGGGATATAGCTTATGATACTTTTCCAAATAGGGCAGCAAAAAATTAGCAATTACCGTATCACTGGCGCTAATTTTCAATTCGCCCATTTCCATATTTACCATTTGGAAATATTTTTCCTCCGCCGCATGGATTAAACCCAAGGCTTGCTCCAGATAAGTATACAACAGCTTTCCTTCCGCAGTAGGATAAACCCCCTTTGCGGTTCGAATCAAAAGAGGGCTGCCCATTCTGTCTTCCAATTGGCGAATTGCCATGCTTACTGCCGGCTGTGAAATATATAATTCTCTGGCAGCAGCAGACATATTCCCGGTGCGCACAACTGCGCAAAAAACCCGGTATAAATCCAACGAAACATCAACCTTCAAATGCAACACCCCTTTTTCTTCTTACTTAAAAGCTTCTCAAAGATGCCTGACCTGAACAGCCCCCCAAAAAAGCAACCTATAACGAAACAGAACGCACCTCAATAACCTAGACTGCCGCCCCTATTACACAAAGTATTCACCCTCGGCTCTTCTTTCATAAAGCTCTTCCAATTCCTCTTTATGGTAAATAAAGCCCGCATCCTCAAAATGCTTTGCTCCCACAGGACATTTCTTGACACAAGCACAGCATTTCATGCAAATTCCCGAAACAACGGTTGGATCCTCCTTGGAAATAGACCCCATGGGACAGACCTCCGCGCAAATGCCGCAGCCACAGCACGCATCGCTAGTTTGGGGCTTTACCTTACGAATGTCAATGGCATGCTCATGCCGATCTCTGGGCGTAAAATATGGGCGGATCGGATCCTCGCCCTTTACATATGCAGGGCCATCATATTCCCATCCGCTGTTTAGCTTTTCGGCTATTTTTTTGCCAAAGACAGTCAGCTTGAGCACATCCTCCTCATCCGGTCTGCCTGCACCAAGCTTTCTGGAAAAGGAATGCTCGCTGACAAAAGCGCCGCCCGCAATGGTTTGAAAACCGTTTTCTTCCATAATATTTCTTAACTCAATGAGTGCATCATCATAATCCCTGTTTCCAAAGGAAACAACGGGAACCCCAAAAGCACCATTTCCCCTTAATTTTTCATTGAAATATGCCAATAAAAGATTGGGCACGCGCCCTGCAATTACAGGGGTTCCCAAAATCACAAGGTCACCCTCGCCAAAAATCGCTTCGTTCTCTCTGTTTTGGGGCAAAGTAAAATTATATGTATCATAAGACGCATTCAATTCCATGGCAACCGTTTGTGCAACAGTCGTTGCAACTTTTTGGGTGCCTCCCGTAGGGCTAAAAAAAACTGCCCAAACCTTTTTTATTTTCATCGTCGACGGATGCGCTTTCGCATCCTTCCCCCCTTCCAAATGTACCTACTTTTATGATACCCTATACCCATTTACTTTTCAACAACGAAAAAGAGGAACTCCAAAATCATTTCTGATAAAGAATCCCTCTTAAAAAACTACTTAAACTGCTTAAACTGCTTAAACTGCTTAAACTGCTTAAACTGCTTAATGAAACTTTTCAAGGTTTTTATAAGCTTCATCCATATACTCCACCTTTTGACCGGCAATCATTTCTTCAAATCTTGCATCGCTATATTCCGTCTGCTTCTGCGTTGTAAAGGTATTCTCTGCCGCCGTCTTAACTTCTGCTTCCTCAGGTGTGGTAACACTCGTTACACGCAAAATAAAGTATGTTCCATCCACATCAATTGGACCAGTAACTACACCAATTTCAGGAATCTCCGTCAGCTGAAAGGTAGACAAAAACGGTGTCTTATATACCGTCATTTTGCCGCCGTCTTCCTTCAATCTTGCAGTTTCATCAATATCATATTCTTGAAACAAGCTGATGAAGTCTGTGCCACTTTTGGCCTTCTCCGCAACCTCATTTGCTTTTTCGGAATCATTCAAAACAATAGAATCTAACTCCACCGTAATCATTTCTTCTTTCATCTGATCCTTGTTTTCTTCATAATATTTTGCCTTTTCTGCCTCGTCTACTTCACACTCACTAACCAATGCCTGATATACCAAGGAATATATATAAGAACCTTCCATATATGGCGCTAACGAGCCTGCATCAATACCCATTTTTGCAATATCCTCTGCGGGCACACTAGAAACAAACTGTTCTGATGCCGTGGCAACCTCTGTCTTTTGGTCATCTGTTATGGCAATATTATTTTCTTCAGCATATTTTTTTGCGGCGATGACGCTTTGCAAGGTTTTGAGCGTACGCTCCTCCACCAATTCGTCTGCCGTCTGCCCATCAAAATCCGTCGTCCAAATATCGTCTCCGCCAACACTGGTAAAGCTTTTGGTGGTCGTATACAGATACACCATATATTCTGATTTCATGATCTCCCTGTCATCAATTTTCATGACTACTTCGTCACTAAAATCGCTGCCGCTAGCATTATCGCTATTGCTTGCGTTATCGCTACCGCAGGCAGAAAGAGCCATCGCGCCGGCAATCAGCAGGCAAAGAAGTCCTTTTTTCTTCATTTTAATCCCTCTTTCTTTCACTTTTTAATTTAAGTATTTCTAAAAAACCACTTATTTTATCCTCGAGAAATTACCTAATGTTATTATTATACACACTCCTTCTTCAAATGACTATCCTTTTATTGCATTTAATACGAATTTAATCTCCTCTAACACCTTAGTTTCCTTTTCTTTGTTTAGCTTTAGGGTCAAATACGGAGCAGCCCCTGCTGTAAATAAATATTTCCCCCGTCCTTGGGAAATGAGCTGTGTTAGCTTCAAGGGATCCGTTTTCGCATCCATTCTAAACGCAAAGAGTATATTCCCGCGTTTTTGCACAATAGAGGAAATGCCCAAATTGCGCGCTTCACTTTTTAAGAGCACAATTTCCAAAAGGGTTTGTACGCTTTTAGGTAAATCGCCATAGCGGTCTTCCATTTCCTCTTGAATATCAAAATATTCTTCTTGAATACGCACATTGGCAATCTTTTTATACAATTCCATACGCTGTTCCTGATTTTTAATATAAAAATCGGGAATATATGCGCTGATGTTCAAATCCACCGTTGTATCAAAGACTTCCTCTTTTGGTGCTTCGCCTTTGAGCTGCTGCACTTCTTCTTCCAATAAACGGCAATACATATCATACCCTACGGATTCCATATGTCCATGCTGCTCTGCCCCTAAAAGATTTCCGGCGCCACGAATTTCCAAGTCTCGCATGGCAATTTTAAAGCCGGAACCAAATTCTGTAAACTCCCGAATGGTCTGCAAGCGTTTTTCCGCCACCTCTCGAAGCATTTTATCCCGACGATACAATAAATATGCATAAGCAATGCGATTGCTGCGCCCCACTCGCCCTCTGAGCTGATAAAGCTGGGCCAAACCCATGCGGTCGGCATCCTGAATAATGATGGTATTGGCATTGGAAATATCCATGCCCGTTTCAATAATGGTGGTACACACCAATACGTCCGTTTCTCCGCTGATAAAATCCTCCATAATCCTTTCCAGCTCTCGCTCGGACATCTGCCCATGAGCAAAGGCAATATTGGCTTGGGGTATCATTTTTTGCAGGCGAAAGGCCTCTTCGCTAATGGAATTCACACGGTTATATAAATAATAAACCTGTCCGCCTCTTGCCACCTCACGATGAATTGCCTCACGCACAAATTCGGGATTATTCTCCATCACATAGGTTTGAATGGGGTGCCGCTCCAAGGGTGGTTCCTCAAGCAGGCTCATATCCCGTATCCCCGAAAGGCTCATATGCAAGGTACGGGGAATGGGCGTTGCCGATAGGGTCAATACATCCACATTTTCCCGCAGTCGTTTCAGCTTTTCTTTGTGGGAAACACCAAAGCGCTGTTCCTCATCCACAATAATCAAGCCCAAATCCTTAAACGCAACATCCTTTGATAGAATACGATGGGTTCCGATGACAATATCCCCATAGCCGCCTTGCAATTTTTTCAAGGTTTCCTTCTGCTGCTTTGGCGTCCGAAACCTTGAAAGCAGCTCCACTGTCATAGGATAGCCAGACATTCGCTGAACAAAGGTATTATAGTGCTGCTGCGCCAAAATGGTCGTTGGCACAAGAAAGGCAACCTGCTTCCCATCCTGAACGGCTTTAAATGCCGCACGAATGGCAACCTCCGTCTTTCCATAGCCAACATCTCCGCAAATCAGACGATCCATCACCTTGCAGCTTTCCATATCCTGCTTTACATCCTCAATGGCGTTGATCTGATCGTCTGTTTCCTCATAAGGAAAGGCTTCCTCAAACTCCCGTTGCCACACCGTATCCTGAGCATACTCAAACCCCTTTGCCGAAGCACGTTTTGCATATAACGCAACCAGGTCCTCCGCTAAAATTTTAATGGCAGCACGGGTTTTTGCCTTTGCCTTTACCCAGTCCTGACCGCCCAGCTTATTGAGCCTTGGCGCCGCACCACCGCTGCCGATATATTTTTGCACCATATCCATCTGATTGACGGGCACAAAAAGGTTTCCGCCGTCACGATAGGAAATTTTCATGTAATCCTTCTGAACTCCCTCAACGGAAATTTTCTCCAAACCGCCAAATACACCGATTCCGTGGTTATCGTGAACAACAAAATCTCCCACCTTTAAATCAGTAAAGCTCTCAATGGATGCGCCATTTTTTCTTTTCTTATTTTTACGTTTTTTCTCGCCACCGCCAAATAGCTCGCTGTCAGAAAAAACGGTAAGCTTAATGTACTCATAGCCAAAGCCCTTGGATAAGCTGCCTTTGGAAACCCAAACCGCCCCTTTGGGAATGGGAGAATCCAAGCTTTCCATATAAACCGCTGGAATGCCCATCTCCACAAGCT
>JAQUSU010000012.1:0-35680 GCA_028710085.1 Anaerotignum sp.
GCTTGGGCAGGGTTTGGATTGAAGGCTTGCGTACGGATCAGCTGACCCTTGGCGGCTTTGCCGTTTCCCAAGTGCTTTCTGCAGTGCTGATTGTTGCGGCGGCTGTATTTTTAATTTGGAAGGGAAAGCAGACAAAGCCAGTCACTGAAATCGCGGGGGCAGAGGAATCCTTGGAGGAACCCAAAAAGAAGGACGAGTAACGAGGGGAAAGTGCATTTAATTGTGCCTCTGTCAATTTCGGCAGAGGCGATGTTACATATCGGAGGAAAAAATATGGTTTTATTAACGGCGGAGCATTTACGAAAAAGCTATGGGTCAAGGATTATTTTTGACGATATTTCCTTTAGCATCCATGAAGGGGATAAAATTGGCGTGATTGGTGTGAATGGTGCGGGAAAGTCCACCCTTTTAAGAATAGTAGCAGGAGTGGGTCATGGCGACAGTGGTGAAATTATTACCATGAATGGCATGAAAACTGCATATCTTTCCCAAAATCCCGAATTTACAGAGGGAACTACAGTGTTACAGCAGGTTTTTTGTGGGGACAATCCAAAGCTTGCTTTGGTGCGGGAATATGAAGAAACCATGGAGCAGCTAAGTAAAACGCAGGGGGACGAAAGGTTGATTGCTTTATCGGCAAGGCTTGCAGAGGAAATGGATAAGGCAGAGGCGTGGTCTTTGGAAAGTGAAGCAAAAAATATTTTGACGCGCCTTGGGATTTCTGACTTTGGGAAAAGGGTGGATACCCTTTCGGGAGGGCAAAAGAAAAGAGTCGCTTTGGCGGCGGCGCTGATTGCCCCTGTGGAGCTTTTGATTTTAGACGAGCCTACCAACCATATAGACCATGACACCGTGGAGTGGCTGGAAAAGCACCTTGAGAAATATTCCAAGGCTTTGCTTATGGTTACCCATGATAGATATTTTTTGGATCGCGTTGTCAATAGAACCCTGGAATTGGAAAAGGGGCGGCTATATTCCTATCAGGCAAATTATTCGCAATTTTTAGAAATGAAAGCGGAAAGAGAGGAGCTTGAGGCCGCAGGGGAGAGAAAGCGTCAAAACCTTTTGCGCAGTGAATTGGAATGGGTTCGCCGCGGGGCACAGGCAAGGTCAACCAAGCAAAAGGCAAGGCTGCAGCGCTTTGACGAGCTTTCCGCCCAAAAAGCACCTGAGGAAAAGCAGAATGTAGAGCTTTCTTCTGCGGGGAGCCGCTTGGGGAGAAAGACGATTGAATTGGATCATATTACGAAAGCCTATGACGGAAAAGCTTTTATCAAGGATTTTAGCTATATTGTTTTACGCAATGACCGTATCGGTATTACAGGGGAGAACGGCTGTGGAAAAACCACACTGTTAAAAATGATGACAGGAAAATTACAGCCTGACAGCGGTGTGGTTTCTTGGGGTGAAACGGTAAAAATAGGTGTTTTTTCCCAAGAGAATGAGGATATGGATGAAAGCGTTAGGGTGCTGGATTATATCCGAGAGGTAGCGGAATACATTCAAACGGGAGAGGGCAAAATTAGTGCATCGCAAATGCTGGAAAAGTTTTTGTTCCCTGCGGATATGCACAGAGGGCCGATTTCCATGCTTTCCGGCGGTGAAAAAAGACGGCTTTATTTGGCAAGGGTGCTCATGAGTGCGCCAAACATTCTATTTTTGGACGAGCCTACCAACGATTTGGATTTGGAAACACTGATGATTTTGGAGGACTATTTGGAAGGCTTCCAAGGTGCGGTCATTGCTGTTTCCCACGATAGATATTTTTTGGATAAGACCGTAAACCGTATTTTTGCCTTTTTGGGCGATGGAAAAATCAAGCAATACGAGGGCGGCTACACTGACTATAAGGCGGCAAAAGAGAAGGAAGTGCCTGCCTTGACAGAAGCAATGAAGTCCCAAAGGGTAGAGCCTGCAAAAGAGAAGAGCTCCGCTGTAATTACGAAAATGAGCTATAAGGATCAGCGGGAATATGATACCATTGGAGATGAAATCGCTAAATTGGAAGAAAAAATTCGGTTCATCCAAGAGGCCATGGAAGCTTGCACAACGGATTTTACGCAGCTGCAAAATTTATCAAAAGAGAAGGAAGTGGCGGAAAGCAAGCTGGAATGCAGGATGGAGCGATGGATGGAATTAACGGAATTGGCGGAGGAAATTGAGAAGCACCGCATAGAACGGGGCTAATGCTCAATTTATCTGGACGAGGGCAAGCTTTTGTGGTATCTTTTAGTAAATAATAGGGTTAAGTGTTAGGGCAACACCGCACAATTCGCGGCTGACGCCTTGTACGCCCATCTGATTGCATCTTTTCCGTCAGCCTGCACAAAAATGCTCGCAAATACCTCCAGTATTCACTGCGCTTTTTGTTTAATCTGACGAAAAATCTGACTGCACAGCTGGACATACAGAACTATGCGGTATTACCTTAGAAATGGAGAGTGATTTTAGTGGACGGTGCCAGTCCGTACCTGATAGGGCTATTAATTTTTTTGATTGCTTGTTCGGCGTTTTTTTCCGCCTCCGAAACAGCGTTGACTTCTTTGAATAGGATTCGGCTGCTGAATATGGTGGAGGATAAAATTAAGAATGCAGACAAAATCAGCAGGCTTTTGGAGAATCCCAATCGGTTGCTCAGCTCTATCCTTGTAGGAAACAACTTGGTAAATAACGGTGCATCCGCTTTGACAACGGCGTTGGCAATTCAAATGTTTCACGGGGATGCAGGCAGTGGTGCCACGGTTGCAACGGCATTTATTACAGTAATCATATTGATTTTTGGCGAAATTACTCCAAAAACCATCGCGGCACAGCAGGCGGAAAAGGTAGCTTTGGTTGTTGTAAATATTATCGCTGGCGTGGTTTTTATTTTACGACCGGTGGTTGCGGTTTTGAATGTGTTAACCAGTGGGCTGATTCGTCTTTTTGGAGGAAAGCCAGGTATGAAATTACCGTTGATTACCGAGGCGGAGCTGAAAACGATTGTGAATGTCAGCCATGAAGAAGGCGTTTTGGAGACAGAAGAAAGAAATATGATAGATAACATCTTTCATTTTGGGGATGCCAAGGCCAAAGATGTTATGACACCTAGAACAGATATGGTAGCAGTTCCATGGGACGTTACCTATGGGGATTTCGTTGCATTGGTAAAAGAGGAAGGATTTTCCCGTCTGCCTGTTTATGACGAGGATATGGACGATATTGTTGGAATCCTTTATGTGAAGGATGTATTTTTTGTTGAGGAAAAGGATTTTTCCGCAGAAAAATACATGAGAGAACCTTTTTTTACTTATGAAAGCAAACCTGTGACGGAGCTTTTTGCGCAAATGCGGCAAAACCACTTGGCTGTTGCCATTGTTTTGGACGAATACGGCGGAACCGCAGGCTTGGCAACCATGGAGGATATTATAGAAGAAATTATGGGCGAAATCGCCGATGAATATGATGACGAGCAAGACGAAATAGAGGTTATCAAAGAGGACGAGTTTGTGGTTGACGGCAGTACCCGTTTGGAGGATATCAACAAAATGGTTGGAAGCCGATTGGAGTCTGACGAGGTAGACACCATTGCCGGGTATGTGTTGATGATTTTGGGCAACTTCCCCGAGGGGGGAGAGGTTTTGGAGTCTGACGGCTTGAAGCTTGTTGTGGAAGAAATGGACAAAAATCGAATTTCAAAATTGCGAATCTATAGTAACCAAGCCTGCCAAGGGGAGGAAGAATAAGGAATGAAAGAAAAGTGATAGCCCATAGCTTGGGGCTATCACTTTTCTTTTTTATTTTGATTTTTGCTTTGTGTCATTTACTCTCCGAACTTTTCAATATCGAATGCATTGGCAACCTGCATCCAATTTTGTACAAAGGGCCGCATGATATTCCAGTAGCCAAGGCCAATAAAGCCATATTCCTTGGCTGTGTTTATTTTCGCTTCAATGCTTCTTGCATCCTCAAACCAAACCACATGTGCACTGCCTTCAGGGTCTGTATAAAAAAAATACGGGCTTTGACCCACTTCGTCAAAGAGAATTTCTGCGCGTATATTCATTGCCATTTGAACGGCTTCTTCATTTCCCAAGGTTATGGCTCTGCCTTCACCGCGCTGAAAGGGGAGCGTCCAATCGTAACCATAATTTGGGACGCCCATGATGATTTTTTCCGGAGGGATTTCCTGAATTGCGTAGTCAAAGACCTCGCGCATTTTATTGAGGGGCGCAACTGCCATAGGCGGGCCGTATGCGTAGCCCCACTCATAGGTCATAAGGAATATATAATCCGCAATTTCACCGATTCTTTTATAATCATGCGCTTCATAAAGCAAGCCCGATTGCGCTGCCGAGGTTTTTGGGGCCAAGGCAACAAAAACCTTATAGCCTGCCGCACTCATTGCCGTTTTTAATTGCGAAATAAAGCTGATAAAGCCCTCTTTATCCGCAGGTAGCACAAATTCAAAGTCAACATCCACACCGTAATAGCCTTTTTGCGCCATTACCGTTAAAAGATTGTTAATCAGGTTCTCTCTTGCCGCGGGATTGTTTACCATTTGTGTGATCAAATTATTACTGAATTTTTCTTTTTCATCCAACGGCGTTAAAACCAAAATAGGTGCAGCCTCGTATTCCTTTGCCGCAAGAAGAAGACTCTTGTCATCCGGAGGGATAAGCGTTCCATCGGGATAAAAGCCATAGGAAAAAACAGACAAAAATGTTAAGTAAGGGGTCGTTTGATTTAATATGATTGGATCAATATATGGGTATGCATAGCCATTAACCCAATAATTATCCGTGGAGCTGTCTTTGAAAGAGATAATCAAAGTCTGTCCCGGGTAAAGGGCACCTAATGCTGCAAGCTGAGGATTGTTTTGCAGCAGCTTGTTTTCTGAAACACCAAATTTTTGTGCTATTGAAAATAAGCCGTCCCCTGGCTGCACAAGATAGGTTTGTTCCGGTTGTAAAATCAAAAGGGCTTGCCCAAGGGTTAAAAGATTTGGGTTTGTAATTGCATTATTCTCCATTAGTTGTCTTACGGGGATATTATATTGTTCTGCAATGGTATAAATCGTGTCGCCGGCACTTACTACATGGATTGTCATTGGCCCACCTCCGCTAATAGTTTATGCGTAAAACGCGAAAAAAGAATTAAAAAAGAACGCATCTTTCGATGCGTTCTAGGCTGTCGAAAAACCTTGGGCGCCGCCTCTCACTGCCCAAGATAGGGCAGACGGCGGAGCCGGCTTTTGCGTAGCAAAAGTGATGATCCCCTGCTTGCTTTTTGTAAAAAGCAAGACCAAAAACTTTTGTATAAACCCCATGTTCATGCCATTTGCAACGTGTCAAGGTTGAAACCCTTGTGGATGTTTGAGGGCAAAGCTCTCAAGTTTTTGACTTTATTGACACGCTGGAACGCATCTCTCGATGCGTTCCAGAATACTGATCAATTTTTTTTAAAAGAAAGTCGACTTTTTGGCAAGTAATTTATAGCTAATGATTATTCGCCTGTTTTTGCGGTTTCCAGCATAGCCTCTGTGGTTTCCATATAATAGCTTAATTCCTTCACGCCTTCAATTTTTGTAGATAAAGGCTTTCCTGTTTTGTCAACAAAAATCGTTGTCGGCAAGCCGTTCAAATGATCTATAATCCAAGAGGACATGTTTCGGTCAGGCACAATTGTAGTAAAGGTTACGCCTGCTTCTGCATAAGCCTCCTCAACTATTTTTTCCGTTTCTTCCCCGGGGGTATCAATCACAACCTGCACAAAATTAATATTTGTGTATTTTTCCTTAAGCTGTGTATAGAAAGCCTGCAAAGTAGCCAGCTCATTGATGTCAGGATAGCAATAGGATGCCCAAAAGTTCACAACGGTTAAATCATAATCATAAAACACGGTGCTTGTAATAGGATCACCGTTCAACGTGGTTGACATAAAATTAAGATGCTCCTTGTCCTCATTTACTTGTGCCTGCACAGAGCTTTCATCCGGCGGGAAGGTTTCAATGCTTTCTTTAAGCAAAGGCAACGAGGATTTTAGGGTTTCATAGATTTTTTCGGAGCTTTCCAATAATTTAGGGGTGGTTGCGCAATAATCCGTTAGATAGTAAAAGTGAAAGCCATTTTGCTGGGGCAATTCTTCACAGCTTTGAAACCGCGCCAACTCATCCTTTACGGTTTGAGAATCAATCTTTTCGTTTTTCACAACCAAGAGGGAGAAAATTGGAACCATCAACTCTTCCACAGGGATTTCAGATGCAACGTCATTTAATTCATCTAAGTTTTCGGTGGGCGCATAAGCATATTCAATCTTCGCGTAGATATCTCCCGTGATATTAACAAAGTTTACAGGCATTAAATTCACATCTTCCTTTTCAAACCATTCCTTTGGAAGGCTATAGGCCAAACCACATTGTTCGTAACGGTAATCGGTGTTTATTTTCTCTGCGCTATCTGCCGCTGGAGCGGAGGTGTCTTTTTTTCCGCATCCGCCGAAAACGCTAATCGACAGGACCAATGCAAGAAAAAGTGCTATTTTTTTTCTCATTATTTTTCCTCCTAAAAATGATAGTATAAATTGTATTTTTTGGTCTATTTATTCTATTTTATACTAAGGCAACACCGCACAATTCCCTGCTGATGCCTTGTATGCCCATCTGATTGCATCTTTTCCGTCAGCCTGCACAAAAATGCTCGCAAATACCTCCAGTATTCGCTGTGCTTTTTGTTTTGTTTGACGAAAAATCTGACTGCACATCTGGACATACAGAATTATGCGGTATTACCCTAAAATTAAGCATATTCAGCACAAATCTTTGGAAGCGACAACATATGTTTTCGTTGAAATGAAAATAATATGTGTCGTTTTTAAAGGGACGTTGTCCGAATTTTTGTTTTGTGCTATCCCATTATACAGAAAAAAGGCGGTAGCCGCAATGGGAAAACCAATAGAAAGGAAAAGCATTTTTTAATTGCTTTTTAATCTGCAGGCAATCCCGTTTTAACTGCATCAGGATATACTTTTCTTAATGATTTATACTAGGGAAGCAAAAAAAGAATTCAGTTGTAAAGCGTATAGAAGCTTTTGGTTTATGGAAAAGTATGAAAGTATTAAAACAGAACAATTATTTTGCTAGTTTATAAATGTTAGGGAAACTTTGAAACGAAAGAAATAATTCACATATATTTGAGAAAATTGCTTCTTTTTATTTGTTTTAGCTAATTTCCCCATTTTTATGGTATAATATTCCAACAATATGAAAAGGAGAATGGAAAATGGTACAAAAAAAGGTTCTTTTGGTTGAAGATGAAGTGAAGCTGGCGCGGTTTGTTGAGCTCGAGCTTAAATATGAAGGATATGAGGTGACTGTGTGCCATGATGGACGTGATGGCGTGACGTTGATTGGCGAAGGGAATTTTGATATGATTCTTCTGGATCTTATGCTGCCCGGGTTAACGGGAATAGAAATTTGCCGAAGGGTTCGGAAAACCTCTAATGTTCCTATTATTATGCTCACTGCAAAGGATGAAGTGATTGACAAAGTGGCAGGGCTTGATAGCGGTGCCGATGATTATTTGACGAAGCCCTTTGCAATTGAAGAGCTTCTGGCAAGAATGCGTGTTGCCTTTAAGCATTGTGAGGACAAGATGTCCAAAAAGGTGCTTTTGCAGGTGCAGGATTTGGAAATAGACACAGAAAAGCGTATGGTTACGGTTGGGAGAACAGTAGTTGAGTTGACTAAGAAGGAATATGAACTCTTGCTGTATTTGGTGCAAAATAAAAATATTGTATTAACAAGAGAACAAATTTTAAACGAGGTTTGGGGATACAGCTATATTGGAGAAACAAATGTTGTAGATGTGTATGTTCGTTATTTACGGGCAAAAATAGATGAAGCCTTTCAGAAAAAGTTTATCCATACCATACGAGGGGTAGGGTATTATGTCAAAGAAGAGTAAGAGTACAATTTTTGGTAGTATACAGCATATGACCATTGCCAGAAAAATTACACTGCTATATGGAGGAATTTTTTCCTTTTCCCTTTTCATCATCAGCTTATTTATGACCTTAAATATTACGGCGATACAACAGCGCACCATTAGAAGGGAACTGGCCACAACAATTTTCAATATTGATGAGTACTTGCGGCAGGGGAAAATACTGAGTAATGATGCCCTACAAGATTTGTTGGATAATAAATATGTGGAAGTCAGTGTTTATTCAGAGAAAGAACAGGTATATTATTACAGTCATTTTGGAGAGGGCTCTTTTTTGCTGCAATCAGGTGAGCTAAAATTACAAGGGCCTGACGGTTATTTTGGCAAAGAGGATGAGCTGACAGAGGAAAGACAGCGAGCGTTTGCGGAAGATGGGTTCAAAATTAGTGTGCAAAAAGAGGATGCGGAAAACTGCACCGAATATATTTTGGAAAATAACAAAAGGCAGCAGGTAATGCTGATTTCTACGATAATTCCTTCAAAAATTGGGTTTTACCGGGTGGAGGCGTTTAAACTTATTGGTGCAAATTCCAATTTCCTTCAGGGCTTTATTGTAAAGCTGGCCACCATAGATTTTATCGGGATATTTTGCGCTTTTTTAATTGGTCAGTATATTAGCCGTAGAATGCTGCAGCCCGTTGAAGCAATTCGCTCAGCAGCGGAGCGTATTACCATAGAGGACTTGAGCCAGCGTATTGAAACGGACGGACCTGAGGATGAAATGAAGGAATTGACAGTAACGTTTAACTCCATGATTGATCGATTGGAGAACTCTTTTCAACGGCAAAATCAGTTTGTTTCCGATGCCTCCCATGAGCTTCGAACGCCAATTTCTGTGATTCAAGGCTATGCAAACCTCATTAACCGCTGGGGGAAAAGTGACCCGGATATTTTGCAAGAGTCCATAGATTCCATTTTAAGTGAAACAGAGCACATGAGTGCCCTGATTCGGAAGCTTCTTTTTTTGGCAAAAGGAGATCAGAACCGTATGCTGGTACAAAAGAAACTGGTTTCTTTAAATGAGATTGCCGGTGAAATTGTGAGGGAGCTGGAGGTTCTGGAGGTGCATCGTCAGATTTTATTTGAAGAAAAGGATAAGGCTGAAATTTGGGGAGATCCAGACTTAATAAAGCAATTGCTTTGGATTCATGCCGAAAATGCATTAAAATATACAAAGGAGGGCGGATTAATTACCGTTCGGGTTTGGAAAGATAAAAAAAATGCCTATGTTTTTGTTCGTGATGATGGTGCGGGGATTTCCGCAGAGCATTTGCCACGGATATTTGACCGATTTTATCGTGTGGATCAATCCAGAAACAAGGGGATTTCAGGGACAGGCTTAGGGCTATCCATTGCAAAATGGATTATGGACAGCCATTTTGGTCAAATTTCCGTAGAAAGTAAGGTTGGCGAGGGAACTACTTTTATGAATGCCTTTGCTCTTTGCACGAAGCAAAAAAAAGAAGGGCAGAAAAAGGACAGCTAGAAGATGCATAAGTTTAAGGCAACATCGCACAATGCGTGGCGCTGTTTGTTTTGTCTGACGAAAAATCTGACTGCACAGCTGGATATACACAACTATGCGGTATTACCTTAAATTTTCCTTAAGTTTCCTGTTTTTATTTGATAAAGGAATAAATAGAGAGTATAATCTATAAACATAACTTGTATTACAAATTTTTAAGGGGGAACTACTTATGAGGAAAAAAATTGCTGCACTTTTGTGCGCGGTAATGTGCGTCGCGGCATTTACCGGATGCTCCACTACGGAGTTGGGTTATCTGCAGATGAGTGCAGATTTGTTAAACCAAATGGAGGTTTGCGAAGCTTCCGGCAAGGTGAATATTGATTTAGATGTTGATGCAATGAAGGAATATGTTACAGATATTTCTAAGGCTGCAGGCTACACAGACGAAATGATTGATGAATCTTTGGAAGGTTTGGAAGATTTCCAAGGCAAGAAGTCTGTTGTATTGGATTATGCAATCAAAATGGATATGAATAACCTTGATTACTATTTAGACATGGACGTGACTTATGGTGGTAAGAAATATGACATGGGTGATATGTATTACGCACTGAAAGATGGCGTTTATGTTTCCGGTACAACAATATGGGGCGCATATCAGCTGTTCGCAGATATGGCCAAGGCAGATGATACAAGCTATATTTTAGATGAAAACTTTGCAAAAGAATTAAAAGCAGCCTTAGACCAAAGCAAATATATTAAAGTAATGTCTATGGATGAATTAGGGCTGACAGATGAAGAAGTTGCAAAAATAGCTCCTGAGGGCGGCTTTGGCGATTTGTACGCTTCTGTAATGGATTTCTATAAAAATGCATTCGCCGGCTTTACTACAAACATGGTAAGTGAGGTTTCCGGTGGATACAAGATTCAGGCAGATGGTAAGGCAGTAGCACAATTATTGGTTGATTTATTAGACTATGTTGGCAATAACCCTGATACAGTGTTAGCTGCAACAACAACATATATGATGGATGTAATGAAGGTTATGAATTCTTCTCAGGAAGATATGGATGCTTTCAAAGCCGAAATGGACGCAGCGAAGGAAAATACAGCTTCCATTAAGGCAACAACGGATTCTATGAAATTGATGCTGCAGCAGGCAATTTCGTCTCCCGCAGTTTCTAAGGTTTTGAACAGCTTGGCATATGAAGAAACAATCACAAAAGCAGGCGTTGGTTATAATGCGAAGGGAACCTTTGCGATTACAAATGGCAGCAAGAGCGTTTTGAAGGTAACAAGCACCGGTAACGTAAAAGCGGGCAGCGGCAAGGTTGTTGTACCTGCAACAAGCATCAGCAGTGATGATTTTGATGCAAAAATGACAGCTTTGAATGAAAAATACAACCCTGTTGCAGGCGTAACTGTTCTTTGGGGCTGGGAAGGCAATTCCGAAGCAATGCTGACAATGGATAGAGCGGAAGACTCCTTCTTTGGGAGCTCTACCGATGCTGATGTAACAGAGTTTGTTGAGAAAGATGGTCGCGTTTATCTGCCTTTGCGTGTGATTTGTGAAGCTTTGGGCGAAACCGTTGAATGGAACAATGCTGAAAAGACAGCTTATATCGTTCGTGCAGATGGAAAGACAGCAATGAAGGGTATTGTTCAGGATGGAAAGTCTTATATCAGCGTGCGTGATTTTGAAAAATTAGGCTATACCGTTGATTATCAGACAGTAGATGACTTAAAGCAGGTAACTGTAGCTAAAAAGTAAATTGATATTTAAATAAGAGGCAGCATCAAACGATGCTGCCTCTTATTTCTTTTATTCTGGGTTTCATTGCTTCCCATAAGGAATAGGGAATGGCTAGGTTTCCTCTTCCTGTTCCTAAGCTGATGAGGGGTTTGTTTTCACCGTGGAAATCACTGCCGCCGGAAGGAAAAAGAGAATACCTTTTTGCTAATTTCATCATGTTCTTTCTTTGAGAAGGTGTATAGGTTGAATAAAAGCATTCGATTCCGTCCAAGCCTAAAGGTGCCAATTCCTGGCAGAGAGCATCCAATTGATCTTGCGCAAGATGATAGAGCGTAGGATGGGCGAGAATGCTGATGCCACCTGCGAGATGGATTGCTTCGATACATTCCCCGGGGGTAGAGAGGATTCTTGGGACATAGCCGGGGAGCCCTTGAGATAGATATTTGGAAAAGGCCTCATCTCTTGTATAGACATAGCCTTTTTTCAAAAGAACGTTGGCAAAATGGGCACGGGTTATGATTTCTCCGCCCGCATTTTGAAAGACTTCCTCTATGGTTACAGGCAGACCGATTTGGGTGAGTTGCGCAGCCATTTTTATATTTCTGTTATGTCGATTTTGCTGTATGGTTTCCATTTGTTCTGTCCAAACTGAAGCCTTGGGGTCAAAGCCCAAACCAACAATATGCAGCTCAGGTTGGTGGAAGCTCTGGCATCGGGCGGCCAGCTCAATTCCCGGTATGGTTTCAATACCATGATTTTTGCCCGCCATAAGGAGTTCCTCTATGCCATCTATGGTATCGTGATCCGTTAATGCAATGGCGCTAAGCCCTTGTTTTTTGGCTAAGAGAACAAGACCCTCCGGGGAGAAGGTGCCGTCGGAGCAATGAGAGTGGGTATGCAAGTCTACAATCTTGATTTTTTCCATATTCCTTCCTCCTTTATTTTTTAGTATACCATAAAAAGGTAAAATAATGGAAATTTTATAAGAATTACAACGCAGGCGAGCTGTTTTTTGAGATTGTATCATATTTCACGAGCTTCTCCCATAAAATAAACCAAAGCAAATTGGGAGAGGATATTATTGAAAGGAAAAAAGAGAGAAACAAAGAAAAAAATACAGAAAAAAAGGGAAAGTATGGAAAAGCAAGGCGGGCAGGGCTTGATCTGTATGGTCAAAGGCATGGCTATCGCATATGCAATTACTTGTATTTTCTTTGTTGCCTACGGGCTTATTCTTACATACACAGATGTTTCGGAACAAAGCCTACCTATGATTGCTTTGGCATGCACCGCCATTTCTTGCGCCATTGCTGGGTATGATTGGGCAAAATGTCGCAAGAAAAACGGCTTATTGATGGGGTTAATGGCCGGGTTGGTTTACACAGTAATCCTGTTTGTTGTGACCGCCTTGGCAAGTGATACCTTTACGGTGGGAATGTCTAAGGTTATGACTCTGATTGTTGCTTTCGCAGGCGGTGGAATCGGCGGTATTTTGGGTGTTAATGGGAAAAAATGAAAAAACACTTGAAAAATTTGTACATTGTGTTATACTAACTGCTATGAGAGGCTGAAAATCCACATCTATGTGTGGTTTGGAAGGCTTTTTAATTAAAAAAATTTGAAGCAGGCTGGTTTCTCCTTCCTTATATAAGGAGAACCGCCTTTCTTTTGTGCAAAATCATGATTGCACAAAGATTTCAGGAGGGCTCAAGATGAAAACAAAGGGAAGACTAATGCTGCTGCTGATGCTTATTGTAGCATTAGGCTTAAGCACACTATCCTACTACGGAGTTGGTGAGAAAAAGCAGTTTAGCTTCAATAATATCAAACAAGGCTTAGACTTAAGCGGTGGTGTTGATATTGTGTATGAGGCTGACAAGGAAGAGGTTTCAGATGAAGAAATGTCGGCGGCAATTTCTTTGCTGCAAGGACGTCTTGACTGGAATGGTTGGACAGAAGCAGAAGCAGCGAGAGAAGGCGAAAAGCGTATTCGTGTGCAAATTCCTGGGGTAGATAATGCCGAGGAAGCAATACAAGAAATTGGACAGACAGCCCAGCTTGTTTTTGCGGATGAGGACGGAAATGTATTGCTTACCGGCGATATGGTAACGAATGCGACAAAGCAGGTTGGAGCACTATCTCAAAACGGCCCTTCCGAACCCTATGTTTCGTTGGAATTCAACGAAGAAGGGGCACAACGTTTTGCAGAAGCAACAGCAGAAAATATCGGAAAAACAATTATGATTGTTATGGATGATTCGGTCATTAGTGCACCTACCGTCCAGGCGGAAATTACAGATGGGAATGCGATTATTTCAGGGAGTTTTACCGGAGAAAGTGCGGAAAACTTAGCGGCGCTGATTCGTGCCGGTTCTCTGCCGTTTAACTTAAATGTAATTCAAATGAATAATGTTGGTGCCAGATTGGGAGCGGATGCGCTTTCTACCGGTATTCTTGCCGGTATCATTGGCATTGTGTTGGTACTGTTGTATATGCTTTTCCCATATAAGATTTTAGGCTTTGCAGCCGATTGGGCATTAATCATATACATTGCCTTAGAGATGTTGGCTTTAAGCTTGTTCCACATTACCTTAACACTGCCGGGTATTGCCGGTATTGTTCTTTCCATTGGTATGGCGGTGGATGCCAACGTTGTAATTTTTGAACGTATCAAAGAAGAATTGATTATTGGAAAGACACTGCGTTCTGCGGTGAAGATAGGTTTTTCAAGGGCATTACCTGCCATTGTGGATGGTAATATTACGACTTTAATTGCAGCGGCTGTATTGTTCTTTTTGGGTTCAGGAACCATAAAAGGCTTTGCTACTACGTTAATGATTGGTATCATCATTTCCATGTTCACGGCTTTGGTTGTGACAAGAATTATTGTAAATAGCTTGATAAAAGCCGGATTTCAAAACCCTAAAAACTATGGGTTTCGAGTAAAGTGAGGAGGTGGCAAAAATGAAAATAATTGAGAATAGAAAGAAATTTTTTGCCCTTTCCTTGATACTGATTATGATTGGCTTCGCAGCAATGTTTTATCAAGCCAGCAAGGGCAACGGTATGCTGAATTGGGATGTGGACTTTACAGGTGGTACGTCCATGGAAATTGACATGGGAGAGGCTTTTGACCATGAAAAACTGAACCAGATTATTTTTGACGTTACAGGACAAAATAGTCCCCAAATTCAAGATATTATCGGGACGAATGAGGTTGCGGTTAAATTACAATCTATTGATAGTGAAACAAGAGGGGATTTGGAAGATGCCCTCAAGGCAGAGTTTCCTTTGGCAGACGTAAAAAGATCAGCTGATGTAAGTGGTACAGTCAGCGGGGAGATGCAAAAGGCGGCAATGAAAGCAACGCTGCTTGCATGTGTGGCGATGTTAATCTATATTTCCATTCGGTTTAAAGATATTAGAGCGGGTGGCAGTGCGATTATTGCTTTAATTCACGATGTTTTGGTTGTTATTGCGGCATATGCTATTTTCCGTATTCCCGTGAATAATGCGTTTATTGCTGTAATTTTAACCATTCTGGGTTATTCGGTTAATGCAACCATTGTAATTTTTGACCGAATTCGTGAAAATCACGATCGGTTTTCACCTCGTGAAACCGCTGAAAAAATCAACAAAAGCATTACACAAACATTGGCCAGATCCATTAATACTTCCGTTACTACATTCTTTACCGTAGGTGCAATTTATGTAATTGGCGTTCAGTCCATTAAAGAATTTGCCCTTCCTATGATGGTAGGTATTGTTATTGGGGCATATTCCTCAATTTGTATTTCAGGTTCTGTTTGGTACACTTTATTGCCAAAAGAGAAAAGTAAGATAAAATAGTGAGATAAAACAGCAGGGTGTAGGCCTTGCTGTTTTTTTATTTGCAAAATTGGTGTGAGTGGGATTTTTCGAAAGACGGTGATTGAACGGCTTATTCGTTTTGGGTAAGCTGAGGAAAGATTCCTTGTTCCATTCTTTTTCTAATATGATATAATAATGGAGTTAAAGGAGTTGTTTGAATGAAGCGATGGTTATTGAAAAGATCCAAAATAGATACGTCTGTTATGGCTAGGGAACTGGGAATTAAGGAAGCTGTTGCTTGTGTTCTTGCAAACAGAGGGCTGGGAGAGCGGCAGTGTGCAAGGAATTTTATGTTTGGAGCCTTGGAGGATCTGCGAGATCCGTTTTTGATGAAGGATATGGCTTTGGCAATTGATTTGATTGCCCAAGGGATCAAACAAAATAAGAAAATTGCTGTTTACGGGGATTATGACGTGGATGGCGTTATGAGTACCACTATACTTTACAGAACCATTTTAAGATGCGGCGGGGATGCAGTTTATTATGTGCCCCATAGGCAGAAAGAAGGATATGGCCTGAATATGAAAGCCATAGACCAATTGGCAAAAGAAGGAGTCAAGGTGCTCTTTACTTGTGATAACGGTATTGCAGCTTTGGAAGAAACCAAAAAAGCAAAAGAGCTTGGAATGACTGTTGTGATTTTAGACCATCATGAGCCCGGTTTTTTGGAGGTGAATGGAGAAAAGGAGGATGTGCTTCCTGAGGCAGATGCGGTAATTGATCCCAAGCAAAAAGATTGTACCTATCCTTTTTCCATGTTTTGCGCTGCGGGAATTGCCTATAAGCTCGCATTAGCGTTATTGGGTGCTTTTGGAATAAAGGATGTGGCTCTGGAAAAAGAGTTTTTATGCTTTGGTGCCATTGCAACCGTTTGTGATATTGTGGATTTATTGGACGAAAACAGAATTTTAGTTCGGCGGGGGCTAAAGGAAATACCCAAAACCACGAATATGGGTTTACGGGTTTTGATAGAAGAAACAGGAATCGCACAGAAGCATATGGGTGAATATCATTTGGGTTTTATCATAGGGCCTTGCATAAACGCCACAGGGCGGCTTGAAAGTGGCCGCAACGCCGTTGCACTTTTTTGCGAGGAGGACGAAACAAAGGCAAGAGAGATTGCAAGAACGCTGGTAAAGCTGAATGAAGAACGAAAAAGCCTTACTGCCCAGGCTACTGCGCGGGCAATTGAACTTATCCAGCAGGAAGATATATTGAAGGATAGGGTTCTTGTTTTGTATGATGAGGATACCCATGAAAGCATTGCCGGGATTGTTGCGGGCAAGATTAAGGAGCGGTTTTATCGGCCTGTAATTGTCATTACTGGAAGCGCGGAGGGTGCCAAAGGCTCGGGAAGAAGTATTGAGGGGTATAATTTGTTTCAGGCGCTTTTTTACTGCAAAGAGCTGTTTATCCGTTTTGGGGGACATGCCATGGCAGCGGGGCTTTCCTTGCCAAAAGAAAATATTCCTGTTTTAAGAGAAAAATTAAACGAAGGGTGCCAGCTGACAAAGGAACAAATGACGCCTGTTTTGCGTTTGGAAAAGCAGCTTTTTTTTACGGAAATTGATTTGGAGTTGGCAAAGGAAATACAAGCCTTGGCGCCCTTTGGAAAAGAAAATCATGCGCCGCTATTTGCTTCTAAAGGGATTTTGGTGGACAGGGTGGATTTGATCGGAAAAAACAAGGACATTCTTCGTATGACCTTGTCGGAGAGGAAAAGCGGTGTGCGTATTGCAGCGCTATCTTTTGATGGTTATGAAGAAATGCTGAATTTATTAAAAGAATTGAATCCGCAAGAAGAATGTGATAAAATGATGAACGGTGGGAAAATAACGCAAAAATTTGATTTTGCATACAGCATAGAAATAAATACATATAACGGTAGCAGGTCTGTGCAATTAATGATTAAAGATTTTAGGCTTTCAAAATAAGGAGGAGCGACAAATGGAATTAAAAGATAAAATCAGATCTATCCCAGATTACCCTGAAAAAGGTGTTATGTTTCGGGATATTACCACTTTGCTTAAGGATGCAGACGCCTTAGCGGAAGCGGTGGAGCAAATGCAGAAAAACCTGGATGGGCTGGAGTTTGACTTGATTTTAGGGCCTGAGTCAAGAGGTTTTATTTTTGGAATGCCAATTGCGTACAACTTAAAAAGAGGGTTTATTCCCATTCGTAAAAAGGGCAAGCTTCCTGCGGAGGTTGTCAGCAAAGAATATTCCTTGGAGTATGGTACGGCTGTGATTGAAATGCACAAGGATGCAGTGCAACCCGGACAAAAGGTTGTAATTGTGGATGATCTTTTGGCAACGGGGGGAACGGCAAGAGCCATTGTTGACATGGTTGAAAGCATTGGTGCAGAAGTGGTTTCCTTAAATTTCTTAATTGAGCTGGATTTTTTAAATGGCAGAGAGGTTCTGGACGGATATAACGTTAAAACGGTAATACATTATTAAAAATATTCGGAGAAGCGGTAACTTTCATTTTGGAAGAGAAGCTTTTTCATAAGAAAGGCTGATACTGTTTAAGTATCAGCCTTTCATTATTTTCGTTATAAAGAATCGTGCTTGCCTTACCAATTAGGAAACAACCCGATTGCCGGTCGTATTTTCCGGCTTGTAATTTTCATATTTGCGTTCCCCATGAGGACTTTCTTCCCAAAGCTCCTCGGCGCAGGGTGCCCAAGCTTTTGCATATTCGTGGCACTTTGCACAAAGGTGCTCGGCAGATTCAGGCGACTGAAGATCGGTGGATTCTGCCCCTGTTTCCTTTACTATTTTTTCAAGGAACTCTGGGTTTTCAAGCATAGGGCAAGGTCTTAAGTGATTTTTGTTAAAGGGCTGATGATTATAATATGACATAAAAATCGGCTGCTTTAATATTTCCAATAGGGTATGGGTGCGAATGTTTGCATTGGAAAAGTGGATAAATACACAAGGCTCTGCATCACCATTGGCATTAATATGGAAATAGTTTCTTCCCCCTGCAATGCACCCGCCAACAAACTCCCCATCATTTTGAAAGTCCATGGTAAACAGGCCTTTTCCGTGGCTCATATTTCTGATTTCTCGAACACGCTGATACATAAATTTGCGCTGCTCTACCGTGGGCAGCAAATCCACCGCTGCATCATTTCCCACAGGCATATAGTGGAAATAAAAAGCGAAACGATTTCCTTTTTCAATCATTAAATCAACAAATTCCTCGCTGACTACGGTTTCAATGTTTTTTGAGGTGTAGCAAATTGAGGTGCCAAATATTAGGCCGTGTTTTTTGAGCAAATCCATGGCATGCATTACCTTTTCAAAAACACCTTCGCCACGGCGCAAATCATTCACTTTGGAAAAGCCCTCCAGGCTAATGGCCAAATAAAAATTCCCAACCTCCTGCATTTCTTTACAAAAAGCCTCGTCAACCAAGGTTCCGTTGGTATACGCTAAAAAGGCACAGTCGTGATGCTTTTTGCATAGACGGATAATATCAGCTTTTCTGACCAAAGGCTCTCCCCCTGTCAGCATATAAAAATAAATACCCAGCTCCTTTCCTTGCTCTATGACTCGATCCATTTCTTCAAAGGAAAGGTTCAGCTTATTTCCGTATTCTGCCGCCCAGCAGCCTGTGCAATGCAAATTACAAGCACTGGTGGGGTCCATAAGAATTACCCAGGGTACGTTACACTGGTGAATTTCTCGCATTTTCCGAATGGTTTTTGTGCCATTAAAAAAGGATTCAAAGCCTAGGTTAAGAACCGTTGTTTTTAAAACATGAGGATGAACTTCTTCAAAAAGCCGATTTATGTATTTATTCAAAGTGCCCTCTTTATTACAAAACATTTCCTTGGCGGTGTTAAAATTGATATCCAGCTTTTCGTCGGACATGTATTTTTCCATGAGGTCAAGAAGCTTTAGAACCATTTTTTCTCTGTTTTCCTCTGAGCTATGCTGTACGGCATTTATGGCTGTGAGAAAGGCCATTCTCCCTGCCGTGTGTGAAAGTGTTCCCATAGTGATTCCTCCAATTCATTTTGGTTTTAGAGAATTTTAAAGTTTAGGGGTGAAAAGCAGTTGCGGGGTGTTTATTTCACCACCTTGACTGTATAAAGAACAATCCAAAGGTTAAGGCAACCGTCAAAAACAAGGTTAAGGCCAAGGAAATGAAGCATTACAGCAACGGTTCCCATGGGCTTGGCAATGAGAATAATGGCTGCCAAGGCAGTTGCAATTGCTAAAACTAGGATGAGCCACCATTTTTTCAGCCCGAATTTTTTTGCATCCAAGGTGGTTTGAATTTTAAAGACGGCGTCAATGAAAATAATGATTCCAATCACAGTGGGGAAGACTGTGGAAATGGGTTGGACAAAATAGAAAATCAGCAAGCCCATGGTCAAAGAAAAAAGCCCCATGGCAAAATCAAATTGAAATGCCAGCTGGTAAATATCCTTGGCAAAATAGCAAATTAATTTAATGACGCCGTAGCCCATAAAGACAACGCCCAAAAGATAGCACAACGCTTGAAAGGAAATCTGCGGGCGAGGAAGCAAGTAGCATCCTATGATAATGAAAATAAATGCCGGTATACAGGAGACGAATTTCGTTTTGCAAATTGTTTTCAAGTGGACACCTCCTTATTCGCTATTGCTAGTTTATCTTTCTACAACTTGGATTAGTACGGATAAAAAAAGAATAATGCACAAATTTTGGGCATTATTCAAAGATTGTCTGATTTTAATTTTAAAATTTTATTTCATATTGGATTTTAAGGCGATTTCTACTGTGTTTTCAAAAATATCCGACATTTTTTTTAAAAATAGGATGGAGTCCTCCTCCATGCCGTTTTTGATCCAATTAATAAGCATTCCTACCAAAGAAAAGCGGTAAAAATCACAGACAAATTTCTTATTTTGTTCAGAAACATTCATATTAACCGTGAGACGATCAATATAGTTTTGTAAAATTATCTCTGAAATATCATATAAATAGCTTACAAAAACATCTCTGCTTTTGGAGTAGAAAATATGCGAAATGGAAGTTTTATAGCTAGTAATAAAGGCGGCAATTCGAAGAAACTCTTCGTAACAGGTATCGGAAGTTTGCTGCTCCTCCAACACCTTTTTTGTTTCGGTAAGTAAAACGTCCTCCATAAGGTCATAAATATCTTTATAATAATAGTAAAAGGTATTGCGGTTGATTCCGCATTCCTCAACAATATCTTTGACAGTAATTTTATCAAAGGAATTTTTTAATAGGAGATTTAAAAAAGTTTCCCGAATTGCTTTCTTTGTAAACAGCGACATTGTTGCCCACCTCTATTCTTTTTCTGCATAAAAAATGCAGGTTAATTGATGCAAGCCCTATTACAAGAGTATGAACATGATATATATAAAATAACATTTTTTGTCTGAATTGGGAAGAGGCTTTGTGTACAGCATGAAAGTATGGGTAAAAAGTGCCAATTTAGGGGCGGCATTTTGGGGAGAAAATAAGGGCTTCTTACATTGCAGCTTGTTGCTATTTGCTTGGATATTTGCTAAGATAAGAAAACATAATAATATTTTAAGCTGGGCATGAAAAAGGGGTTATTCAAGTCGGCATACAAAAGAGCTTCGGCGAAGGAGAAGTATATGTTTGGTCAATTTTTTGTGTTATTTGCGTTAATGGCAGTAGGATACTTTGCCAGCAGAAAAGGCTTTTTGAATGATGAAATGACTGTTGGCGTCGGGAATATAGTGCTTTTTTTTACCATTCCAGCACTGCTGTTTTCAAGCCTTGCCAATACCAAGGTTGAAAGTGAAATGCTTACAAATTTTGCGGCAATGGTTGGGCTGCATTTTATTGGCTCGTTAATTTTTGGCCGTATTATTCGGTGCTATTATCGTTTTCGCAACTTTGAAGAAGCCCATCTTAATATGCTTGAGGTTACAGCCGCATCCGTAAACAATGCATTTATCGGCTTTCCCATTGCCCTGTTGTTTTTTGGTGAAGAGGCGGTTGTATACATGTCGGCGGGCGTTCTGGGGCTGAATCTCTATGTTTGGAGTGTTGGGCTATATATCATAAAAGGAATCAAAGGTGAAAGTGCTGGAACCATGCTTCGCACCTTATTAAAAGGGGCAATTAACCCAAATATTTCGTCTATATTATTGGGGCTTTTTGCATCGGTGATTGGCATTACGGCACACCTGCCCCATTTTGTGCAGGATTTTATCAGCTCCCTTGGCGGAATTTCAACACCTCTTTCTTTAATTTACATAGGAGCCTTAACGGGAAATAGCGGGTTGAAATATTTATTAAGGGATCGTGAAACTTTGGAAGCCAGTCTGATAAAAATGATATTGATGCCAGTGATGGCCTTTGCGTTTATTTATTTTATACCGGTGCAGCCAATCGTGAAAACTGTTTTTTTTGTTGGCATGGCTTTGCCTTCCGCCGCCATTGTTCCCATGGTTGTAGGACGTTATGGTGTGGGTGTGGAGGTTTCTTCAAAAATGGTGATGCTAACGACTGCTTTTTCTATGGGCACTTTGCCCATTTGTGTTGCAATTAGCCATATCTGGGTATAATTTAAACCGAAAGCACGGAAATGACGGGAAAATAAAAAGAAAATGCTTGCACACTTATTTTGAATATGTTATAATTCGAAAGTGTGATTACGGATGGTCCAATGATGCTAATGAAATAGCGTGAAGAACATCTTTGAAGGAAGGAGGAAACGAAATGGATATTATTAGAGAACTTGAAAGAGAACAGATGAAAAGCGAAGTTACTCCTTTTAACGTTGGAGATACAGTTCGCGTTTATGCGAAGGTAGTAGAAGGAACGAGAGAAAGACTTCAGATGTTTGAAGGCGTTGTTTTGAAAAGACAAGGCGGCGGTCTCAGAGAAACTTTTACAGTTAGACGTATTGCTTCTGGCGTTGGTGTGGAAAGAACATGGCCTTTGCACTCCCCTAGAGTTGACCATATCGAGGTTGTAAGACGCGGTATTGTAAGACGTGCGAAACTTTTCTACTTGAGAGATAAAGTTGGTAAAGCAGCAAAAGTAAAAGAAGTATTAAGATAAAAACTTACCTCGGTGGAATTGTTTCATCGAGGTTTTTTCGTAAGGGGCAAAGAGATTTGCCTTTTACGAAAAAATAGAACGCTAGGGAACGGTTCATTTTTCACAGCAGGCACTGGCTGGAGGAGGATAAAATGGAACAAATGCAGGAACAAAACGAACAAGAATTAACTGAAGAAAAATCTGCAAAAAAGAAGAATGAAGTTTCCCCTTTGCTGCAATTGATGATAGCAGTGGCTTTTATTTTGGCGCTTCGTATTTTTGTATTTGGTACGATTTATGTAAAAGGATCATCTATGGAACCGAATTTTCACCATGGAAATTTGGTATTTATCAATAAATTAGCCACCTCCATTGGCTCGCCCAAACAGGGAGACATTGTGATTTGTCAGCTGAATACCGATGGGCAAAAGGAAAAGATCATCAAGCGTGTGGTTGGCTTACCCGGGGATGAAATTGATATTGTTTGGAATGGAGATAGTGAAAATGTAGAATACTATCTGTATGTGAACGATGAATTGATTGAGGAGCCTTTTATTGCAGAACCGATGATGACACAAGGGGATATGGAATATCCTTTTACTGTGCCTGAAGGAAGCTATTTTGTAATGGGCGATAACCGAAATGCCAGCATAGACAGTAGGAGAGTGAACGTGGGTGCAATCGAAAAAAAGGATTTGGTTGGGAAGGTGGTATTACGTTTATACCCCTTTGATGAATTCGGCCTCATTTCCTAAAGAAAGGAACGAAAAGTTATGAATATACAATGGTACCCAGGGCATATGACCAAAACGCGTCGTATGATGGAAGAAACCATTTCGCTGGTGGATATTGTCATTGAATTGGTGGATGCACGGATTCCTTACAGCAGCAAAAATCCTGATTTGGATACATTGGCAAAAAATAAGCGCCGCATAATTTTGCTGAATAAATGCGATTTGGCGGATGAGAAGGCGACTGCAATATGGACGGAATATTTTGAAGCACAAGGCTTTTGCGTAATTCAAATGAATTCCCTAAAGGGAACGGGAATGAATGAAGTTACCGATGCCGCAAGAAGCCTGATGAAAGAAAAAATCGAAAAGCTGAAGGCCAGAGGGCGTATTAATGTGCCCATTCGCAGCATGATTGTGGGAATTCCAAACGTTGGAAAATCAACCTTTATTAATAAATATGTTGGAAAGGCCATGACCAAAACGGGCGATAAACCCGGTGTAACACGAGGAAAGCAGTGGATCAAGATTAAAAAGGATTTTGAGCTTTTGGATACGCCAGGTATTTTATGGCCCAAATTCGAGGATGAAGAGGTTGGCTTGAAGCTTGCCTTTACCGGCGCAATCAATGATGATATTTTGGATTCAGAAACATTGGCCGTTTCATTTATTGAGCATATCTTGTTACGCAATGGAAATTCTCTCAAAAAGCGCTATCAAATTGCCTTTGATACCATTGAGGAGCCGCATGTGGTATTGCGGCAGATTGCAGATGCAAGAGGGTTTAAGCTCAAGGGCGGAGAGTCTGATTTGGAGAGAGCTTCCAAAATTTTATTGGATGAATATAGAGGCGGAAAATTAGGACGCATTACCTTAGAGTTGCCGCAAGATATTGAAGAAATGCTGGTGACAAAGGCGGCCAAGGAAAAAGTAAAGGCTGCGGATAACAGAGAGCGGAAACAAAATTTCAAGAAAAATAATAAATGATAAATCCCTGAGAAAATGCTTTTGCGTTCATCTCAGGGATTTTTTTACTTTTCATTCAATAAATCAATGATATTTTGGATAACCTGTGCTGTAAAGCCCCAAATGGTATGGCTTTTATATTCATAAAACAGCTCCGGAATACGGGATTTTGCAAAGGGATAGTCCTTTCCCCCTTCGATGCGGTGATAGGGAAAGGTATCAGGGCCAACGGCCTCCCACACCATATCGTGAATTTCGGGCGGCGTTTCCATGAAATAAGAAATGGGAACGGTAAAAATTTCTGCAACCTCTTGAGCATTTGGGCAGGAACAGCGCATAACTTCGTAGCATACATAACCCAAAAAGGGCTGTATTACGCCGCCATAGATTGTGAGCATATAATCACTTTTTCCCAAGACAGTAATTGCATTTTGGGGAATGCCCAGTTCCTCTTCCGTTTCCCGCAGAGCGGTTTGTTCTAATCGTTCTCCGCATTCATGGTGGCCGCCGGGAAAGCAGATGTCGCCGGGCTGGCGTACGCCCATGGCACGTTTATTTAAAACAAAACAAAGCTCTCCGTTTTTTTCGGTCAACAGCGCTAAAACCGCGAAACGGCGAAGCTTAAATAAGGGTTCCGCCTTATGGTCTTTAAAAATATTTGAGATTGCTTGGAGGTCTAATGTTTTTTCGTTCATAGAGTCAGTCCTTTCTTAGTTTAATATATGAGGCGGCTTTGCGCCTTTTTTGATCTTCAATTTCTGCATAGTGCTTTTTGGTAGTATTCACGTCGGCATGGCCTAAAGCGTCAGCCACCAAATA
Source organism: Anaerotignum sp. (assembly GCA_028710085.1). Classification (GTDB taxonomy): domain Bacteria; phylum Bacillota; class Clostridia; order Lachnospirales; family Anaerotignaceae; genus Chakrabartyella. The sequence continues at coordinate 24,631 of JAQUSU010000012.1, forward strand.
AATATCTCCTGTTTCCTGATAAAGATTGGTGCCAAAGGTACTGCGCAGCTTATGGGGAGATATTTTTTTTACGGTAACACCAAAAGCATATTTTTTAACCAGCTTTTGTACAGTACGAACGTCAATACGTTTGCCTTGGGAAGAAAGAAAGAGGGCATCTTCGTTTTCTTCCTTGGTGATTGCGTTTTGCCGCTCCACCAGATAATCCTCTAGGGCTTCCTGTACTTCTTCTGAGAAGTATAAGAAAACCATGCTTCCGCCTTTACGAACAACTTTGATTGCGTTGTTTTTAAAGTCTATATCCTTTATATTTATGCCGACACATTCGGAAACGCGCATTCCTGTTCCAAGAAGAAGGGTTGTTATAGCTAAATCTCTTTTTTTGGCGCGTTCATGGAATGCTTTTTGGTGATTGGTCAATTTCTCTCCCGATTCTACGGCATCCAAAAAATCCGCCATTTCATTTACGTCTAGGCGAATGATTTGTTTGTTATGTATTTTTGGCGTATCCACGATGGTAGCTGGGTTTGCATGTATCTTTTTTTTCTTATAAAAAAATTTGAACATGGATCGGATTGCCGCCAATTTGCGGGATTTCCCCTTTTCATCATTATGCAACTCGGCACTATTTTCAGGATGCTCATAATCAGGCCGAATATAATAGGAAAGGTATTCCATAAAGCAGTCAATATCCTCGGAAAGAATTTCGTTTAAGTTTTCCACAACAAGCTTTGAAGATGCAATTCCCCCTAGGGTTCGATGCTCCTCATAAAGATAGCGGAAGAAAATCCGCAAATCATAGGCATAACCAAGCCTTGTTTTTGTGGAGGTGGTTTGGGCAATTCCTCGAAAAAATTCCCCAAGAAAGGAAGGGAGTTCCTTTTGAAGCTCCCGTAATCTAAGGGTTTCTTGATTTTTTAGATTTTCGTGATATGTTGACATGGACTAAATCTCTCCATTCCAGCCTTTTAAATTAGAGCGCTTGATTGCGCCAAAAACTTTTTCTTGCAAATTATCGTAATTTTTTGACAGCTCCACCAAAAGCTCCTTGGTTTCCTGCCGCTTGGTATTTCCATCGGCAAGGCAGGGGTTTTTTACAATAGAAATCCCACTTTTTGCAATAAAGCTTTTTGCCTCTCCTTCGGGAACATACATCAAAGGGCGGATGGAATAGATTTTTTTTCGATCCAGATAGCTTACTGGCGCAAAGCAGTTGATTCTGCCTTCATAGAATAAGGACATGAAAAAGGTTTCCACCACATCATCCTTATTATGCCCTAAAGCCACCTTGTTGCAACCCAGCTTTTCAGCGGCATCATTCAATGCGCCCTTTCGCATTTTTGCACAAAGAGAGCAAGGGTTTGGCTCTTTTCTTTCGTGAAAAACAATCTGCCCGATATCTGTGTGAACAACAGTATAATTAACACCGATTTCGTCGCACAAGGACTGAATATCATCATAGGTTGCACCGGGTAGCCCCAAGGAAACAGTTATGGCTTCTATTTCAAAATGCTTGGGATAAAACCGCTGTAAATTTTTTAATGCCAAAAGCAGGCAAAGGCTATCTTTGCCGCCGGAAACACCAATGGCGATTTTGTCGCCTTCTTCAATCATATTGTAATCATCTACGGCACGACGCACATAGCTCAGTAGTTTTTGCAGCTTCATAAAGTGAATCTCCTTTGTGAGTTTAAGCTTAAAGATTATTATATCATAAAAGCGGAGAAAGTGGGCATAAAACCTTGGGCTTTGCCCAAACCCACTTGCTTTTTGTAAAAAGCAAGAGCAAAAACTTTTATTTAGCCCACATTAAATGTGGGTTCAGGAGGGTCAAGGGTGAAACCCTTGTGGAAGTTTGAGGGCAAAGCCCTCAAGGTCTTGACTTTGTATTCATTCTGCCGCAAGGGGAAGCTTGGGGGCTTTCTAAGCTTACGCTGAAAAATCGAAACAAAAATAATTTTCGTCAAATAAAACGCATTTATTTATATTTTATATCGAAATTGAAAGAAAAATGAAATGAATACTATTTTTTTTTAGGGAAAAGGGCTATAATGTTAGCATACTAAAAAAAGGGGAATGGCGATGAAACGTTGGTTAGCAGGTATTTTAATTGCAATGATGTGTTTGGGGACAGGCTGTGGGAATGAAGTGGAAGAGCAGGCGCCGGAGGAAACCGTCAAAACTGCTGAAGAAATCAAACAAGAAACAATACAAAATATGATAGATGCAATGACCACAGAGGAAAAAATTGGTCAGCTGCTTATGTGCGATATTAGAAATAATCCTGACGGAACCGGTATGACGGTTTTAAGTGAGGATGCTGCGAAAAAAATAAAAGACTATCATCTGGGCGGGATAATTTTATTTGCGGAGAATCTTGACACCTTGGAACAGACTGAAAAGCTGACGGAGGATTTGCAAAAAGCGGCGGAAATTCCTTTATTCATCGGGATTGATGAAGAAGGCGGCTTGGTTTCTCGCTTGAAAAAAAGCAATATTCCTCACGAAACAATGCTTTCTCCGGGGGAAATGACGGAAACGGCACAGGCTGAGGCGGCTGGGCATTCCATTGGGGAAACCTTGGCTGAAATAGGGGTTAATGTGGATTTTGCACCTGTTGCGGATGTGAATACAAACCCCGACAACCCTGTGATTGGGATTCGTTCCTATTCTGATGACCCTGAAAAAGCGGCGGATATGGTGAGCGCCTTCATCCATGGCTTGCAGGGAACGGTGGTTAGTGCCACCGTAAAGCATTTCCCCGGCCATGGTGACACAGCGGCAGACAGCCATAAAGGGGAGGTATTTGTTTCCCATGATTTGGAAAGACTAAAAACAGTGGAGTTTATTCCCTTTGCCAGAGCTATTGACGAGGGCGTTGATTTTGTAATGGTGGGGCATATTAAAACACCAAATGCCACGACGGATGGCTTACCTGCCACAATTTCTGCCCAAGCAGTAAAGCTTTTGCGGGAGGATTTAAAATTTAACGGGGTTGCTATTACTGATGCTATGAATATGCAGGCGATTACGGAGTATTATGGCGTGGGGGAATCGGCGGTGATGTCTGTTTCGGCGGGAATAGATATTGTGTTAATGCCGGCGGATTTGGAGGAGGCTTATCAGGCTTTACTGCTTGCTGTCCAAGAAGGCCGTATTTCCCAAGAACGTTTGGAGGAAAGCCTTTGGAGAATATTAGGGCTAAAGTATGACAAGGGTTTCATAAAATAGGAAGAATTCTCTTGAAAATATGAATATGAGAAGCTATAATCAAATTTACAGGTTTTTTGGGCATAAAATGCCCGAAAAGGTCGGATTTTAGAAAAGTAGGGAGGTGATGGACATGGCAACGGCAGAGCAATTGTTTCAAGAATTACTGGAACGGATTAAGCTGTATCATCCGTCTAAGGACTATGGGTTGTTGGTGCGGGCTTATGAGCTAGCGGTAGATGCGCATAAGGAACAAAAGAGAAGGTCTGGCGAGCCATATATTATCCATCCCCTGAAAGTGGCTTATATTTTGGCGGAGCTGGAATTGGATATGGAATCCATCATTGCGGGAATCCTCCATGATGTGATTGAAGATACCAGTTATAGCCATGAGGATATTGCTAAAATGTTTGGTGAGGAAATTGCAAGCTTGGTAGATGGTGTTACAAAGCTGGGAAAGATTTCTTATACCACCAAAGAAGAAATTCAAGCCGAGAATTATCGTAAAATGTTCCTTGCTATGGCAAAGGATATTCGTGTTATTTTAATTAAGCTGGCGGACAGACTGCATAATATGCGTACGCTTAATTATATGACGCCTGAAAAGCAACGTGAAAAAGCCCAGGAAACATTGGATATTTATGCTCCCTTGGCACACAGACTGGGTATTTCCAAAATCCGCACGGAAATGGAGGATCTTTGCTTCAAATATTTGAACCCGGAAGCCTATTTTGATTTGGCGGGAAAGATTGAGAAAAAACGTGTAGAACGGGAAGCCTTTGTTCAAAGTATTGTGGCTGAGGTCAAGGAAAAGATGGACGAAGCCGGAATTTCCGGCAAAATTGAAGGCAGAAGCAAGCATTTTTTCAGCATATACAAAAAAATGGTCAATCAAAATAAGACCTTGGATCAGATTTATGATTTGTTTGCAGTGCGGGCAATTGTAGACAGTATCAAGGATTGTTATGCTGTTTTGGGCATTGTGCATACTATGTACACGCCGATGCTGGGGCGGTTTAAAGACTATATTGCCATGCCAAAGCCAAATATGTATCAGTCCTTGCATAACACGCTGATTGGGCCTAACGGACAGCCCTTTGAAATTCAGATTCGTACCTGGGATATGCACCGTACCAGTGAATATGGTATTGCTGCCCATTGGAAATATAAGGAAGGTATCACCGGGGATTCCAGCGATAAAACGGAAGAAGAAAAGCTGGTTTGGCTGCGCCAGATTTTGGAATGGCAAAGAGATATGTCCGATAATAAGGAATATTTGGATACCATTAAGCTGGACTTAAATGTATTTACCACCCAGGTTTATGCTTTTACACCCCAAGGAAGGGTCATTCAGCTTCCCAAGGATTCCACACCCATTGACTTTGCCTATATGATTCATTCTGCTGTGGGAAATAAAATGGTGGGGGCAAGGGTCAACAATCGAATGGTAACCATTGACTATAATATTCAAAACGGGGATATTGTAGAAATAATGACCTCCCAAAATTCCAAGGGACCGAGCCGAGATTGGTTGGCGTTGGTGAAAAGCTCTCAAGCCAGATCAAAAATAAAGCAATGGTTTAAAAAGGAAGATAAGGAAGAAAACATTCTTCGCGGAAAAGAAATGCTTCTGAGCGATATGAAGAAAAAGGGCTATGCGTCCAGTGATCTTCTACGTCCCGAGTGGATGGAGATGATTATGAACAAGTATGATTTCAAAGAATGGGATGCCATTATGGCTGCCGTTGGCTATGGCGGAATCAAGGAAGGCCAGCTTGTTAACAGGCTGATTGATGAGTATTTAAAAGAAAAGCGGAAAAAGCAGACTGCCGAGGAAATACTGCAGGATTTTGAAAAAACCGTTGACCAGAAGCCCCCTGTCAAGAAGAAAAAGAATAAAAGTGGCATTGTGGTTGAAGGGATTGGCGATGTTCCCGTTCGTTTTTCAAAGTGTTGCAGTCCTGTTCCAGGGGATGAGATTATTGGCTTTGTTACAAGAGGTCGTGGTGTTACCATTCATCGAACAGACTGTGTTAATATTATGAATTTGAGTGATGAGGAAAGAGGCCGCTTGATTAATTGCGAATGGGACGCGCAGTATACCCATGGTGATGTTTTAAGTGCGGCTTATTTGGCGGAAATCCGTGTGATTGCCAATGATAGAAACGGTTTGTTATTTGAAATTAGCCGCCTATTAGCGGATGAAGATGTTGCGGTAAAGGGATTTAATATCCGTACTACCAAGGATCAGCTGGCGATTTTTAATATTACGCTGGAAATTAGAACGAAGGACCAGCTGGTGCGAATTACCAAGCGTCTCAAGGGCGTTAAGGATGTTATAGATATAGAGCGTGTGACAGGATAGAAACAGGAGGAGCTTATGCGTGGGGTATTGCAAAGAGTGACAGAGGCGAGCGTTACGGTGGAGGGGCAGGTAATTGGCGAAATCGGAAAGGGCATTATGGTGCTTTTCGGGATACTGGGAACTGACGATGAGAAAACCATGGAATATATGCTGGACAAAGTGGTAAACCTTCGTATTTTTGAAGATGAAAACGGAAAAATGAACCTTTCCTTGCTGGACATTCAAGGGGAGCTGCTCATTGTTCCCAACTTTACCCTATATGGCGATGCAAGAAAAGGCAGAAGACCGGGATATTCCTCAGGGGCTGCACCTGATATTGCAGCAGGGTTATTTGAAAGATTATGCGAAAAAGCAAAAGAAATGCCCATAAAAAGGGTTGCAACAGGCCGGTTTCAGGCGAACATGAAGGTTGCCTTGGTAAACGATGGCCCTGTTACATTATTATTGGATAGCGAAAAATTATTTTAGTAAAGGAATTCGCAAATGATATATTATATGCTTCAAGGACATGAACTGCAAAATGATGTGCAAACCATGATTCAGGTTTTTTACCCGAACCTTCATTATATTCGTGCCCAAGAGGTTGCACCCTTGGGGTTATCGATTATAAGCAGCATGGAAAAAGGCATTGCTTCGGCAATGCTTTATCGTGATGGGGAAAAAACAAACAGCTGGTCCATGGAGTACGAAGATGGCACAGGGGAAAAGGAAGAAAAGCGACTGGTGAAGCGGGCGATTTATGAGCTGTTAAAGGAAGAAACAGGGCTTCGCCCGCAATGGGGCTTACTCACAGGGGTTCGCCCGGCGAAGATTATCAGCGGGCTTTTGGCAGAGGGAAAAAGCGAGGCATATTGCTTGGATTACCTCATGAAGGATTATTTGGTGATGGAGCATAAGGCGAAGCTTGCCCTTACCGTTGCGAAGGCGGAGCAAAAGCTTCTGGAGGGAAATAAACCCAACGAAATCAGTCTGTATATTGGCATTCCCTTTTGCCCGACCAGATGCCTATACTGTTCCTTTACGTCTTACCCCTTGGCACAGTATAAGGACAGGGTAGACGAATATTTGGATGCCATGTTTCGGGAATTGGAGTTTTTGGCTGAATACGCGAAGGACTTTCATTTGAGAAGCATTTATATCGGCGGTGGTACGCCCACCTCCTTGAATGAGCAGCAGCTGGAGCGGCTGTTGAACAAGGTGGCTGATCTTTTTGATACAAAAGATATGGAATATACCGTGGAAGCGGGGCGTCCCGATACCATTACAAGGGAAAAGCTGCAACTGATGAAGGAATATGGCGTAAATCGTATTTCCATCAATCCCCAAACCATGAATGAGGAAACCTTAAAAGCCATTGGGAGAAGGCATTCCGTGGAGGATATTCGCCGTGTTTTTTATGAGGCAAGGGAATTGGGCCATGAAAACATCAATATGGATTTAATTTTGGGACTGCCTGGCGAGGTACCTTTGGATGTGGAGCATACTATGCAGGAAATTTTGGAGCTGTCGCCTGATAATATTACGGTGCATACCCTAGCGGTAAAAAGAGCCTCTCGCTTAAAAGAGGAGTTTGACCAGCATACCCTCTCAACGGCGGAGGCTTTAGAGGAAATGCTTGCCATTGCGGCAGAATATGCGAAAAAAATGGGCATGGAGCCTTATTATATGTACCGCCAGAAAAATATGGTGGGGAATTTTGAAAACGTTGGATACTGTCATCCCGGAAAAGAGGGGGAATATAACGTTCAAATCATGGAGGAAAAGCAGACAATTTTAGCCGCGGGGGCAGGGGCAAGCACAAAAACTGTCGACCCCAAAACGAATCAAATTGAGCGAATTTTTAACGTCAAGAGCGTAGAGGATTATATTTCAAGAATTGACGAAATGATTGAACGTAAGAAAAAGGGATTACCTGGAGGAGGATTAAAATGATTCAGTTGGTGAAGGGAACAAAGGATATTTATGGGGCGGAAGTAACCGTTTGGCAGGAAATCGAGAAAAAAATGAGAGATATTTGCCAGAACTTTGGCATCGGCGAAATCAGAACGCCGATTATTGAGTTTACAGAGCTTTTTGCCCGTGGCGTTGGCGAAACAACGGATATTGTGCAAAAGGAAATGTATACCTTTCATGATGATGGCGACAGATGCTTAACCCTACGTCCTGAGGGAACGGCAGGTGTTGCCCGTGCGTATATTGAGCATGGAATGCACAATCAGGCACAGCCAACGAAGCTTTATTATATCTCTCCTACCTTCCGGTGTGAAAATACCCAGGCGGGGCGGCAGCGCCAGTTTCACCAATTTGGGGTGGAAATGCTGGGTTCTTATAGTGCTGCTCAGGATGCGGAGGCAATTTCTGTGGCGGCGGCTTTGCTTGAGGAAATGGGAATTAAGGGTGTTGAGCTGCGGATGAACAGCTTAGGCTGCTCTGAATGCCGCAGTCACTATAACAAAATACTGCGAGATTTTATTGGACAAAATCTGGACAAGCTTTGCCCAACTTGCAAGGAGCGTTTTGAAAAAAATCCTCTACGCGTTTTGGATTGCAAGGAAGAAAGCTGTCAAAGGATTATTGCCAATGCACCCTCTGTTTTAGAATGCCTGGATGGGGAATGTACCGAGCATTTCCAGAAGGTACAGGATATTTTGACGGAAATGGGCATTGCCTTTACCATAGACCCGAAAATTGTGCGCGGACTGGATTATTATACAAGAACGGTTTTTGAATTTGTTTCCGATGGATTAACCGTTTGCGGTGGCGGCCGTTACGATAATTTAATTGAGGAATGCGGCGGAAAGCCAACGGGTGCCGTTGGGTTTGGCTTGGGCATTGAACGACTGGTCATGATTTTGGAAAAGCAAAAGGGCGAAATTACAGAAGTTCCTCAAAGGGATGTATTTATCGGTTCTATGGGGAAAAAAGGCTTTTTGAAGGCACAGGGGCTGACCTTAGTGCTACGAAAGGCAGGAATTTCTGCGGATTGTGATACGGTTGAGAGAAGCGTAAAGGCGCAGATGAAGTATGCAAACAAAATTGGTGCGAAATATTCCCTGGTTATTGGTGAGAGCGAATTGGAGAATGATACGGTTGAGCTAAAGGAAATGGAAACAGGAGAAAAAACAGTGATTTCTCTTTCTGAGGTTCCTCAAGTTTTAGCTCAAAAGTGTAAATAATATATTGAAAAGCGACTCTTTTATAAAAAGGGCGCTTTTTTTATTGCGTGATTTGAAAAATGTAGATTTATGAGATTTCCTTGTATTCTAGTAGGGAGTTTGTTAGTATAGAATAAAATCTATGTGTCAAAATGCCGTGTATTTTATTTTTTCAAATTTCAAGGAGGAAATGTATTGAAAATCGTAATTGTGGGAGATGGCAAGGTGGGCAGTACCATTGCAAGCCAGCTTACCTTAGAAGGACATGACGTAATCGTAATAGATAGTAATCCCTCTGTTTTGACAAAAGCCGGAAATACCATGGATATCTTTTGCATTGAAGGAAATGGGGCAACGGCCGCTGCTTTAAATCAAGCAGGTGTGAAGAAAGCAAATGTTTTAATTGCTGTAACCTCGGCGGACGAGGTCAATATGCTTTGCTGTTTATTGGGCAAAAAGCTAGGGGCAAAGCATACCATTGCCCGTGTGCGTAATCCCGAATATTTTGCACAGATGAACCTGATTAAGGAAGAATTGGGGTTAAGTATGGCGGTAAATCCCGAATTGGCGGCGGCAACGGAGATTTCCCGCTTGCTCAGGTTCCCATCTGCAATTAAAATAGAGCCCTTTGCTCGCGGAAGGGTTGAGCTGGTAGAATTGAAAATACCGGAACACAGCCCGTTGGATGGCATGCCCCTTTGGGCAATTTACAAGGAGTTCCAAGTAAAAATACTGATTTGTGCAGTGCAGCGCGAGGACGAGGTAATTATTCCTGCCGGAGATTTTGTTTTAAAATCAGGGGATAAAATCAATATTACGGCTTCTCATATAGAAATTGCGAGTTTCTTCCGCACCATCGGGATTTTCCGCAGCGGTGTAAAATCGGTAATGATTATTGGTGGCGGCAGAATTGCATATTATTTGGCAAAAGAGCTAAGCGCAATCCATGTTAAGGTTAAAATAATCGAAAGAGACTTAAAACGGTGCGAATATCTTTGTGAGATGCTGCCCGATTCTGTAATCATTCATGGTGACGGGACGGAGAAGGAACTTTTGCACGAAGAGGGCTTGGAAAAAACAGATGCCTTTGTTACCTTGACGGGCATGGATGAGGAAAATATTATTGCTGCATTATATGCCAAGGAAAAGAAGGTTTCGAAGGTGATTGCCAAGGTCAACAAAATTTCTTTTCACGAAATTTTGGATAATTTAAATATTGATAGCTTTATTTCGCCCAAAACCATTGCTGCGCAAAATATTGTGCGTTATGTGCGTGCTATGAAAAATTCTGCAACAAGCAACAATATTGTAACCTTGCATACCATGATTAACGACCGCGTTGAAGCTGTGGAGTTTCGGGTCCAGAAGGATTCCCCTGTTGTCGGGATTCCCCTCAAGAGCTTTAAAAGAAGAGATGGGCTGATTGTGGCTGCAATCATTCGAGGGACACAAATTATTTTCCCGGGTGGAAATGATAGCATTGAGAAGGGCGACAACGTTGTGATTGTTACAACAAAAAAACACCTTACGGATTTAAATGAAATTCAAGAAAAAAATGGAGATTAATTATGAATTATCGCATGATGGCTTATATTTTAGGCAATATCCTCAGAGTGGAAGGATTATTTTTATCTATGCCTGCCTTGCTTGCGGTGTTTTACGTAGAAAAGAAGGCTCTTTTTGCTTTTGGGATTACCATTTGTATTGCAATGATCGTTGGCAGTATTCTTACGAAAGCTGAGCCAAAGGACAGGAAAATATATGGTCGGGAAGGGTTTGTCATTGTAGCGCTTGCGTGGATTGCTATGTCTTTTTTTGGTGCAATGCCATTTTATTTCAGCGGAGCCATTGAAGGCCCTGTAAACTGTTTTTTTGAAACGGTTTCGGGGTTTACAACAACAGGGGCTTCTATCCTTACGGAAATTGAAGGCTTGCCTATGAGTATTTTGTTTTGGCGAAGCTTCACCCACTGGATTGGCGGTATGGGAATTTTGGTATTTATGTTGGCAATTATGCCTGCTGTAGACGAGCGTTCCATGCATTTAATGCGTGCGGAAGCGCCGGGGCCGTTGGTGAACAAGCTGGTGCCGAAGGTGAAAACAACGGCAAAGCTTTTGTATGAAATGTATATTATTTTAACGTTACTTGAAATTTTTTTACTGGTTTTAGGTGGGATGCCTGTATTTGACAGTATTGTAAATACCTTTTCAACAGCGGGAACAGGTGGATTTGCCATAAAAAATGCCAGTATAGCGGCGTATGAAAATTCCTATTTTGAGTATGTAATTACTGTTTTTATGTTTTTGTTTAGCGTGAATTT
>JAQUSU010000012.1:35780-38936 GCA_028710085.1 Anaerotignum sp.
TTGTAAATACCTTTTCAACAGCGGGAACAGGTGGATTTGCCATAAAAAATGCCAGTATAGCGGCGTATGAAAATTCCTATTTTGAGTATGTAATTACTGTTTTTATGTTTTTGTTTAGCGTGAATTTTAATTTATATTATTTTTTGTTGGTTAAAGATATGAAAAATATTTTTAAAAATGAGGAGCTACGGTATTTCATAGCCATTATTTTAGGAGCCATAGCAATCATTACGTTAAATATTGTAAATCTGTATCCTACCATAGAGAGCGCTTTTCGTCATGCGGCGTTTCAGGTTTTATCAATCATCAGCACAACGGGCTTTGTCACAGCAAATTTTGATGCATGGCCGGAGCTATCTAAAACGCTGCTTGTGATATTAATGATTGTTGGTGCATGCGGCAGCTCTACCGGCGGGGGCATTAAGGTTTCCCGCTTGATTATATTGCTTAAGATGGCGGGCCTGGAAATACGCCGAATCGTGCATCCCAGGTCAGTCAACATTATAAAGCTAGACGGACATAAGGTGGATGAAGAGATTACCCGTGGCGTAGGCGGCTTTATTATTGTTTATCTGTTTTTAACACTGGGATCATTTCTTTTGATTTCTGTGAATAATTATGACTTTACCACTTCGTTAACCGCTGTTTTGACTTGCTTGGGCAATGTTGGCCCAGGCTTGGCTAGGGTTGGCCCAATTGAAAATTTCAGCTTTTTTTCGGATTTTTCGAAGCTGATTTTATGCTTTGATATGCTATTGGGCAGATTGGAAATTTTCCCTATCATTATGTTATTTGCACCTGCTGTATGGAAAAGAAGCTTCATGTAAGCTACACTTTAAGCAAAAGAAAAAACAGCCACTTGGGCTGCTTTTCTTTTTTTAAGGGGTGTGTGTACTTTCCTGCCATCCGTAAAGATAGCCGGCTTTTTCTTTTGCTTTTTTGTAATTTAAAAAACAATCGCTTTATATTTTTCAATATTTTGGGAAGGGACCCGTGACCCCTCGGGGAAGAAGCCGCGGGTAGAAGTAAAAGGGGGCGTCCTTTTGACTTCTCCTAAAGATTACAATAAAAATGTGTATAATTTATGAATGCAACCTTAAGCGACGCTTAAGAATATATAAAAAAATATAAAGAAAACCGCTAATTTTCTTTTCGTTTTAGAGAAGGATATGTTTGTATGGCTGTTTTTCACAGTTTATGATATACTGATGGACAAGCAGAATGAATCGGACATGAAAGGAAGATTGGAATGCAAGACTTGGAAGAAAACAAGAAAGCACCAATGAAAATTGAATTTTTGTTTCAGATTGGAATCATTGTTTTTATCGCATTAGGCGCCATGATTAAGCAGGCTTCGTGGTTGTTTTGGATATTGGGAATTGTTTGTGCATTAGGCTGGGTATTTTTTGTGGAAAAGAGAAAAAAACAGAAAGAAAAAGAAAAGTAATTTTTTTAAGATCATGGGGAGAGATTTCATAAAACCCCTGAATTTCTTTGACTTAACAGGCTTTCTTATGATATAATCGGAAGGATTTTGCGAAGAATGGGCAACCGCTTCGCTTTTTATTCAAATTTGATTTTTAGGAGGGGAATTCATGTCCGACAGACAAAAAAATATTCGGAATTTTTGTATTGTGGCACATATTGATCATGGCAAATCAACTTTGGCGGACAGATTGATTCAGAAAACAGGCTTGCTTACCGACAGAGAGATGCAAGAGCAGGTTTTGGATAATATGGATTTGGAAAGAGAAAGAGGCATTACCATTAAATCTCAGGCAGTGCGTTTGATTTATCGTGGAAAAGACGGCGAAGAATATGAGTATAATTTAATTGATACGCCAGGTCACGTTGACTTTAACTATGAGGTTTCCCGCAGCTTGGCAGCCTGCGAAGGCGCAATTTTAATTGTGGATGCCGCCCAGGGAATTGAAGCGCAAACATTGGCGAATGTTTATCTGGCATTGGATAATAATTTGGAAATTTTGCCTGTTATCAATAAAATTGATTTACCCAGCGCAAACCCTACATGGGCAAAGCAAGAAATTGAAGACATTATTGGCATTCCCGCAATGGATGCACCTGAGATTTCTGCGAAAAACGGCGTGAATATTGAAGAGGTTCTGGAGCGTATTATTACAGCCATTCCGGCGCCAAGCGGCAATCCTGAGGCGCCATTAAAAGCATTGATTTTTGACTCCGTTTACGATCAGTACAGGGGGGTCATTGTTTTGATGCGTGTATTTGACGGAAGCATTCGAAAGGGAAGCAGGGTTCGAATGATGGCAACGGGCAAGGAATTTGACGTAATAGAAGTCGGTATTTTTGGCCCTGGGCGCTATATTCCTGCGGACGAGTTAAAAACGGGGATGGTTGGGTATTTTACTGCCAGCATTAAAAATGTTGCGGATACTCATGTGGGGGATACGGTTACGGATGCACTTCATCCTACGGCTGAGGCAATGCATGGCTATAAAAAGGTAAACCCCATGGTTTATTGTGGCGTTTTCCCTGTGGATGGGGCAAAATATCCTGATTTAAGGGATGCCTTGGAAAAATTGCAGCTAAACGATGCAGCGCTGTTTTTTGAGCCTGAAACCTCGATTGCCTTGGGCTTTGGCTTCCGCTGCGGCTTTTTGGGCTTACTGCATTTGGAAATTGTTCAGGAAAGACTGGAAAGAGAATATAATTTGGATTTGGTGACAACAGCGCCCAGCGTTATTTATAAGGTATATCTTACGGATGGCACAAGCTTTGATTTGTCCAACCCAAGCAATATGCCGGATCCGGCTCGTATTACCAAGATGGAGGAGCCTATTGTGAAGGCGGAAATCATGCTGCCCAAGGATTATATCGGCGCGATTATGGAGCTTTGCCAGCAAAGACGCGGCGAATATGTCAGCATGGAATATTTGGATGGCAGCAGAGCGATGTTAACCTATGAGATTCCGTTGAATGAAATTATTTATGATTTCTTTGATGTTTTAAAATCCAGAAGCCGTGGTTATGCATCTTTTGATTATACTTTAATTGGCTATAAAGAAAGCGAACTGGTGAAGCTGGATATTTTGGTAAACAGAGAAACAGTGGATGCCCTTTCCTTTATTGTGCACAAGGATTCAGCCATAGAAAGAGGCAGAAAAATGTGCGAAAAGC
>JAQUSU010000089.1 GCA_028710085.1 Anaerotignum sp.
GTCACAACGGATAAAGGGGTCGGACGAGCTATCGTTTTAAAAACCCATACTAACCTGGTATATCGTGAGGCAAATGGTGTAAAGCAGGTAGATATTCCCTTTGACCGCATTGCATCGATGAATGAAACAAAGGATCCAATGGCTCATTATAAAATTGCCGATTTTTATGACTTTGCAACGCAAGTTCCCATAGAAGAGTTGGAATTTTTGAAGGAAGCCATACAAATGAATAAAGCGCTAGCTGCCGCTTGCTTTTCCGGTGAAGCAAAGGGTGCAGGGTTTGGAATTTCCATGTTAAAGAATGCAGGAAATGATATCGTAAAAAAAGCAAAGGCGATTACTGCTGCCGGTGCTGAGACAAGAATGATCGGGTTTCCACTGCCGGCTATGAGCTGTGCAACCAGCGGAAATGTTGGGATTACGGCTTCCCTTCCATTAATTAGTATGGCGGAGGATATGAATTGCACTGAGGAACAATTGCTCCGCGCGTTAGCTATGAGCTTTTTAATGACAATTTGTGTTAAGAATCGTATTGGTCGTGTATCCTCTATGTGTGCCTGCGTTACAGCATCCTCTCAAGGGATAGCTGCAGGTGCAACCATGCTGCTTGGAGGAGATTTAGCTTGTATAGACAGAGCAGTCAATAATACAATTGTAAACATTTTCGGTGTGGTTTGTGATGGCGCACGTCTGGCTTGTGCATTAAAGCTTGCGTCGGCAGCAGGTATTGCTATAGAATGTTCAATATTAGCAGTAGAGGGCGTTGAGACACCTTTGAATGAAGGCGTTATTGGTGGGAATGCAGATATGTCACTAAATTTTATGGGTAAATTTGCGCAAACAGGCATGGCTGAATCCGATTTGGCATTATGCAGAGCACTGTATGAAAAACAACTGGCGCAAGAGTAACCAATATTTTATTGACCAAAAACACTCTATTGCTTTGTTGAAATGAGAGGAGGATACTATGGAGTATTATGAAGGCATTAAAACGCCGGCTCTAAAAATGATTTATCGGGGGATAATTTCACTCCAACGATTTGTGTGTTATGTTTGTGCGATAGCACTTCCACTCATCATTTGTTATCAGGTGGTTTTGCGTTATGTTTTGAAGGCACCTTTAATGGGCATTGAGGAGCTGTTAACTTTTTTCATTATTTGGCTGTATATGATGGGCGGCTCCGTTGCATCGGAAAAGCGTTGCCATATAGAGTGTGGCATTTTGACACTTTATATTAAAAAAGAGAAAACAATGAAAATTTTTAAATGCTTTAAGGCGCTCTTCTCTTTCGTTATTTGTGCGTGGTTGACACGCTGGGCATTTTGGTATTTTCAATACTCCTTTGGCTTATGGAAAACAAGTGGTATTTTGAAAATCCCTATGTTTCTTGGTGAAAGCTCAATGTTTCTTGGTCTTGCATTCATGCTGTTTTTTGCAGCCTTAGAAATGATTGATTATATCCGAGAACTAATCACATTTTTGAAGGAGGAGAAAAGAGTATGAGTACGTTGGCTATTGTAGGGATTGATGTTATTTTGCTGGTTATACTTCTCATGCTAAGTGTTCCATTGCCGTATTGCTTTGGCGGGGCATTACTATTTATGAGTATTGCCGGCAATGTGTCAATGAAAAGTATGATGCTGTGGGCATATTCTCAGTCTGTCGGAACCGTTTTGCTGGCAAGTCCGCTATTTATTTTAGCAGGTACCTATATGGGCGGCAGTGGTGTCGCAAAAAGGCTTTTAGATCTTTGTGATGCTTTTATTGGACGTATTAAAGGTGGTTTAGGCGTGGTAAGTGTTATTACCTGTGCCATCATTGGCGCAATTTCCGGGAGTGGCTTTACCGGCGTTGCGGCTACCGGGCCAATTATGATTCCTCGTATGGTTGAACAGGGCTATTCTCGTGGCTTTGCCACTGCTTTAGTGACGGTGTCTTCTGTGCTTGGATTGTTAATTCCTCCCAGTGCTATAATGATTATTTATGGCTGGATTACGGAGACCTCAATTCTTGCCTGCTTTTTGGCTACGGTAGGCCCGGGTGTTTTGGTTATGATTTTATTTTGTATTATTAATTTAGTTGAGTGCAGAAAATTTGATTTGGTATTAATGCCTCCCATGCCTTTTAAGGAAAAAGTGGAGGTAACCGGAAAAAGAGCCGTATCGGCAATTCCTGCACTGATGATGCCTGTTATTATTTTAGGCGGAATTTATTGCGGTGTATTTACGCCTACTGAGGCAGCTGCGGTTGCCGCACTTTACAGCATACCTGTAGGGCTTTTTATTTATCGGGCAATGAAGCTGAAGGATGTCAAGCGGATGACCTTTGATTCCATTTGCTCCATCGGCTCCATCATGGTTATGATTGTTTTTTGCCTTATGTTAAGTCAGACCTTTGTTATGCTTCAGGTTCCTCAAGCCTTGATTGAAATTATATTTAGCTTAACCACAAACAAGGTGATAATTTTGATACTCATGAATCTCTTTTTGTTCTTGGTTGGCATGATTGTAAACGACTCAACCGGTATGCTACTTTGTGCACCAATATTGCTGCCGTTAGTTCGTGAGCTTGGCATTTCTCCGATACATTTTAGCGCAATCATGGGTGTAAATCTTGCAATGGGCGGCGTAACACCTCCATATGCCAGTATTCTTTACTTAGGTATGCGTATCGGCAAGTGTGAGTTTCATGATATTTTGAGACCAGCAATGAAATTATTGATATTCGGGTATGTTCCAGTTGTATTTTTAACCTCCTTCTGGCCTGATTTATCAATGTTTTTGCCAAAGCTATTTGGCTTTGCATAAGATCCAAAAAAACAAATTTAAAAGGGGATGAGGCAACGACAAGTGGAAAATGGGCTGCAGGAGTTTAACGAAAGAAAAAAATGTATAATCTTTTAAGGAATCGTTTCATTTAGCTTCAACAATGATAGGCGCAGCCTTTGCTTTTCAATTGGTGTTACGGCAATGGAGGTTGCGGTCGTAGGGATTTTTCAAGAAAGGCATTGCCTAAGACATGGGCGTTGACTTTGACATTACAGGCGAAAAGCCTAAGAATTGGAGGAATGATTCATGAAAAAGCTACTGATTTTATTACTTACATCAACGATGGTTTTGTCCTTCGCCGGCTGTGGCTCTGGCTCCGACGGTGAGGCACAAGAACCACAAGAACAGCAAGAGGAACAAACAGTTACATTATCCTTGGCACATATCAGACCGGTAGGCTCCTCTGCCGATATAGCAATTAATGCTTTTGCTGATGAAGCCACAGAGCTTTCCGGCGGTACCTTGCAGTTTGAAGTATATCCGGCCAGCCAGCTGGGTGATTACACTACCGTACAAGAGCGAGTAGGCATTGGCGACGTTGATATGCAAATTGCCAGCCTGGGCAGTAACATGGACAAGGTTTTTGCAATGTCCAATGCAGCATATCTGTGCAGCACATGGGATGAAGCAAAGGTGATGTTTGCAGGAGACAGCCCCTTGATTGATATTTACAAAGAGAAGCTGACTGAATACAATATGACCTATTTGGCTTCCTATCCGCTGTATTTTGGTGGTATTGCGCTGAATACGGAGGCTGTGGATCCCACAAATCCCAATGCAAAATCAGGTATTAAAATTCGTGTTCCGGAAATGACTACTTTTGAGAAAACTGCTACAACACTTGGGTATTTAGCAACGCCGTTAGCATCCTCCGAAATGTTTACTTCCGTTCAGACAGGCGTAGTAAACGGTGCAATTGGGGCAGGTGCTGAGATGTATTATGGCAATTTGTCCGGCTTGGTAAAATACTATTTGCCCATTAACGATCACTTTGAGCAATGGTATTTGTATATCAATACAGATAAGTGGAATAGCTTAAGCGATAACCAGCGCAATGCCCTCCAAACTGCTGCTGATAATATGCAGAAGGCAAGATGGGAGGTTGCGGAAAGCGAGACGGAGGAATATGAACAGAAATTGCGAGACAGTGGTACGGTTGTTGTTGATTATACAGATGAACAATTAGCTGAGTTCGCAAAGGTTGTTCGTGAGGCTGTTTGGCCCGTTATTGCAGAAGAATATGGCACAGAAAATTTTGAAGCTGTAACAAATAGTATCAAGTAAAAACTAAAAATTTTTTAAGGATACAAAAAAGCCACATTAATAAAATAAAGTGGCTTTTTTGTACCGCCGAATTTTGTTTTGGAGGTTATTTTATGAGTACAAGTATTTTTGAAATTATAGGCCCTACGATGATAGGCCCGTCCAGCTCCCATACCGCAGGTATGGTTCGGATTGGTAGGATGGCACATAGTATTGTGGGTGGGGATATTCAATATATAATGATAGAATTCAGTCCCATGCTGCGAACGACCTATCATGGACATCGTTCCGATGCGGCTTTGATTGGCGGCGTGATTGGTTTATGCGAAAGTGATGTTGAAATCCGTAATGCGATTGAGCTGGCGCATGAAAGAGGCATTGAAACAAAGATTGATTTTCTGCCGGAGGGGGAATACCCTCAAAATACTGCGCGACTTACTGTCGGTTGTAAGGATGGAAGGGTGGTTTCGGTTTTGGGTACCTCTGTGGGCGGCGGCAGCATAGTGATTGATGCTGTGGATGATGCTTCTTTGCGGATTGCTCCAGAGGCATATCATATCCTTATTTGGAGTGCTGACACTTTGGATTTACCCCTGTCAGGGGCTACCATTCAAAGGGGAGAGGGCAAAAAAGGGGTTGTTACCTGCCTTACTTTTTCTAGTCTGCCATCTGAGTCGTTTGTTTCAAAGCTTCGTGAGTTAAAAGGCGTTACAGCATTGAAAAGCATTCCTCCCATTCTTGAATATGGCATAACCTTAACCGACGAAAAATATGAAAGCTGTTCGGATTTATGCAGGGAGGCTGAGGAAAAAGGAGTGGCTGTTTCGGATTTGGCGGTAAGGTATGAAATGACAAGATCCGGCTTTTCCGAAGAATATATTCGCAAAGAAATGCTTCAGCTTTTGCAAAGAATGAAGGAGTCTGTTCTGGAGGGTGAAAAGCCCAATAAGCTGTTGTATGGCTTGGCGTCCGGTAAGGATGGAAGGCTGTTGCAAGAAGCAATAAGGGAAGGGAAAACAATTTCCGGCGGAATTATGCCTCTGGCAGTTTCCCGCGCGATCGGGGTGATGGAGTATAATGGCTCTATGGGCATAATTGTGGCGGCACCCACGGCAGGATCATCTGGTATTGTGCCGGGCTGCTTTATTACATTGCAGGAGGAATACGGTTTTTCCGATGAAGAAATTGTGAATGCTCTTTTTGTATCAGGAATCATGGGGGTTATCATGGCACATCGAAAGGTATCTTTTTCCGGCTCCGTTGGCGGCTGTCAGGGAGAGATCGGTGTATCCAGTGCAATTTCCGCTGCCGGTATGGTCAGCCTGTTTTCCAAGGAGCCAACAAAGATTGCGCATGGGATGGCATTGTGTCTTAAAAATCTTTTGGGCTTGGTATGTGATCCCATTGCAGGACCCATTGAAATCCCCTGTATTAAGCGAAATGCAGTGGGTGTGGCAAATGCATTTATTTCTGCTGATATGGCGTTGGCAGGAATACAAAGCTTTATTCCGCCGGATGAGGTGATTGATGCATTGGTGGATGTTGAAAAGCGTCTGCCCCAGGAATTAAAGTGTGCTACGGTAGGAGGGCTTGCCAGCACATGTACGGCAAAAAGAATCAGGAAAGAGCTCTCCTGTAATTTATAAAAATAAGCTATAGTTAAAAGTAGGATAATATGATATAATGAATAAAATGGCAATGAAACTTATATTGTTTCTAATTATATTTGAGCAATTATTGTAATAAGCAAGTATTTTTATAACATTTTCACCTGAATTTTTGCTGTATAGCTTGCGATTAATGGTGTTTATAACCATTGAATGCATGTGGGCTACATGGTTATAACATATAAATAAAAGTTCCTATGACCGTATTGGGCATGCCGAAAGAACACTCCATTGCACCATTCGTATAGGAGCAGTGGTTTTATGCATGCGTTGTAGCATGTCGAAGGATTTGTAGCATTTTACCAAAGCTTTTGAGGAATATTCACAGTGTGGTTGTTGCTTCACTTATATGTTCAATAACACCCTCAATGTGAGGTATATTGCTTCAACATAGGTATAAGCAGCGCTAAAAAATTGGATACAGAAATAAATAATATAGGGGGTCATTGTTGTGAAAGCAATAAAACGTCAATCTCTGTCTGAGCAGGTGGTTGAATCTGTTTTAAGATATATTAAGGATAAGGACTTGAAGGTTGGCGATCAAATTCCAACGGAAAACGAATTAGCTGATTTTTTTCAAGTTAGTCGTACCAGTATTCGTGAGGCGATGAAGGCACTGAGCATTAACGGCGTAGTTTTATCCACACCGGGGAAAGGAACCTTTTTGCAGCCAAAAGCTATGGATACAGTGATAGGACAAGATGGAACACTGCAAACAAAGGCGCGTGCTACGATTGCAGAGATTATGGAGATTCGTACCCCTTTGGAGGTTTTAGCCATTGGCTTGGCTGCCCAAAGAGGAACAGAGGAAGAGTTTGAAGAATTGATAGAAATTACGCAAAAGTATAGAGAAGCGGTTTTGGTGAATGATTGTTGGACACAATGGGGTACAAAATTTCATTCAAAAATAGCTGAGATGAGCAGAAATCCCCTTCTTATTTCCACCCTTCGCTTTTTAGCCAATACGGTTGAGCAATACCGAGAGAATTTGGCTGCATTTTATGAGGATAAGGCATATTATATTGAAAGTCACAAGCGCATATGTGTCGCTTTGCGTTGTCGAGACGTAGAAGCTGTGCAGGCCGAGATGCAAGAGCATATGAAGATGACGGAAGATGCACTGAGTATGATTGTTGATGAAGAAAATGCAATAGAATTTCTTCCTCATCAATGATTTGATTGTATTAAATCATTCACCTGTAAATCGATTCTAAAAACGAACAAAATATAGGTGACATTGCTCTAGTTTTGAAGGTACAAATCTATATTGAATAAGTGATTAACTATGAGGCAAAGTTTTTAGGTTAGCTTAAATGACCTACAAGCTCTGCCTCGTTCTCATTTACACGCGCTCAATCCCGCAAAGTAAATTTTAAAGTGTTTCTGCAAACAGTGATTCAAATTCATTTCCGGATAGTCTGAAATCCATTCAAAAATAAATCCTCTTACAGTTGTGACAAAATCACTTGCAATCATATCGGCGGAGCATGTTGTTTTGAATTCACCTTTTTCAATGCCAAGGGTCACTAGTCTGAAAACAACACTGTAGATGGCCTTATTATAATTCATAAACAGGTCATGGTTTAAGGTTTTGTTAAGCTGAATCATTGCGGCATTCTTGTTCAAGGGATAACCCAGTTCTTCTGTTTTATGAAAGGCTACCCTTTCCAAAATTTTGAGAAGGGTTGTGGTCACAGGGGTATCCTCTTCAACTGAATTTAAGATTGAATCCAGATCCATATTTATTTTACTGATAACGACGTTAATAAAATAGGCAATAATTTCATCTTTCGAATGAAAATGAACATAAAAGGATCCTTTGGATAGTCCCGCCTTTTTCATGATGGAATCTACGCTTGTATTTTCAAAACCATATTCTTTGAATAATACTTCGGCACTTTTTATAATTTTTGCTTTTGTTTCGGCGGATTTTTTCTCGTTGCTTACTGCTTTTTTATTTTGCAATTGCTGTTCACCTCTATTGAAAAAATGTGGAAAATAGTATATGATTAAATAATAAATTGACCTCGGTCATTGCTAGTGTACACCTGTAATGTTATTGGAAAATATATTTATGTAAATTGGCAGTTAAACCGAAATTAGTGAGACGAATTTGGAAGGAGCACAATAATAAAATACAACATATTGGATTAGATTGCAATTGCTTTGATGTTTATAGCTACTTTTTAGTGGGCGCTGATTAAATGCGGCTCTATGTCAATAGTTGGGGTGGGATTGATTTTTCAATCTCACCCTTTAAAATCCAATGTTAGTTATAATTAGACTGTGAATGTAAAATTCTGGTTCTAAAACGTTTAAAATTCCTAACTCCAT
>JAQUSU010000090.1 GCA_028710085.1 Anaerotignum sp.
CCCCACTTTTCAATTTCCGTTTTGGGTGCTTTTGCATAGCCATAGCCCGGTAAATCCACAACATACATTAGACCGTTTACATCATAAAAATTAATGGTTCTTGTTTTTCCTGGATTAGAGCTGGTTCTCGCCAATGCCCTGCGCCCTAAAATTGCATTAATCAACGTGGATTTACCCACATTCGACTTACCAACAAAGGCGATTTCCGCCCTTCCATCCACAGGATAATGGGAAAAATTCGTTCCGATTGCCGCTAATGAAGTATCCTTTACTTCCATAGTTCCGCTCCCCTCACCAATGCAACCCGAAATACGTCCTGCATGGTTTTCGCTAATACAAATTCCATTCCCTCTTTTATTTCCTCGTTCATTTCCGTTAAATCCTTCTCGTTCTCCCAAGGTAAAATTACCGTTTTGATGCCAACTTTTTTTGCAGCAAGCACCTTTTCTTGCAATCCACCAATAGGAAGCACACTGCCCCGAATGGTAACCTCGCCTGTCATGGCCACATCGTTATACACTTCATGTCCTGTTAAAGCCGAAAGAATGGCAGTCGCCATGGTAATCCCCGCCGAAGGGCCATCCTTAGGTGTAGCACCCTCTGGGATATGTATATGAATATCTTTTTCTTTATAATAATTGGCGGGTAGCGCAAATGCCTTTGCTTGGGAACGGATATAGCTAATGGCAGTCTCCGCTGATTCCGTCATTACCTTCCCTACATTTCCTGTAAGCTTAAACTTGCCCTCTCCCTCCATAACGTTTACCTCTATGGAAAGGGTCGTGCCTCCTGCCGCTGTCCATGCAAGGCCGCGCACAATGCCTATTTGAGGTTCCTTATAAATAGCATCTTTCAAATATTTCCTCTTTCCCAATATGCTTTCCAAATTCTTTGCAGAAACAGTTACAGATTTTTTCTCACCAGCTAAAATGGCTTTCACGGTTTTTCTGCAAACCTCTCCGATCACTCGTTCCAGCTTTCTAACCCCTGCCTCTCTTGTGTAGCCATCAATCATTTCTTCAATGGCATCCTCACGAAATTTAATCTGGGCGGCGGTTAAGCCGTTTTGCTGCCGCTGTTTACGAATCAAATGATCCTTGGCAATATGCAGCTTTTCTTGTGCTGTATAGCTGCCAAGCTGAATCACTTCCATTCTGTCTAAAAGAGGTCTGGGTATGGTATCTAAGCTATTGGCAGTGCACATAAAAAGAACCTTGGAAAGGTCATAGGGAAGTTCAATAAAATGATCACGGAAGGTACTATTTTGCTCTCCGTCCAAAACCTCAAGCAAGGCCGCCGAAGGGTCGCCATTATAAGAAACGCCTAGCTTATCTATCTCATCCAAAAGCATTAAGGGATTTATCGTTCCTGCCTGCTTCATTGCATTGATAATACGCCCGGGCATTGCACCAATATAGGTTTTTCTATGCCCTCTAATTTCCGCTTCATCCTTGATTCCGCCCAAAGACATTCTGATATACTTGCGATCTAATGCTTTTGCAACAGAATGGGCAATGGAGGTTTTTCCAACCCCTGGAGGGCCTACTAAGCAAAGAATGGTAGGTCTTTCCTCGGGAACCATCTTGCGTACTGCCAAGTATTCCAAAATACGTGCCTTCACCTTTTCCAGCCCATAATGTTCTTCATTTAAAATGCGTTCCGCTTTTGCCAAATCAAAGCTCTCTTGTGTTGTTTCACTCCAAGGCAGGCTCAATAAGGTTTCAATGTAGCTTCTGGAAACATTTGATTCAGGAGACGTCACCGGAATTCTAAGCATTCGAGCAATCTCTTTTTCCACAGCCAGCTGCACTGGTTCCGGAGGATTTTTTTCCTCCAACTGCTTGCGATATTTCGCCGCATCCGCACCGATGCCGTCTTTATCCCCCAGCTCCTCTTGAATTACCTTCATTTCCTCTCTGAGGTAATACTCCCTTTGGTTTTGCTCAATACGAGCTTTGGTTTTACTCTCAATTTCTTTTTTAATCGTCAATATCTGCTTTTCACTTTGCATTACTTCCAATACTGCTTCCAAACGCTCAAAAGGATTCAGTATTTCAAGAATTTTCTGTTTGCGCTCAAAGGAAATTTCAAGCCCTGCTGAAATAAGATCCGCCAGTTTTCCTGGCTTCGATGCGGCCTCAACGCTGCTTAGAAGGTCTGCGGCGGTACTATTAGGAACATACTTCGTATATTGCTCATAATTTTGAATCACCACACGCATATACGCCTTTAAATAATCATCAGGCTCATCCGTAAAATCTTGATCGAAGGTTGTAATCTTTGCAAAGTCAGTGGAAGTCTTAATCCAAATTTCCTCAAGCTTTCCTCTCTCCTGCCCCTCCACAATAACATGGGTCACATTCCCAGGAAGCTTTAGCACCTGCTTTATGATACATAAGGTACCGATTTTATATAAATCCTTTTGCTCGGGATTGGGCGTTTGAGGGTTAATCTGTGTCACTAAAAATACCTGCCCACCGCTACTCTCTGCCTCAGTAATGGCCTCTAAAGATCGTTGCCTGTTGACAGGAAAGCTAATTGCCATACTAGGGAAAACTGTTAATCCCCTAAGCGCGATCATAGGTACTTTGACCGTCTGCTTTTTCTCCATTCTTCCACCTCTATTTTCTGTATTTATTCAAGGGTATCTTGTTTCGACAATAAGCGGAGCACTGAGAAAAGAATACAAACCCCGAATTTTTTATCAATTCAACTTCTGCAGCATATGAAATCGCCACCGTTTTTTTGATAAAGAGGGTTCGTTCCTTATTCCCTTCAATCCTTCCTTGCATACTTTAAAAAAACCATTATAAAGCATCTTTTCTTCACAAAACCTTTTCACGCAAATGCGCTTCACCCAAAAAAAGAAAAGCTGCCTAAATTCCAGGTTCTCCGCTAAAACTTTACATATTATACCCCAAAATACGCTTTCGGTCAAATAACCAAATGAAATTCCCACCTTCCCCCGATTAATCTTTTTCTTTCGCTGTTAAAATACTCCCCTCGTTTAACACCACGCTATTTCCATCCTTTTGGAAAACCTGCGCCAATAGCTCGTCCACGTTTTTTAATGGCACGATGGAAATACCAAATTTCGAATAAGACTCCCGCCAATTTTCTTTTGGGATAAACGCTTGCTTCACCCCTGCATCAACAGCAGCTGAGAGCTTATCTGCAACTCCTCCAACAGGCAAAACCTGCCCAAGCAGTCCAATTTCTCCCGTTAATGCAATTTCTCCATCCACCGCCACACCTGTGAAAGCGGAATATACAGCTAAAAACATTGCAATCCCTGCCGATGGACCATCCACAGGTGTTCCCCCGGGAAAATTAATGTGTACCTGATACCCATCTTTTACAAACCCATATTTTTCCAAAACAGTCAGAACATTCTCTGCCGAACTGCGGGCATTACTTTTCCTTCGGCTGGAACGCTGTTTCCCTCTTATTTCCTCTTCCTCCACAATTCCCGTTACCGTTAAAAATCCTTTTTCAGCTTTCTGTACGGTTGCCTCAATTGCAAGCAAAGTACCATTTCCGCCACCTTGAACGGCCATGCCGTTGACCACGCCAATTTGAGCTTTTTTGCATACTTTTTTGCGCAAAATGGGTTGATACCTCCCTGTTTCTGCTACCCAATCTAAATCTTCAAAAGTAATTTTACGTTTTCCCTCCATCACCGCCAACGCTGCTAAGGATTGAACGATATTTACCGTATCCCGTCCTCCACGGGCATAGCACGCTATTTTTTTACAAAGTCCTTCCTCATAAGGCAGTCCACAACGGCTTAAGCTATTTCTGGCAATTTGCTCCACTGCTTTTTCGTCCAGCCCTTCAAAGAATATTTCTGTGCAACGAGATCGAAGGGCGGGTGGAATGTCAGAAGGATTTCTTGTTGTTGCACCAATCAAACGAAAATCGGCTGGCATCCCTTTTTTAAAAATCTCGTGAATATACGGTGGAATGTTTTTGTTATCACGGTTATAATAACTGCTTTGAAAACGGGCAATTCTATCCTCTAAAACCTTCAAAAGCTTATTCATCTGAACGGGGTGCAGTTCTCCAATTTCATCAATAAATAAGACACCGCCATGAGCCTCGCAAATTGCGCCGGGGCGTGGCTGAGGTACTCCCATTTGCCCAAATGCGCCTGCACCTTGATAAATGGGGTCATGCACAGACCCCATAAGGGGGTCTGCGATATTTCTTTCATCAAATTGAAGAGTTGTGGCATCTATTTCAACAAATTTTGCCATTTCACAAAAAGGACAATCCAGCTTTTTCTTTGCCTCCTCCAAAATCAAACGGGCAGCCGCTGTTTTTCCAACCCCAGGAGGACCATATATTAAAATATGCTGTGGATTTGGCCCGCATAATGCTGCCCTTAAGGCCTTTATTGCCTTTTCCTGCCCAATGATTTCCGATAAATCCTTGGGACGCGTTTGCTCCGACAAGGGTTCTGTCAGTTTGCGATGTCGCATCTCCTCCAACTCTTCCATTTGCTTGAAATTTTCATCAGCGGAAATGCCACCACCCAAGCGTTTTTTTCTGCTTTTCGTAAAAAAATAGTACGCACCCATTCCAAAAAACAGTAATTGTACTATGGTCAATACGCTCCATCCGTCCACAAGATCTCCTCCCATTTTCTTTTTTCCTGCTAATAGTATTTCGAAAAAAATGGAATTTATCCGCAACAAACAAAAACGATATATTTTTAGTAAATCTTCACCAAAAAAGAATCCCACATAAAAATACACCCCCGATATAAAATAATATCGGGGGTGTATGGGAAAACACTGTTATAAATTAAAATCTTACTCTACGATTTCAATTACGGAACCAGCGCCTACTGTTCTGCCGCCTTCACGGATAGAGAAACGAATACCCTGAGCCATAGCAACAGGTGTAATCAATTCGATTTCCATTACAACGTTATCGCCAGGCATGCACATTTCTGTACCTTCAGGTAAAGAGATAACGCCTGTAACGTCAGTTGTTCTGAAGTAGAACTGAGGTCTGTAGTTATTGAAGAAAGGAGTATGACGGCCACCTTCTTCTTTGCTCAATACATAAACCTGAGCATTGAATTTTGTATGAGGTGTAATAGAACCGGGCTTCGCCAAAACTTGTCCTCTTTCGATTTCAGTTCTCTGAACACCACGAAGAAGTACACCAATGTTGTCGCCTGCTTGCGCCTGATCCAAAAGCTTACGGAACATTTCAACGCCAGTTACAACAACTTTTCTTGTTTCTTCTGCCAAACCAACGATTTCAACTTCATCCTGAACCTTAACAACACCGCTTTCAACTCTACCAGTTGCAACAGTACCACGGCCTGTAATGGAGAATACATCTTCTACAGGCATCAAGAAAGGTTTTTCAATGTCACGCTTAGGATTAGGAATATAAGCTTCGATATCGTTGAACAAATCAACGATCTTGTCGCCCCAAGCGCCGCTAGGATCCTGAAGAGCCTGTAATGCGGAACCTCTGATGATAGGAATATCATCACCGGGGAAATCATACTCGGAAAGCAATTCTCTGATTTCCATTTCAACCAAGTCAAGAAGTTCTTCGTCATCAACCATGTCGCACTTGTTCATAAATACAACAATATAAGGAACGCCTACCTGACGGGAAAGCAGAATGTGCTCTCTTGTCTGAGCCATAGGACCATCTGTTGCAGCAACAACCAAAATAGCACCGTCCATCTGAGCAGCACCGGTGATCATGTTCTTTACATAATCAGCATGTCCGGGGCAATCAACGTGAGCGTAGTGTCTAGCGGGTGTTTCATATTCAACGTGAGCTGTAGAGATTGTGATACCACGTTCTCTTTCTTCAGGAACCTTGTCAATGTTTTCAAAAGCAACTTCCTGTCCTAATTTGTATCTTTCGAACAGTGTCTTTGTAATTGCAGCTGTAAGAGTTGTTTTACCATGGTCAACATGACCGATCGTACCGATATTTACATGAGGTTTGGTTCTTTCAAATTTTTGCTTTGCCATTTTAAATTATCCTCCTTTAAGTTTGTTGGAAATCTATTGAGTTTAGTACATTTACTAGAATGTACCTATCGATTTTAATTATATTAGACTTCCTGTCTTTTTGCAATACCAAATATCCATTCCATGGCTATTTTGGCATTTTTTCTGAGTAAAAAAATCTTGATTTGACAAGGATTTTTTACTGTTTTTTACCTTCCAAAACCTTCTCCTGAACAGACTTAGGGCAAGGCTCGTAGTGGTCAACTTCCATTACATAAGTGCCACGTCCCTGTGTTTTGGAACGAAGATCTGTAGAGTAGCCAAACATTTCAGCCAAAGGTACGAAGGAGTGAACAACCTGAACACCGCTTCTTGCTTCCATGCCTTCGATACGGCCACGGCGAGAGTTAATATCACCGATTACATCACCCATATAATCTTCTGGAACGGAAACTGTAACCTTCATAATAGGCTCAAGAAGAACTGCATCGCCTTTTCTCATCGCTTCCTTGAAAGCCATGGAACCAGCAATCTGGTAAGCTGTTTCGGAGGAGTCGACGTCATGGTAAGAACCATCGTAAACTTCTGCCTTAACACCCAAAACAGGGTAGCCGCCCAAAATACCGCTCTGCATTGCCTGCTGAATACCTTTATCAATTGCGGGGATATATTCCTTAGGAATAGAGCCACCAACTGTGGCATTTACAAACTCATAATTGTGTTCTGCATCTGTCCCAATGGGGTAGAAACGAACCTTACAATGACCATACTGACCACGACCACCTGACTGACGTACGAATTTACCTTCAACATCAACAGCCTTACGGAAGGTTTCCTTATAGGATACCTGAGGTGCACCAACGTTTGCTTCCACCTTGAATTCTCTCAGCAGTCGGTCAACGATGATTTCCAAGTGCAACTCACCCATGCCAGCGATGATTGTCTGTCCTGTATCAACGTTTGTATAGGTCTTAAAGGTAGGATCTTCTTCAGCCAATTTCGCCAATGCAAGACCCATTTTATCTCTGCCTGCTTTTGTTTTAGGTTCAATCGCAACTTCGATAACGGGTTCAGGGAATACCATGGATTCCAAGATAACTTCATTGTCTTCGTCACAAATGGTATCACCTGTTGTTGTCAATTTAAAACCAACAGCTGCAGCAATGTCACCAGAGTAAACCTTTTCGATTTCCTCTCTGTGGTTCGCATGCATCTGAAGAATACGGCCAACACGTTCTTTTTTGTCCTTTGTAGAGTTGTGAACATAAGTGCCGGAATCCAATGTACCGGAGTACACACGGAAGAATGCCAGCTTCCCTACGAAGGGGTCATTCATAATTTTAAATGCCAATGCAGAGAAAGGTTCTTCATCGGAAGCATGTCTTAGAATTTCCTCTCCTGTGCTAGGGTCAATACCCTTAATCGCAGGAATGTCAACAGGTGCAGGCATATATTCAATAACGCCGTCCAGTAATTTCTGAACGCCTTTGTTTCTGTATGCGGAACCGCAGAATACGGGAACCAATACACAGTCGATACAAGCCTTACGAATTGCTGCCTTCAGCTGCTCTACAGAAGGTTCTTCACCTTCCAAGTACATCATCATCAGTTCTTCGTCAGTTTCAGCAACTGTTTCAACTAGTGCACGTCTATATTCTTCAGCCTTTTCCTTCATGTTTTCGGGGATTTCTTGCTCGTCTACTTCTTTCCCCAAATCGTCTTCATAGATGAAAGCATGCATATTTAATAAGTCAATAACACCAACAAAATCGCTTTCAGCGCCGATAGGCAGCTGCATTGCTACAGGTGTACAACCCAATCTTTTTTTCATCATATCAACAACGTTGTAGAAATCTGCACCCATGATATCCATTTTATTAACGAATGCCATTCTGGGTACATTATAGTTATCCGCCTGACGCCATACTGTTTCAGACTGAGGTTCAACGCCGCCCTTTGCACAGAAAACGCAAACAGCACCGTCCAATACAC
>JAQUSU010000091.1 GCA_028710085.1 Anaerotignum sp.
TATTATCCCATAGATAAATGAAAAAGCCCAGCAAAAGCTGGACTTTTTCGACAGTCTGAGAAGCCGCTTTAGCGGCTCCCTGAAAAAGTAATGCGGTTGGTGGAACATTCAATGCGTCTTAAGACGCTGTGCTAGTAAAATGCCCTTCTAGGGCTAGTGCAAACCACGCGTTTAACGCGTGGTTTTGATTCCTTTATGATATTAGAATAGCACTTTTAATTCTTTTGATAAAAACCAATTACGTTGCTGATGCAGATGGTTTTTGTCTTCCTTCGTTATCCAGTTCAAAATTATCCCTATAAATGAGTTGCGAAATCGGTACAATTTCGTAGCCCTTTTCTTTCAAGCCCTTTATGATGGTATCTAAAACCTCTGGCGTATATTTGGCATCATTATGAAAAAGAATGATGGTGCCGTTGCTCAGATGCTTATGGTTTAATACTTGATTTATTTCGTGATCAGCTCCTAATTCTTTCCAATCTAAGCTGTCAACATTCCATTGTATCGGGTAATAGGAATTTGCAAAGGAAGTTTCGATTACCGTATTATTGTATTCCCCAAAGGGAGGCCGAAACAGATCCATTTCAAGCCCTGTCAAATCCTTTACTGCATTATGGCAGTCTGCCAATTCTTTAGAAATTTGTTCGGAAGTCAATTGATTCATGTGGGGATGGGTGGAAGAATGATTTCCTAAATCATGACCGGCCTCGGCAATTTTCTTTACTTCTTCCGGATAATCCTTAACCCAATAACCGCAAAGGAAAAAAGTCGCCTTTACATCATTTTCGGCAAGAATTCGTAGTAATTCGTCTGTGTCGTCTGCGCCCCAAGCGGCATCAAAACTAATGGAAACCTGAGGTTTATCCGTTTCAACACAATAAATCGGAAGCTTTCTTTCGGTTTTTGCGGAGACAAAGTTGGAAACTCTTGTTGCTGCGGGGGGAACCAAACAGGTACAAACACCAACGCAGGCGACTGCCGCTAAGGCAATAAAAACATGTTTTTTTCTGATATGTATTGCTTTAAATAATTTCATCGTGCAACCTCCGGGCTTTTTTACCAATATATCAACGGAAAAATAAAATTATGAAGAAAACGACTTGACAATTGCAAAAAAGACGATTAGTATAAATATATGTTTAGGCAGTAAGCACTTATTAAGAAGGTGATGAGTTGACGCAAAGAGAACGGGAAATTTACGAAATTATCCGTGCAATGCCAATGATTGAGCAAAGTGACATTGCCCAAAAGCTAAATATAACCCGTAGTTCTGTGGCTGTTCATATCGCAAACCTGCAGAAAAAAGGTTATATTTTGGGCCGTGGGTATTTGCTCAAGGAGCAGGATTATATCATTGGAATTGGTGCGGCGAATGTGGATATCCATGGGAAAAGCAAAAAAAGCATTATTTTGAGGGATAGCAATCCAGGCAATATGAATTCCTCGGCAGGGGGTGTAACAAGAAATGTTTCGGAAAACTTGGCAAGGCTTGGTGCTCCGGTTAAACTGATTACAGCCCTAGGTGACGATATTTATGCAGAGCAGATTCGCAGCGAATGCACAGCGGCAGGCATCGATTTTTCTCATAGCATGGTAGTAGAAAAGCATCCTTCCTCCACCTATCTTTCCATTTTGGATGAAAAGGGAGATATGTTTGTTGCAATGTCCGATATGTCGGTGTTGCAACGGATGAGTATGGATTTCTTGAGAACAAAATCAGGAATCATTAGCGGAGCAAAATTTATTACCTGCGACGCAGGCCTTCCGGAGGAGGTTCTGGAGGGGATTCTTCATGTATATGGCGGGCAAACCCCTGTTTTTATCGATCCGGTTTCTTGCACCTATGCGGAGAAACTAAAGCCCCTTATTGGAAAGGTGGATACATTAAAGCCGAACCGAATGGAAACAGAAGTCATAAGCGGCATAGAAATTCATAATGATACCGACTTGGAACGCGCGGCAGATGTGCTTTTGGAAAAAGGCCTGAAGCATATCTACATCAGCCTTGGTTCTGAAGGGTGTTTTTATATGAACCGCGATGGCGTAAAAATGAAACGCCGCTTAAAGCCTTTGGAGCAGATGGAAAATGCCACGGGCGGCGGGGATGCTTTCATGGCGGCGGTACTGTATGCAAGGCTCTTAGATTTTGAAATAAACGATACGCTGGATTTTGCTTTGGCTGCTGGTGTTGCGGCAGTTTCCTACAAAAGTACGATCAATCCGAATATATGTGTTAGCTTAATTGAAAAAATATTGGAGGAAAGAAGACTATGAATTTAGAAAAATATTTAACCATTACCCCTGAAATTCAAGAAGCAATTGACAGCAAGAAGCCTGTTGTTGCATTGGAAAGCACCATCTTAAGTCATGGTATGCCTTATCCCGAAAATGTTGCGTTTGCCCATAAGGTTGAGGAAATTGTGAGGGCAGAGGGTGCAATTCCTGCGACTACAGCGATTATTGGTGGAAAGCTCAAGGTAGGCCTTACTGCTGATGAGCTTGAGCTTATGTGCAAGGCGGAAAACGTAGGCAAGGTCAGCCGTCGTGACGTTGCAGTATATTTGGCAACCCAAAAAGCGGGAGCCACTACGGTTGCTACCACAATGATGATTGCAGCCATGGCTGGCATTCGAATTTTTGCCACTGGCGGTATTGGCGGTGTGCATAGAGGTGCAGCGGAAACCATGGACATTAGTGCGGATTTGCAGGAATTGGCCCATACACCCGTAGCGGTTGTTGGTGCCGGCGCAAAGTCCTTATTGGATATTGGTCTTACGCTAGAATACTTGGAAACCATGGGCGTGCCTGTCATCGGGATAGATACAGATGATTTCCCGGCTTTTTATTGCAGAAAGAGCGGATATAAAGTGGATTTTAATGCAAAAGACGAAAAACTGATTGCAAAGATTTTAAAAACAAAGTGGGATTTAAATATCGAAGGTGGTGCACTGATTGGAAACCCTATCCCTGCTGAATACGAGCTGGATTTTGATGAAATGGAGGGCGTTATCAATCGTGCTCTGGAATTGGCGAAGGAGCAGGGGATTCGTGGGAAGGATACCACGCCGTTCTTGTTGAAGCATATCAAGGATATGACGGAGGGCGTTTCTTTTGCATCCAACTTGCAGCTTGCCTATAATAATGCAAGGGTTGCATCCAAAATTGCAGTAGAATATGCAAAATTAAGCTGATTCATTGAAAAATTATTTTTGAAATGAGTAATTTGAAAAATAGAAATAGCTGCGGGTACCAGTGCTGACTTTTAAGGATGCAAAATAAATTTTTTTTAAAAAAATCAGGTTTAGAGATTATAAACACTCAAGAAAAAGCCCATATGCATTGCTTCAATTTGCTTTGTACCACGGGCTTTTCGTATGCAGCAAAAGCTGTTATCCATACATTGCTGCATATGAAAGCTCTTGTTTTCAACTAGCCCCTATAATTTCAACTTGCTTTTTGGCAGTATATTATATAAAATGCAAGAAAGACCTTTGGCTTTTTTGAAAGGAGTGAATTTATGGAACAGGGCGTATTTCAAATTGGTCCCATTCGACCGCCCAGTGAGGCAAACAGTTTATTGCTTCGCGTGACGGAGAACTGTCCTTGGAATAAATGCAAATTTTGTATGCTTTATAAAAACAGCACTTTTCACACCAGACCGGTGGCGGAAGTAAAAAAAGATATTGATGTAATGGCGGAATACCGAGATAGAATTCTTGTCCATGCAGATAGTCTTGGTGAGTACAACATGGAGGCAATTCAGCAGGAATACCAAACCTTGCCTAGCGATGAGGCAAGAATGTGCTATCAAATGGTCTTTACATGGCTGACAGAAGGGGATAAACAGGCGATTTTTTTGCAGGATGCAAATACAATGGTTTTGCGCCCAGATTGGCTGATAGAAATTGTTTGCTATGTAAGAGAGCGTTTGCCTGAAATTCAAAGAATTACATCTTATGGCAGGGCAAATACCTTAGCTAGGATTTCCGCGGAGGATTTCAAACGGTTACGAGCCGCTGGGTTGGATCGCATTCATTCAGGCTATGAATCGGGTTCCGACAAGGTTTTGGCAATGATCGGAAAGGGTGCAACCCAAGAGGATGAAATTATCGGCGGGAAAAAAGTGAAAGAGGCTGGAATTGAGCTTTCCATTTATTTCATGCCGGGCGTTGGCGGCAGAGCCTTATCTGATGAAAATGCAATTGAAACAGCAAAGGTAATCAATGAAGTCAACCCCGATTTTGTACGTCTGCGTACCTTTGTTTTAAGAACTGGGTCTTTAATGGAGGAGCTTCGGACTTCGGGAGTTTATCAAGACTTACGGGATATGGAAAAGCTGTTGGAAATTAGAAAAATGCTTGCCCATATCGACACAAAAAAAGCTCACGGTAAAATTGCCAGTGACCACATTATTAACCTGTTACAAGAGGTAGAGGGATATTTAGATCAGGATTTGCCTTGGTTGCTGGAATACATTGATTCCTTTTTGGCACTGCCCGAGCTTGAGCAAAAGAAATATCAATTGGCAAGGCGAATGGGGTTCCCCTTGGATTGGAAATATTTGTACCGTATGCAACCCTCTGACCAGTCCCGCGTAGAGGAAATGGCGAAAAATATTGTTGACGAAAAGGAATGGGAAGCTTTGCTTCACCGTTTTACCGACCGCTATATTTAAGGAGATGAATATATGAGCACGGAAACTGTTTTTACTACGGTAATTCCGATTATTATGTTAGTTTGTCTTGTGGGCTATAATTTGCGCAAAATGCAAAAAAATCTGAAAAACATGAAAAATGAATGCAGTGGTAGCTGTAAAGGTTGCGCCCATAGCGTAAGCTGTAGCAAGCCGGAAAAAAAAGAGGACGAGTAGTTTCATTTTTTCTGGTTGGTAGGCGCGTGATAGACAGAAAAATTCAATAACAATAGAAAATGCAATAGATTTTAATATGCATATAAGGTTTGGTCATTTACAAAAAAAGCCCGTTTTGAGTTTATGCTCAAATTGGGCTATATTTTTTATTTTTCGGTATTTTTTGCCCGTTGCTGTTCATGCTCTGTACGATAGCGGCTCATAAGCCCGTGGAATAATTCCATTGCGGTTGGTGGTGTAAAGCTGATCGCGTTTGCCCCGGCCTCAATGGTCTGCTTGATACTTTCCTTTGACGGGCCACCTGTTGCAATAATGGGGACATGGGGGTATTTTTGCCGAATGGCATGAACCACATCGGGGGTACGGCTTGCAGCGGATACGTTTAAAATACTTGTGCCGGCCGCCAATCTTCCTTCTATGTCGCTGTCATGGTCTAAAATTGTAACGATAATCGGTATGTCAATAATGTCATGGATATGTTGAATCACAGAATTGCTGGTGGGTGCATTTACTACGACGCCCATAGCACCTAAGGCTTCGGCGTCTTTTGCCAGCATAACAACACGGGGACCGGTTGTCGTGCCACCGCCGACACCACAAAAAACAGGGATACTTGAGGCGGAAACAATAGCGTCTGCAATGATTTGCTGAGGTGTAAAAGGATATACTGCCAAAACTGCATCGGCATTACAGTTACGGATAATCGCAATGTCAGTTGAAAAAATTAAAGATTTAATACGTTTTCCCCAAATAACAATACCGCTAGCGCTCCATATTTCTTCAGGCATTGTTACGATATGCTTTCTTAATCTGCTGTCAATACGGGGGATGATTTTTTCAGCCATACTTTGTCTCCTTTCACGACAAAAATATATAAAAATTGTTAAAAAATTATTAAAAAGTTGTTATAATTATACAATAATTTTGCTTGTCTGTCAAGATTGTTTGTGTAAAATGAGAAAAAAAGAAAATTGTAAAAAACAATAAAAACGATGAAACATCAACCATAACTTGACATGTGAAGGGATTAATAATAAACTAATATAAGATTCAAATTTTAGTATTTTTTGGAGGATGATTGTATTTTGGGAACCGTAATTGGTTTAGCCATATCTATAATTCTGAATATTGCATTTTTATTTTTACTGTGGAAAATGGAAGCAGAAAAAAAACGTGCAACGATTACAGAAGAAGGAATCCGTATGATGGTGGATGCCGGTGGAGATAATGGTAGTATTGACGAAACAGAAAAAAACATGATCAATAATATTTTTGAATTGGGGAATACTTACGTCGGAGAAATTGCAACCCACCGTACGGATATTGTTGCAATCCCCTACGATGCATCTTTCATGGAGATTATGAAAGTTATCGCAGAGGAAAAATACTCACGTATTGTTGTCTATGACGATAATATTGACAACATCATTGGTCTGTTTCATGTGAAGGATATGGTGAAATTTTTTCTTTCAGAAGACCATGATGAAAACAATTTTGACCTCAAGGATATTATTAAAAAACCCTATTTTGTGCCTTTTTCTAAAAAAACAGATGAGCTTTTTCGTGAAATGCAAAGGGATAAGGTACATATGGCAATTATCATCGATGAATACGGTGGTACTGCTGGCTTGGTTACCATGGAGGACTTAATGGAGGAAATCGTTGGTAACATATTTGATGAATATGACCTTGAAGAAGAAGAGGATATTTGCATCGTTGATGAAAATTCCTATCGAATTAATGGTACCACAGACTTGACGGATGTGGAGGATTTGCTTGAAATTTCCTTTGAAGATGGAGAAAATTATGATACTTTAGGTGGGTATCTTATCGGTCAATTGGGAAGAATCCCTGAGGAGGAAGAAAAACCGGAAATTACGGTGGGAAACTGGTTATTTCGTATTGAGAATATTGAAGAAAAGCGTATTGAAAAGGTTTTGGCTCTGCGTTTTGAAGCCCAAGAGGATGGGAATAACGAAAAGGAATAAAAAACGACAGTCCTTTTCGAAAAAAATACAGGAGGGATAAATATGTTAGATATAAAAGTGATAGCGCTATTAAACGAACAGATTACAAAGGAATTTTACTCTGCTTATTTGTATTTGGACTTTGCAAACTTTTATGAATTCAAAGGCTTGGAGGGTTTTGCGAACTGGTTTAAGGTTCAGGCACAGGAGGAAAGAGACCATGCCATGCTCTTTTATCAATACCTGCAAAACAATAACCAGCGTGTAGACTTTCAGGCAATTGGAAAGCCTGATGTTGCAATGGAAACATTGATGGATCCCTTAAAGGCTAGTTTGGCACATGAGGAGTACATTACAGCTTCCATCCATACAATTTACTCAGCGGCACAGGACGTGCATGATTATCGCACAATTCAATTTTTGGATTGGTTTGTGAAAGAGCAAGGCGAAGAGGAAACAAATGCAAACAATTTAATCACAAAAATGGATTTGTTTGGAAGCGATCCAAAGGGGCTTTACATGCTGGACAATGAATTGAAGGCGAGAGTGTATTCAGCACCATCATTGGTTCTCTAATTATAAATTTTGGATAACTTGCTTACTTCGAAGCATCCCAAATAACAGGATTGATAAAGAAAAATCTAGTGATTTTTTGAGCGTATACAGGTTTTGTATACGCTTTTTTATGTGTAAATACAGTTTTTTTGTGTCTAAACCCGATTGGTGATGACCACAAGTAGTTTATTCACGCTAAAATTTGTCCTCTCATATTGTAAAATAAAAAGAATGGTGGGGGTGTGGCTATGACAGAAAACAATAGCACTGTGATCGAAACAAGTGATGAAATGAATATCCCTTTACCGCTTTCTGAAAAAGAAATCCAAGAGTATCATGATGTTTTTACAGTGGAAAAAAACAGCGATTTTATCCGTAGGCTGTGTCACGAAGTCAACATTGTTCCAGATGTGAAGGATGTTCAAATACCTATCATCCCGGGGATTACTATATATAGCTACCTAAGGTTTTTTAATGCCTAT
>JAQUSU010000092.1 GCA_028710085.1 Anaerotignum sp.
GCAATTGGTGTCGGCGGTTTGCTGGGTTGTGCCTTTGACAGTGAAAAAGTTGTTGACTGCCAGGTGGAAAACGCAACGATTACAGTTGGCACCAATGCAATTATGGTGGGAGGCTTACTGGGATACGCCGGCGTTGTAAATGAGGGTGCTTTAGCCAGTGATGCAGAAGGTTTTACCTTGATTAAAAACTGCCAGGTAACGGGAATGAACATTGTAGCCGATGAAGGTTCAACACGAATCGGCGGCGTTGTAGGCAGTGGCTTCTGCGGCTCAAATTATAGCAGCTACTATCCTGCAGCTTCTGCAATCCATATTGTTGGTTGCAGTGCCAGCGGAACGATTACAGCAGAAAGTAGCAATGCAATTGTAGGTTCCATTTTGGGCTATGCATTCCGTAACTGTGCGGTTGTGTCCTGCAATGGTTCTGCTGTAAACGGTGCAACGAATCAAGTGGGCGCAGCGGATGCATTACAGATTGTTTTACTGGAAAATGTAAAATAAAGAAGCATCAAAGGAACACAAGGCTTTGGTATTTTGAATGAATTAAAATAGATAAAAAATAATCCCTGTAAAACAAACCAAGAAACAGAAAGCATTTCTTTCAAAAATGGTTGTTTTACAGGGAATTTTTATGCAAAAAATATAGAAGCAACAATACAAAAATATAGCTTTCAACACAAAAAAATTAAATTGAAAATCCTTATGAAAAATCTTCAGCTACCACATAATTAAGAATCATGTCAATGATGTGTTCAATCATTTCTTCATAAGCCTCGCTATACAGATTTTTTTTACCATATCGAATGATAGACACTGCTTTGCAAAAGTTCGCAAAGACCTTCCAATCACAATCCTCACGTTTATTTGCCACATGGTTTAGAATCCACATGGTGTTTTGTTCTGCGCTATCTTGCTTTTGCATATAGTTTTCTGGCCAGCGGGAATAAAGCAAAGCTACCTCTTCTTGGGTAAGATAGTCAAAAATGTTATTGTCGGCAAAAAATATGGAACGCAAAAACGCTCGGAAGCTTTCTTGATCCAACATACCGTTCTGATTAATGAGGCTTTGGAATTTCAACTTGGATTCTTCTCTTTTGTAAAGAATCATTTGATAAACAAACTCTTCTTTCGTTTTGAAGAAATTATAAAATGTTCCTGTTGCAATTCCAGATGCCTTCGTTATGTCGCTAATAGAAGTTTTCTTTAAGCCAAATCGTTTCATCAGCTGAAAACCATTTTCAAGCAACTGTATCCGGAGTTTTTCACGCCCGAGCTTATCGAAAATCTGAGGCATAGCAATCCCTCCTTAGTTGAATAAAAAAATTATTTCATTCATTTAAAGCTATCATAATGGCACAATAATGTCAATTCTTTGATTCTTATAATGTGCGCACTTGTCAAGACCATAGATCGTAAATTTTTAATTATGAACTCCTGGCAGCTATTTTACTTATGAAAGATATTATCTTGTATTGTATAATTCAAAAAAAAACAATATAATCAATTTATAGAAATATTTGAAAAAGCCTGGCAATCGCATTGCAATTGCTGTGGGTTTCTTTACCGACGGAATTTTTCCTCGACCATCTGCGCGCCTTCCATTAAATTAGCGCTTCTTTCGATGAAGCAAAGCATTTTGCTTTTTTTTAAAAAACCTGTAAATTATTTTTTATAGAAGGAATTTTCAAGTTAAGTGACGCAATTTATTTTCCTCAAAAATGGACGGAGGATTTCATGTGACGAAGTGGGGCATCTACTGGCAAGAAACGTTTTCTAATTTTTTGGAAATCAATCAGGTACTGAACAAATTAGTTTGGGGAGTTCCCATGATTATTATTTTAATGGGAACAGGAATTTACTTTAGCTTTCGTTTGAAATTTTTTCAGCTCAGGTGGTTTCGTTTTTTAGACTGGCGTCAAGCGAGAAAGCATTATCAAGAAATGAAATATGAAAAGGGGAGCAATTCTATTTCAGAAGTTCAGGCTTTGTTGACTGCTTTGGCCGCCACCATCGGCACAGGAAACATTATTGGTGTTGCAACAGCAATTCAGGCAGGCGGACGCGGCGCTGTCTTTTGGATGTGGGTTTCGGCATTTTTGGGTATGATTATCAAATATGCAGAAAATGTTCTAGGCATCTACTATCGGTATCGCAACAGCAAGGGCGAATGGATGGGTGGGCCTATGGTTTACATAGAACGTGGTATGAAGCTAAAATCTTTGGCCACTATTTTTGCATGCTGTTGTTTTGTGGCTACGTTTGGGATTGGAAACATTGCCCAGATCAATGGAATCTCCACATC
Source organism: Anaerotignum sp. (assembly GCA_028710085.1). Lineage (GTDB taxonomy): Bacteria > Bacillota > Clostridia > Lachnospirales > Anaerotignaceae > Chakrabartyella. Next base: position 2,303 of record JAQUSU010000092.1, read on the forward strand.
CTTAGAATCCACCTTTGGGATTGAGCCTATGATGACGGGAACCTGCGTAGCTATATTTACCGGCATTATTGTATTCGGTGGTTTAAAACGTATTGTTTCCTTTTCGAGAAAATTGGTGCCTTTTATGGCTGGGTTTTATAGCATTAGTGCTTTGATTATTATTTTATTTCATGCAGACAAGATTCCGGGTGTGTTTATGGATATTTTCCAAGAGGCTTTTCGTCCAAGCGCCGTAGGGGGAGGAGTAATGGGGTATATCGTTTCTAAATCCATTCGCTACGGAATTGCACGGGGAATTTTTTCGAATGAAGCGGGGTTAGGAACTTCTGTTATGATTCACACCCTTTCGGATCAAAAAGAACCAGTGATTCAAGGTATTTGGGGAGGGCTGGAGGTTTTTATTGATACAATGATTATATGTACTTTAACCGCATTGGCAATCCTAACCACGGATGCAGATAGGGTGAGTGGCTTAACAGGTGTTAACATTACTTTCTATGCCTTTCATACTGTTTTGGGCAGGAGCGGCGCAGGCATTGTGACCATTGCCGTTGTGTTGTTCGCCTTTACTACGCTGATTGGCTGGTCTATTTATGGTATGCGTGCAGGAGAATATTTTGGTGGTTCCAGATATATTCTTTTGTTTAAAATTTTATTTGTCCTACTTATTTTTATAGGTGCGAATACGGATGCACAGTTTGTGTGGGCCTTGGCTGACACTTGTAATGGTTTAATGGCTGTACCCAATGCCATTGCAATCTTAGCTCTTTCTGGAAAGGTATTTAAAATTACAGATAATTTTCTGCGACGGAAAAAGGGAGAATTCCTTGTGCCTATGCAAAGCCATTTAGAAGAAACAGTTAAAAAATAAGTAGATAAAGGGCGGATTCCCATGAAGCATATTTTTATCATCAATCAGGAATGCAAATCCATCATGAGTGGAGACGAAATTCGGAGTTTTTTAATGAAAAAGGAGAACTTTGAATATCTGGTGTTTAATCGAAATTATGTTGGTCATGAGGCGGAATTGGTTTCCAAAATGTGTCGGCTATTTCAAGAAGAAAAAATCCGGTTTTATTCTTGTGGAGATACCACTACCTTGTTCCATGTTTTACGGGGGATAGATTCTTTCAAGCAAAGAGAAATCGCTTTTTTTAACAATGGGAGTAAGTCAGAGTTTTTGGAAAATTTCAAAAATAAACAGCGTTTTTCAGACTTGGATTCCCTGATCGAAGGAAAGACAGTCAACTTGGATTATGTGCAGCTACAAGACATCGTTTGCTTTAACTCTCTTTCTGTGGGTGCGGATGCCCGCATTCAAGGGATTGTTGATAAAATCAAGCAATCTATGTCCATCAACAATAACTTTGCGTATCGCCTTGCTTTGGTTGTAGATACACTCATTGGTTTTAAACCGGAGGAATTACATATCACCATTGATGGCAAAAACTATGATGGAACCTATCTTTTGGCACATGTTGCAAACGGTAAGTGTTATAATTCTGTATTTTTTACAACAAAAGAACGTACCCCTATGGATGGGGAATTGGATATATTACTTTGGAAGGAATCTACAACCATGCGTTGGCTGCAAGGATATTCCTCTTATCAAACGGGAAATTTGGAAAACCTTTCAGACGTATTGCTTCATCTCAAAGGAAAAAACTTTACCATCGCATCTTCAGATGGCAGAAAATTAATGTTCCAATGTGATGGGGTAGAACAGCTCTGCGAAGAAATGTCTGGGAGCCTGCAACACGGAGGGTTGCCGTTTGTTTTACCCAAAGGGGTTCAAGTCATTGGCAAGGAGGATGTAGATGGATAAATTGATTGACAGCAAAAATATCACAAAATTTGCCTTTCGCTTTTATACATACTTTTGTCTATACTTGGCTCTCAGGTTTGAACAGATGCACCTAAGCGTATATACAGCAACTTTTTTGATTGTTATGATTTTAGTTGTTGGCGTTCTAACCACATCTAACCTACTTTCCATGCAGCTGCAAGGTTGGATTATCACCTGTTCCTTATTGGTAACACAGCTGATTTTTTCATTTTCTGAGTCAACGCCATACCTTAGTTATGTGATGCTTTTGGTAACGGCATGTATGATTTCTTTGTTTCAATATTTAAAATACAATTATTTTATTTTATTTTGTACCATTTTATTTTCTGTTTATTATTTGCGGCAGGGGACACAAGAAAAAATATTGATTATTACGGTGGCTTCTCTGATTGCTCATATTTTGTTAATTCTTTTGATTTCTTGGAATCAACGGTTTCAAAAATTGGCATTTGACAGTATGCAAACCAGTGAAGATTTGTTAAAAATTGTTGAAATTAAAATGGAGGAAACTTCAGAAGCAAAAAAACAGGCAGAGGTTTCTGCCCAGGCAAAAGCAGATTTTTTGGCAAATGTTTCCCATGAAATTCGTACGCCCATGAATGCAATTTGCGGCATGAGCGAAATTCTTCTATCCCGTGAGTTAGACCATACCTCAAGAGAATATGTCGAAATTATAAAAAGCGCTTCTATCAACCTCTTGGGTATTATCAACGATATTTTGGATTTTTCCAAAATTGAATCTGGAAAAATTGAAATTTCTACGTCAGAATATGTTCTCTTAGATGTGGTACAGGATGTTTTGAATATGGTCAACTATAGATTGGAAAAAAAAGCAGTTTCTCTCCATTTGGAAATGAAAAACGACATTCCCAAAAAATTGGTAGGGGATTCTATGCGTTTACGACAAATTCTAACAAATTTATTGAATAATGCCACAAAATTTACAGATCATGGGGAAATCAAATTGCTGCTCCAGTGGACTCCCACAGGGGAAAAGAATGGTGTTCTTCAGGCGGAGGTCATAGATACGGGAATTGGTATCAAAGAAGAGGATGTTCAAAAATTATTTCACAGCTTTACCCAGGTAAATTCCAAACGAAATCGAGAATTAGAAGGCACTGGTCTTGGATTGGCCATTTGTAAAAACCTGGTAAATGCCATGCAAGGCAGTATTGGGGTAAAAAGTGTTTATGGGGTAGGAAGTAATTTCTACTTTCGTCTCCCCCAAGGCATTGGCAAGGATCAAGAAGATGAACAAATTCAGAATAAAAATAACAGCTCCTTGCTTGCAGAAACTACTTTTTATGCACCTAAAGCAAGCATTTTAGTAGTGGATGACAATGTTGTAAACTTGAAGGTGATCTCTGCTCTTTTGGAATGCTATCATATTGAATGCAAAACGGCAACCAGTGGGCAACAGGCACTCACCCTTTTAGAAAACGGAACTCTGTTTGACATTATTTTCATGGATCATATGATGCCTGGTATGGACGGATTAGAAGCAACAGCTTTAATTCGTTCTCCAGAGAAAGTATATCATGAGATTCCCGTTGTGGCATTAACGGCAAACACTGTCAATGATGCCAGAAAAATGTTTTTGGAAAACGGTATGAGCGATTACCTAACAAAACCAATCGACCCCAGTAGACTGCATGCAGTGCTTGAACGCTGGCTGGCAAAAGAAAAAATAGAATTTGCAGCGGAAGCAGAAGGGGAAATTAGCTGTCAAATGGCGTCCCAAGCATTCAGACAATTTTTTTGCGACATCCATTTGGACTGGAAAAAGGGCTTGGCAAATTGCCGTGGGGATGAAAAAATATACATTAGTATTTTGCAGGCTTTTTCTAGTGCAACAGCTTTTCGTGCAATTGAAACTGCCTATAACGATGCAGACATCTCCCGCTATGTGATTGAAGTTCACGGCATAAAAGGTGCAGCACGAAGCATTGGTGCGGATCAATTAGCAAACTTAGCGGAGAAGCTGGAAATGGCAGGAAAGCAAAATGATATTTTGTATTTGAAAAAGCATCATGAAGGGTTTTTAACGCAATATGAAACCTTGGTAGCCCAATTACAACAGGCAGTGGAACTGTATAGACAAACAACTTTGATACAAAAGAAAGAGGAAATATCAACGGAAAAGGCAAAAAAAATGATTACTTCTTTTCTGGAAGTTTGCGAAAATATGTCAATCAATGGTGCAGATGATTTGGCCCAAGAATGGGAAGGCTGTCACTACTCTCAAGAAAAAGTAATGGAGCTGGTTGAAATGGCCATTACCTACATTGCTGATTTTGAATTTGAAGATGCCATAGAGCAATTAAAGTTAGCATATGCACAAATAGAAAGAGAGGAAAACAATGGAGAAGAAGAAAATATTGGTGGTTGATGATGTTGTTGCAAACTTAAAATATGTTGCAAAAACCCTTGAAGAATCTTATGAAGTTGTCTGTTCAAAATCGGGAAAAAAAGCAATTGCCTACTTAGAAGAAAAAACGGTTGATTTAATTCTTTTGGATATTATGATGCCTGAAATGGACGGTTTTGAAGTGTTAAGCAGCTTAAAAGTAAACCCGAAAACTGCTGCGATTCCCATAATTATGCTTACAGCGGAACAAGATAAAGAGCTGGAGCTAAAAGGGCTTTCCTTTGGTGCGCAAGACTTTATTTCCAAACCCTTTGTACCGGAAATTATGATGGCGCGGGTGGAACGCATCTTGGAGCTTTTTACTTTACGAAAGTATTTGGAGCTGGAATTAAAAACAAAAGAGGAACAGGTAAGGCACATGAAAAGTATCTCTAGTACAGACGACCTTACGGGACTTTGGAAACGGGGATACTTGCGCCAACAAGTTAATTTAGCCCTTGAACGAGATAAATGTGGGTGCCTTTTCATCATTGATATTGATAATTTCAAGCAAATCAATGATTCCTTTGGACATATTGCTGGGGATACTGTCTTAATGAATTTTGCAAAAAAGCTAAAAAACAACCTAGAACCAGATGAACAGGCAGCAAGACTGGGCGGGGACGAATTTATTATTTTTAAAGCAGGTGCCCATTCTCATGAGAAAATTCGTGAACGGGCAGGCGCTATTTTGCAGCAACTGCAAAACCATGAAATGGAAATTAACCCATACGGAAAATTTTCCATTTCTATGGGCGTTGCCTTGTCAAAGGAAAATGAAGAGGACTTTGACATGCTTTACAGTTGTGCGGATAAGGCACTATATTATGTAAAGCAAAATGGCAAAAATTCCTTTCATATTTTTGGAATCATCTAACTACTGACTCATTCCATAGATACAGCTAAGCGGGAATTTTATGAGGGTTGGTTCTTTGATAAATATCGGTTCATGCAAATTTTATCATGGGCTGGAAGCACAAAAAAGGAGTATTCAGCCCAGTCATTCCCATAAAGGCGCAGTATTTTATGCAAAAACTCAAGGTAATTTATACCACTGGATAGGTAAAGTAGTTGGACTGTGTGCCACTGAACCACCGTCGTTAAATACATAATAGTCATCACCAACCTTGCAGATGTCTCCTCTATGAACATCATTTCTCTCCGTAGTTCCCTCATAGGTTACGATTCTTCCTGTGATTTTTTCAGTATTATACCAGCTATTAACTACTCCTCCGGGGCCGGAACTTGCAAAACCTTCCCATAAATCAAAACTTTTTGTAACAACAT
>JAQUSU010000013.1 GCA_028710085.1 Anaerotignum sp.
AAGCATAAAAATAGGCAAAGCCCGTAGAAAATTTCTATGGGCTTTGCTATAGCAAAAATTGTCAAGTATTTGATAAGAGAGAGTCTTTTGAAACAAAAGGGAGCTATCGATATTTATTCGCAAAACACAACTTTTACGAATAAATGTGTTAAATATTAGCAGTTTAACTCAAAATTGCTATAACCAGACACTTTATACCAGATTAAACACACTCACTGCAATTTTTAAATCATCCGCTTATTGTGCTTGAATCCTTGCGATATCTATCTACAACCACTCTCATAAAAATCAAATTAATTTAAAAATTCTTATAAATACCTAGAGTTTGATAAAATGTTTTCACCGCGTGAAGCACCACGCACCAAGATTGGTCATCAAAAGCAACAAGATGTATCAATTCTAATTCTTTCTAATCCCAGCGTTCCTAGTGTTGATTTGCGATACAAATAAATTCAAGAATGATTGTTAAAGCCATCCCTTTTACGCTTCCTCTAGTTTATTTCGATTAGTTTACATAACTATATTATGGTTAATTTTAATAATAATAACACCCTCTTCAAAAACTAAAATAACTTAGAGCTTTTTTAGAGGGTGTTCAAATTACAGTTATTTTGAAATGTTTTTAACACCTAAATATGATTCAGGATTCACATATGAGCCATTTACCAAAACAGAAAAATGACAATGATTGCCCGTAGAAATACCTGTACTGCCGCATTTCGCAATTGTTTGTCCTCTTGTTACCATTTGCCCTTTTGAAACAACAAGTGAAGAGTTGTGTCCATAAAGCGTTCTGAGTCCGCCACCGTGGTCTATCACTACTGTATATCCATAGCCCCTTATCCAGCCTGCAGATATAACCTTACCTGCCTCGGCAGCAACGATTGCCGAACCATATGGTGCAGGAATATCATAGCCACTATGGTTCTCACTTTTTTTGGTAACTGGGTTTATTCTATGAACAAAGCCACTGCTCAAGCTGGAAGATGCAGCTTTCTTTGCAGGAACCGGCCAACCCAAAGTTCCATTTCCTGTATAATACGGAGTTGAACTGCCTGATTGCTGTGCCATTAAATTCAAAACCTGCTGATCCGCCTTGGCATTTGCAGCAATCAATTGTTCTTGCTTTTTCACATCGTTCTTATAAGATGACATTAATTCTTCTTTTTCAGAAATTAAATCCTGCATGCTGTCTACCTTTTCTTTTTGTAAAGCAACCACTTCAGCTTGCGCTGCATGGTTTTCAGCAATTTCATCTGTTTTTGCTTGAATGGTATCTTGAATTTCCTGAAGCTTGTCCAAAATATTTTTATCAAAGGACATAATATCGTTTACATACTGCATTCTCAAGAATAAATCCGAAAAGCTTTCCGACTCCAGAAGAATTTCCAAATAGCCTGTTGCACCCTTTTGCTGAAGAAAACGCATACGGCTTCCTAAAAGTTGAAATTGCTCCTCGCGTTTCACAGCAGCTTCCTCCAATTCCTTTTCAGCGGCATTTAAGGATTCTGTTAACGCATCCAAATCAGACTGGGCATTATCCAGCTCTGCCTGTAAACTATTCATAACCTTATCCATAGCGTCAATTTCTTCTTCTACGGAAAGCTGTTTGGATTTAATATTTTCTATTTCTTTTCTTGCATTTTGCGTTTGCTGTGCAAGATTTTTTCTTTTTGCCTCTAATTGAGCAACGGTAGCAGCACCTGTACTGGTAGAGGGAAATACCCCTATGGTTAAAAATACCGTTAAAACAAGGCAGGTAACTCTTTTTAATATTTTCATTATTTAAACCTCATCATCATCACAAGTTGTCTTCTTATATTATACGGATTTTGTGACAATTTTCAACGGTAAACCGTCAATTCGTTGTTTTTAATTATGAATCAAAATATTCCATTCCAATTTTTTCAATTTTTCCGGAAATTCTGCTGACTCAGCGCACAAAGAAATTGCGTAATTTTCCACATGAAACGTTTTTAAAAACAGCTGTCTTTCTTTCATAAAAATAGATTGTTTCACCTGTTCCCCATCCATAACAGAAAGGCTTTTTAATGGGTAGGCAATACCTTTTCCAATCCATTTTGTAACGCTTTCCTTACACGTCCAAAGACGAAAAAAGAATGCAGTTTTTTTATCTTCATCCAGTTCGCAGAACGTTCTTGCTTCATCCGCGGAAAAAATCTTTTCAGTGCGTGGCAATTTTTCGCGAATTTTTTCAATATCGCAACCGATTTCTCTATCTGAAAACCCACAAATTGCAAACCTTCCCGAATGAGATAAGCTAAAACCGAACTCATGATTTGGCAAGTACGGCTTGCCACTATCCATGATTTTTATTTCTTCGAATAAGTCAGGCTGACCTACAGAAAAAAAAGCGTACCTTAATAAAAGGCCTGCAGCCAAAGAGAGTCTTTTGCTTTCCGCTTTCAGAAATTTCTCCGCCTTGCAACGTCTTTCTTCTCCCACTAGCTCCATCGCTTTTTGAAATTTAACGGGATTTAGCAATTCATCTGCATCCATGATCAATAATTCCATCAATTGAAACACCTCAGCACAAAAAGCAGAGATGCTAAGTAAATACCCATGCAACTCTGCCCTTTATTATGATTTAATTATTTAACAATTAAGTTTACAATTCTGCCGGGCACATAAATTTCTTTTACAATTTCCTTTCCATCCAGACGATTGCCCAAAACCTCTTTTGCCTGAGCCAAAACTTCGTCCTTCGCAGCGCTTGTGGAAATTTCCATTGTCCCTCTCAATTTACCGCCAACTTGAATTGCAATTTCAATGGTATCTTTCACAAGCTTACTTTCATCAACCTGAGGCCATTTTGCTGAGAAAACAGAGTCTTCATGACCCAATTCTTTCCAAAGCTCCTCGGAAATATGGGGTACAAAGGGAGCCAACAAAATAACAATTGTATCCAACGTTTCTTTGGAAAGACCACCCTGTTTTTTGGCAATGTCATTGAGTTTGTTAGAATATTCCATGAACCCACTCACAACGGTATTCATTGTCAAAACTTCCAGACGGCTGGTAATATCAGAAATCAGCTTGTTGCAAACGAATTCTTCATCCTTGCTTGCTTGGACAGGCGCATCTTTATAAGAATAAACCATTTTCCAAATTCTATTTAAGAAACGGAACACGCCATCAATACCGCTATCATCCCAATCGCAATCCATTTCAGGAGGTCCAACAAACAGCTCGTACATTCTCAAGGAATCACAGCCGTATTTTTCCACCAATTCATCAGGAGATACAACGTTACCCAAGGATTTACTCATCTTGCCGCCATTCTTTGTAATCATACCCTGATTAAACAGCTTCTGGAATGGTTCTTCAAAAGGCACTGCACCAATATCATACAAGAATTTTGTGTAGAAACGAGCATACAATAAGTGCAATACAGCGTGCTCAATCCCACCAACATACAGGTCAACAGGCGCCCATTTTTTCAAAGCCTCCATGCTTGCCAATTCCTTATCGTTATGATTATCAACATAACGCAAGAAATACCAGCTGGAGCCTGCCCACTGGGGCATTGTATTCGTTTCTCTTTTTGCGGGTCTGCCACAAACAGGGCAGGTTGTGTTTACCCACTCATCAATATGTGCCAAAGGAGATTCGCCCGTATCCGTAGGCTTGTAGGATTCTACCTCAGGAAGCAATACAGGCAGCTGATCTTCGGGAACTGGCACTGCGCCACAGTGGTCACAATGGATAATGGGAATAGGTTCCCCCCAATATCTCTGTCTGGAGAATACCCAGTCACGGAGCTTATAATTTACTGTTTTCTTACCAAGCCCCTGTTCTTCCATGATATGAGGCACTTTTTTCTTTGCATCAAATGCCTTCATGCCATTCCATTCACCAGAGTTAATGATAACACCATCGCCAGCATATGCTTCAGTCAATGGCTTTTCTTCTTCCCCTTCGGGTAAGATAACCTGAATAATAGGCAAATCGAACTTTGTGGCAAAATCAAAGTCACGCTCATCATGTGCAGGTACACACATAACTGCGCCTGTGCCGTAATCAGCCAATACATAATCTGCAACCCAAACAGGGATTTCTTTGCCATTTACAGGGTTTACACAGTAAGCGCCTGTAAATACGCCTGTTTTTTCCTTATCCGTCATACGGTCAACGGAGGATTTGGTGGAAGCATCGAAGCAATATTTACGAACATCTTCTTTGTATTCGGGTACAATAATTTCATCAAGACCCTTATATTCGGGCGCCAAAACCATAAAGGTACAGCCATAAAGTGTATCCGGTCTTGTTGTAAAAACGCTTATTTTATTATCGCTATTACTTACCTTAAAATCTACCTCAGCACCATAGCTCTTCCCAATCCAGTCAGACTGCATTTTTTTTACTTTTTCAGACCAATCCAACTGCTGCAAATCTTCCAATAATCTGTCTGCGTAAGCTGTGATTTTTAACATCCACTGACGAAGGTTTCTTTTGGTAACGGTTGCACCACAACGCTCACAAGTGCCGCCGGCAGCTTCTTCATTTGCCAAAACACATTTACAGCTAGGGCACCAGTTCAAAGGCATTTCTTTTTCATAAGCCAAGCCTTTTTTAAACATCTGAACAAAAATCCACTGTGTCCATTTATAATAGGAAGGATCTGTGGTATCAACCTCTTTATCCCAATCATAAATTGCACTGATTTCATGCAACTGACGCTTTACATTTGTAATATTATCCGCCGTGGAAATACGAGGATGGATATTATTTTTAATAGCGAAATTTTCTGCTGGCAAGCCAAAAGCGTCCCAACCCATGGGATGCAGCACCTGATAGCCCTGCAGTACCTTATATCTGCTGACAACGTCACTTAAAACATAACCTCTCCAGTGACCAACGTGAAGGCCTGTGCCAGATGGATATGGAAACATATCCAAACAGTAAAATTTCGGTTTCTTATCATCTTCAACGTTAATGGGGTTCTTTTCCCACTCTGCACGCCATTTTTTTTCAATTTCATTAAATTCATAGCGACTGTTCATTACTAACTCCTCCTTAACAAAACCCGTTTACAAAGCTCTGCGTATTTACCAACATAATTTTAGCCTTTTTCTGTAAAGAAAATAAAAAAACCTTCATCTCAATTAGAGACGAAGGGATACTCCGTGTTACCACTCTAGTTTGCCAAAAGGCACACTCAAAACCAATAACGGTGGCTACCGTTGCCGCTTACTAATCAAAGCTGATATTCAGGGCAAAACTCCAAGGCCAGTTCCAAAACGTGTCTTTATCGGCTCGCACCTACCGCCGACTCTCTGAAAAAACAATACGCATTGTACTCTTCCTCTTCAAAGTTTATTCACGAAACTATTTATAACATATTTAACAATAAAAATCAAGTGTTTTTAGTTATTTTTAAAAAGAATACAGTCTACAATCCTTTGTTAAACTGCTTCATTTGTCTCAAATTGATTGCGATACAGGCTGTAATAGAACCCTTTTTTCTGCATTAATTCCTCATGATTTCCACGTTCAATAATTTCACCATGATTGATGACTGCAATTAAATCAGCATTTCTTATGGTGCTCAGGCGATGTGCAATGACAAAATTGGTACGCCCTTTCATCAAATTTTGCATTGCCTCTTGAATTTTCAGCTCTGTTCTGGTATCTACGCTGCTGGTGGCTTCATCAAGAATTAAAATAGAAGGGTTTGCCAATATTGCCCTGGAAATAGCAAGCATCTGCCGCTGCCCTTGGCTTAAATTACCGCCACCATCGGATAATACGGTATCGTAACCATCGGGTAGCCGCCGAATAAATTCATGGGCATTTGCCAGCTTTGCCGCTTCAAAGATTTCCTCATCCGTTGCGTTTAATCTACCATAGCGAATATTTTCCCGTATGGTATCGGTGAATAAATAGGTATCCTGCAGTACAATGCCTAAATTTGAACGCACATTTCTCCGCTTGATTTCTTTGATATCATGACCGTCAATTGCAATCGTTCCGTTATCAATATCATAAAAGCGTGTCAATAAATTGATGATGGTCGTTTTACCGGCACCCGTTGGGCCAACGAGGGCAATGGTTTGCCCCGGTTTCGCATATAAATTTACTTCCTTTAAAATTGGATGGCCTTCTTCGTAAGAGAAGTTTACGTTTGTAAAAACTACATCCCCCTTTACTGCATTCAATTCAACAGATTCTGGGGTATCTTCCAATTCTTCCGTTTCATCCAAAACCTCAAAAACCCGTTCGGCACCTGCAAAAGCTGCCATCATTGCGTTCACTTGATTGGCTAATTCATTCAAAGGTCTTGTAAACTGCTTTGAGTAAATGATAAAGTTAGAAATTGTACCCAATGTGATCGGCAATCCCATTACCATCATCAAGCCGCCGCCTGCAACCACAATTGCATAGGTCATATTATTAAGCGCCATCATAATAGGCCCAATCATCCCTGAGAAAATTTCTGCTCGAACGCCCACCTGCAACAGCTCATTGTTTCGTTTTGAAAAGGATTTCGTTGTTTCTTCTTCTTGGCAAAAAACCTTTACAACCTTCTGCCCAGAAATAATTTCCTCAATAAACCCGTTAAGATTACCCAGGCGTTCTTGTTTTTCTTTGTAATACCTTCTGGAACGAGAGGTAATTGCTTTTGTAGCAATCAACATAATCGGTATTGTAATCACCGTAGCAATTGTCAAGGGTATACTTAAATAAAGCATCATGGCTAAAGTACCAATTAAGGTTAGCCCACTTTGAAACACTTGAGAAACGCTGGAATTGAGTGCCATTGAAATATTATCTACGTCATTTGTTACACGGCTCATTAATTCCCCATGGGTCGTATTATCAAAATATTTCAAAGGAAGCTTTTGTAATTTTTCAAATATTTCTTTGCGGATGGAAGCAACTACTTTTTGCCCAACCCATAGGAACAAAATGCTCTGTATCCACATAGATAAAGATGTGCCCACATAAATTGCAAAAAGCACGAAACAAAGCTTTGCCAAACCCCTGAAATCGAAATTCATAATATAATTGTCGATGGCTACGCCAATCAAACGGGTTGCAAAAACGGTGCCTATCATTACAAAAACAATACACAATATGGCAATCGTTAAGTAGAGCCAATATTTATTTAGATATTTCAAAAGCCTCACAAGGGTCTTTTTTGTATTCTTTGGTTTTCTAAAAGTTGCAGGCGGTTGCCCACCCATGCGGGGACTACTCATCCAACACTACCCCTTTCTTCATTTGAGAATAATAAATTTCCTGATAATCCAAGCTGGTTTCCATAAGTATATTATGGTTACCCTCTGCTGCTATTTTTCCATCTTTCATGACAATAATTTTATCTGCATCCCGAATGGAGCTAATTTTTTGACCGATGATAAATTTTGTGCAATGACTATGGGATTTCTTCATAGACTGGCGGATATTTTTTTCCGTCAAAGAATCTACAGCACTGGTACTATCATCAAAAACGATGATGCTGGGGTTTTGAATCAGCGCTCTTGCAATGGAAATACGCTGTTTCTGCCCACCGGAAACATTTACCCCCTTTTGTCCCAGCTCCGTATCATAGCCATTTGGCAATTCCATAATAAATTCATGGGCCTGTGCTGCCTTTGCCGCTGTAATTACTTCTTCCTCCGTTGCATCTTTATTTCCCCATTTAATATTGTCCCGAATTGTTCCGGTAAATAAAATAGTCTCCTGAAGAATAACGGCTACTTTTTTCCTCAATTCGTGAATTGCATAATCGCGCACATCAACACCATCAATATTAATTTTTCCTTGGGAAACATCATAAAGGCGTGGCATTAAATTTACCAAGGTTGATTTTCCTGAGCCGGTTTCCCCAAGTATTCCAATCGTTTCTCCTGCATTTGCAACAAAGCTGATCCCTTCCAAAACAGGCTCTCCGCTCCCCCCCTCGTATCGGAAGGATACATTTTCAAACGCAACATCACCTGCATTTTTTTCGGGTGAAACAGGGTTCACAGGGTCTACAATATCGATTTCTTCATTTAAAACTTCTTTTACACGATTCAACGAAATTTGTGCTCTTGAGATATACATAAACACCATAGCAAGCATCATCAATGACATAATCATTTGCATTAAATAAGTAATAAATGCCATGATTTCTTCTATCTTCATGGTGCCATGATAAACCTGAGCTCCGCCAAACCAAAGTATTGCAATGACAGAAACGTTTAAAATAAGCATCATTGCCGGAAGCATGAATACCACAATACGAAATGCCTTTACATTCGTCGTTTTATAATCCTCATTGGCAGTATTAAATTTTTCTATTTCATAATCGTGGCGAACAAAAGCTTTTACAACACGCATACCTGCCAAGCATTCACGCATGACAGTATTTACACCATCCAGCTTTTCTTGAACCATTCGAAATTTTGGCATTGCTTTGCCCATAATAAGAAATACCACAAAGCCTAAAATAACAATAGCAATAATAAAAATCAAGGCTATCTTTGCATTCATAGTAAAGGCCATAATTAAGCTGCCAAAGCAAAGCAATGGTGCTCGTATCAGCATACGCAAGGACATAAGAATAACCATTTGAATCTGCGTAATATCATTGGTTAAGCGCGTAATTAAAGATGGCGTTTGAAACGTGTCTATATTATGGAACGAAAAATCCTGAATTTTCATAAACAGGTCTTTTCTTAAATCCGTTCCGGCTTTCTGGCTAACAATACTGGCAGTGATTAGGCAGCCAATCCCACCAATGATACCCAAAAATGCAATAAGAATCATAACTGCGCCTAATTTTATTATATAATTACTATTTGATGTGGCAACGCCATGATTAATCAAAAGTGTCATGAGCTTTGGCATGATCAATTCTGCCGAGGACTCAATCAGCATAAACAGCGGTGACAAAATCGCCAATTTCCCATATGGTTTGATATATTTTAAAATCATTTTCAAGCCTATTCCCTCATTTCCTGTAATTCCTTATTCAAATTATCTAAAATCCGCATGAATAATTTTATGCAAATTTCTTTTTCTTCTTCAGAAAAACCATCAAAAGCCACTCCATCTATGGATGTTCCTTTTGCAATGAAGGCGTGAAATTTATCCATACCCTTTTGGGTTAAGCTAACACGAATATTTCGCATGTCTTTTTCATCCCGAACTCGCTCGATCAGTTCGTCGCGTTCCATTCTTTTTAAAGTATCTGTCATAGATGCGGGTTTTACCCGAAAAAACTCACTTAATTCTTTTTGCGTTTGTAATTTTTTTGTAGCCAGAGACATTAAAATACGCGGTTGCCCTCCCGAAAGCCCAATTTCTTGGGCGCTACGCATCATATGCATATGGTATAACTTAAGCAATACGCTTAACGTAAAAGAAAAATCCGTTACATGATTTCCCAAAGCCTCTCTTTTTTTTGCCAATTCATCAGAAAAAATCACTGCCACCCCTCCCTAAATAATCTCACGAATAACCATGAGGTATCATTTTTTATTATTTTGCAATTTTTGTTTTTTACACTAAAGTATTCGCCATAAAATTCAGCGCTTGAAACTAAAAAAAACAACGCAAAAAATAGTTAGGCATCTAATCATTAGACACCTAACTATTTTATCACTTTATTTTTATTTGTCAATAAATTTTATAATACATATTGAAACATAAAAACGATGTGAATACTGCTGCCAATCATAACAAAGACATGGAATATTTCATGAAAGCCAAAATTTTCAAACGTAATGTTGGGCTTTTTCAAAGCATAAATGACCGCCCCTAGTGTATAAGCAAGCCCGCCTGCAAGCAAAAGACCAACTCCCTGCCAGCTAATTGCTTTTTCCAAGGGAACAAATACAACCACTGCCAACCAACCCATAACCACGTAGATGAGCGTTGATAACCATCTTGGAGCATTCATCCAAAATATTTTCAGTAAAATTCCACCTAACGCAAAGGCCCAAATGAGAACCAACAGTGTCCAACCCCATTTGCCATGTAAAG
Source organism: Anaerotignum sp. (assembly GCA_028710085.1). Taxonomy (GTDB): domain Bacteria; phylum Bacillota; class Clostridia; order Lachnospirales; family Anaerotignaceae; genus Chakrabartyella. Next base: position 9,997 of record JAQUSU010000013.1, read on the forward strand.
ATACTAAACAAATTGGGGTATATGTTCCCGCAATTAATACAAAAATCATCATATGATCAATACGGCGCAAAATATTAATTTTACTTTGGGACAGCTTTAATGTATGATATATTGTGCTAGCACCATATAATAGCAGTAAAGATGTGCCAAAAACTGCGAATCCCAATAGATGCCATATGCTTGCTTCCTGCTTTGCAGCTAGCATCAATAGGATAAAGCAAGGAATAACAGCAATAAAGCCGATAAAGTGCGTCAATGCGCTGATTGGGTCTTTAATTTTATATTTTATTCGTTCCATATTTATTACAACTCCTTCATGTAGTTTTAAATACTATGTTGTATTGTATCCATATAATAGCATATTATCCGTCATAATACAAGAAAAATTTGTAATAAAATCTTGCTGCAAAGTATGAAATGATATATAATAAATGAACAATAATAAGAATGAATTTGAGGTGAATAAATGACTACATTGGATAAAATTACTGATAACTTTTCCCAGCAAATCAAAACATCAGGAATCATTAAAATCGACGATATCCCCAATATTGATTTATATATGGATCAGGTAACTACATTTATGGATAAGGCTTTAGGGAAGTGTAAGCGTTATGAAGATGATAAAATACTAACGAAAACAATGATTAATAATTATACCAAGGCAAAAATTTTTCCGGCTCCAGTAAAAAAGAAGTATACCCGCACTCATTTAATGCTTTTAATTATGATTTACCACTTAAAGTCCGTACTATCTATTCGTGATATTGGGATTTTATTTCAGCCGGTGCTTACTGTAAAGCCCACGGATGGACAGGATGATTTTATACAAAATATTTATGAGAGCTTTACAAAATTACAGCTGATCATTCAACAAACTATGCAGTCCTCTGCAGAAGGCATTCTAAGCAACACAAACCATGCAAAAGATATTATAGAAGGATACCAGGATGAAAAAACCAAAAAAATATTATTGGTTCTGCTTCTCGCCATTCGCGCAAATGCAGAAAAGCAATTGGCGGAAAGAGCGCTGGATTCCTATTTTTAAAACAATAAAGCGAATCTTCTTTTATTTATGGAAGATTCGCCTTTTTTATTTGCAACGCTTTCTTTCTAAATATCGGCTCTAAAACAGACTAAGCTGATTGGTTTCCGGAATCCCATTCAATACACCGTTTTCCTTTAGAAGGTCTATGAGAGAACGGCCTAAGGATGTCCTGTTTTTTAATTCCTCTAACGTATTGAATTCTCCGTCTGCCCTACCCTCCACAATGCTCTCGGCAGCAGTTGCACCAAGGCCTTGAAGGGAATTAAAAGGCGGAAGCAAGCCTTCTTTTGTCACAATAAATTTTTTGCTGTCGGATTTATATAAATCCATAGGTAAAAAACGAAAGCCTCGCGCATAAAATTCAACAACAATTTCCAAAACAGTAAGTTTATTTTTATCCTTCGCGGTTGTCTCCATGCCCTTTGCATGGATTTCCTTAATTGCCTCTTTCGCCTTTTCCATCCCCTTGCACATTGCGGCATAATCAAAATCATCACAAGCCCTTACCGTAAAATATGCGGCATAATATGCCCCTGGATAGTGAATTTTAAAATAAGCAATACGAAAAGCCATCATAACATAAGCGGCAGCATGAGCCTTCGGGAACATATACTTTATTTTTTGGCAGGATTCAATATACCAATCTGGCACATTGCTTGCCTTCATATCGGTAATATCTTCCTCTGTTAAGCCTTTTCCCTTACGCACCTTCTCCATAATTTTAAAGGATTTCTTTCTATCCACACCTTTATTTATCAGATAAATCATAATGCTGTCACGGGTTGAAATGGTTTCCTTAAGTGAAATGGTTCCATTTTCTATTAATGTCTGGGCATTTCCTAGCCACACGTCAGTCCCGTGGGAAAGGCCGGAAATTCGCAATAAATCGGCGAAGGTTTTTGGCTTTGTATCCAAAAGCATCCCTCGCACAAATTTCGTACCAAATTCGGGAATCCCTAAGGTTCCCGTTTTGCAGCTAATTTCCTCCTCTGTAACCCCAAGCGCCTTTGGTGACTCAAATAAAGACATGGTTTCCGGATCACCTAACGGCACAGTTTGTGGGTTTACCCCGGTTAAATCAAAGAGCATACGAATTACCGTTGGATCGTCATGCCCCAAAAGGTCAAGCTTAAGCAAACGTCCACTGATAGAGTGATAATCAAAGTGAGTGGTAGTGATTTTTGAATTCACATCATTCGCTGGGCGCTGGATGGGGCAAAATTCATAAATACTATGGTCATTGGGTACGACCATAAGGCCACCTGGATGCTGCCCTGTTGTCCTTTTTATTCCCGTGCAGCCCAGAACCAAACGATTAATTTCTGCGTTATGCACGGTTTTTTCCCGTTCATCAAAATATTTTTTCACAAAACCATATGCGGTTTTATCTGCAAGCGTTCCGATTGTGCCTGCTTTAAACACATGACCAACGCCAAAAAGCTCCTCCGTATAAGCATGAGCCCGCTGTTGATACTCTCCCGAAAAATTTAAGTCAATATCCGGCTCCTTATCCCCTTCAAAGCCAAGGAAGGTCTGGAAAGGAATGTCATGGCCGTCCTTATGCAGCTTTTCTCCGCAAACGGGGCAATTTTTATCGGGCATATCACAACCGCAGGCTTCTTCCAGGGCATAGGTTTTCACCGTTTCAGAGTCAAAATCCGAATACTTACAGCTTGGGCAAACATAATGGGGCGGTAATGAGTTTACCTCTGTAATCCCCGCCATATTCGCCGCAAAGGAAGAGCCTACGGAACCACGAGAGCCAACCAAATACCCGTCCTCAACAGATTTCCACACCAGCTTTTGGGCAATAATATAAAGAACTGCATAGCCGTTGCTGATAATGGAATTTAGCTCGGTTTCCAATCTTTCCTGAACAATCGGCGGCAACGGTTCGCCGTAAATGGAATAAGCTTTCTCCATACAAATGCGCCGAAGCTCCTCGTCCGCACCGTCAATTTTAGGCGGGAAGGTTTCGTCGGGAATGGGCTTGATCTTTTCGATACGATCCGCAATGAGATTCGTATTGGTGATAACCACTTCCTTTGCCCTTTCCTCGCCTAAATATGTGAATTCTAGCAGCATTTCTTCTGTTGTGCGAAAATATAAGGGCGGTTGATTTTCTGCGTCGGCAAAGCCCTCTGCAGCCATGATTATTTTTCGATACACAGCATCATCAGGGTCAATAAAATGTACATCGCAGGTTGCAACCACAGGCTTATGATATTTTTCGCCCAGATTAACTATTTTTTTATTTATCGCAATCAAATCCTCCATGGAGCGAATGGCCGCAACCTTGGGGGAGTCAATCATAAAGCGATTATTTCCTAACGGCTGAATTTCCAGATAATCGTAAAATCGCACAATGTTTTCAATGACTTCCTTTGCCGCATTATCCAATAAAGCACGGTAAAGCTCCCCCGCCTCACAAGCACTGCCCAAAATCAATCCCTCTCGCAATCTCATGAGCTGGCTTTTGGGAATTCTGGGCTTTCTGTAGAAATAATCAATGTGTGATAAGGAAACCAATTCATATAAATTGCGTAAGCCTGTATAATTTTCCACCAAAATAATTGCATGGTGCGCCCGAAGCTTTTTATAATTTACCGTTCGGCTGGAAAAAATATTAATTTCATCAAGGGTAAAAATCTTCTTTTCAACCAGCATATCGGTAAATTTTAGGAACATTTCAGCCGTTGCCTCGGCATCGTTCACTGCTCTATGATGTCCAACCAAAGAAATATTTAAATGCTCACAAATGATGTTTAATTTATGCTTGCTTAGCTGGGGCAGTAAGGTTCTAGCCAGCTCCAAGGTGTCCAAAACCGTATTATCAACCTCTAAATCGCAATATCTTTCTGCCGCCACACGAATAAAACCGGTGTCAAAGCTTGCGTTATGGGCTACCAAAACGGAATCCTTTGTAAATTCCAAAAATTTCGGCAATACCTCTTGGATCTTTGGTGCGTCTGCCACCATCTCATTGGTAATCCCCGTAAGCTTTGTAATTTCTTCTGAAATCGGCTTTTGGGGGTTTACAAAGGTACTAAATCTGTCAATAATCTTACCATTTTGTAATTTGACCGCACCAATTTCTGTTATCATTTCCGTTTCCTTTGACAACCCAGTGGTTTCAATATCGAAAACAACAAAAGCATCCTCCAGATTTTGACCCTTTGACATGGTAACGACGTTTCCTAAATCGTCAACTAAATAAGCCTCGACACCATAGATTACCTTTAAATCAGACTTTTCAGCGGCGTTCATGGCATCGGGAAAGGCTTGCACAACCCCATGATCCGTTATGGCAATCGCCTTGTGGCCCCAATCTATGGCTCGCTTGATATAGTTTTTTACTGCGGTAACACCGTCCATACTGCTCATTTGTGTATGTAGATGTAGCTCAACCCTTTTTTCCTTCCCTTGATCCATGCGTGGGGGAACAGCCTTGGCTTGATTAATATTTTTCGCCATAATATTGATTTCATGGGCATATTTATCAAACTGCACATCCCCTTGTATCCTCATACATGCACCCATTTTAAAACGGTCTTGCAATTCTCCGTCAAAAATGTTTTTCTTTACGAAAAATTTAACAGTGGTTGAATCTGTTTTATCAGTAATATCAAAGGAAACAATATATTTATCACCGCTTTTTAATTCTCTGCTTTCCACATTGAAAATAGTGCCTTCGATCACCACAGCTTCACCAACGGCTTTGCTTTCCGCAATCGGGATTCTATTTCCAACGCATTCCTTTCCAAACAAAATTCCCTTTTGCACGGAATCAGAAATACCTGCCGCCTCTGCCGCTGATTTCTCCTGGGCAGCTTCCGCCTGTGCCGAGACAATTTTTTCTAAGAATTCATTTTCCTTTGCTTCCTTTTCCCGCTCAAAGGTTTCCGTTTCCGCATCCGTAAGGGCGATATTTTTAAACTGCATGACAAAAGCTCGTCCTGTTTCTTGTTCTATCATATGCTGCAAATCTTTATCTAACTTTTTCTGTGACATATAGTATGCCATGTTGTTTTTTACATAAATTAACAGCTTTCCGTCTTTAAATTTCCACTGGGCATCAGAAATAATCCCGGCACAAATTTTACTCTGCTGTGAAATATAGGCCTTAATGTTTTCCCAATAGCTTGAAAGAAGGCTATTTTCATCCAATTCGTCTAAAGAATATTTCAAGGATACACGAACCTCCTTGATTCCCGGCAGGGTTTGTTGCAGCTCTTTTTTTAATTTCTCTGTTTCATGAAAAGAAATCAGCCTATGAGAGATCATATCAACAGCGACAATGCGCTCTTTTTTGAAAATTGTTAGATTCTCAACTTTTGTTTGTGCAAATGCCTCTTTTACGCCAATGGAAAGAGAAATTTTTTGAAAAACGCTGTCAAAGCTCTGTGCTGTCATGCCGTTCCTCCTTGCTTCGAAATTCTTAAGGTAATACTGCATAGTTCTGTATGTCTAGCTGTGCAGTCAGATTTTTCGTCAGACTAAACAAAAAGCGCAGTGAATACTGGAGGTATTTGCGAGCATTTTTGTGCAGGCTGACGGAAAAGATGCAATCAGATGGGCGTACAAGGCGTCAGCCGCGAATTGTGCGGTGTTGCCTTAATACTTCTGTATTTCTTCCATTAAGGCAGAAACCAATTCCTCTTCCTTTACTTTTTTGATGATTACTCCTTTTTTAAACAAAAGCCCCTCACCTTTTCCGCCCGCAATTCCTACATCTGCCTCTCTGGCTTCTCCCGGGCCATTAACAACGCAGCCCATTACAGCAACCTTTATGTTTTTGTCAATCCCTTGGCAAAGCCGTTCCACTTCGTTGGCAATGGAAATCAAATCAATCTGTGTTCTGCCGCAGGTGGGACAGGAAACAAAGTCTATTCCAAATTTACGCAAACCAAGGCTTTTTAATATTTCCTTAGCTGCCCGAATTTCCTCCACCGGGTCGCCCGTTAACGAAACACGAATGGTATCACCAATGCCTGTGGCAAGAATTGCACCGATTCCAACTGCCGATTTAATGGTGCCGCCATAAACCGTTCCGGCTTCCGTAATCCCCACATGAATGGGGTAATCAATTGTCTCCGAAAGGATTTTGTATGCCTCCAGTGAAAATTGCACGTCAGATGCCTTAATGGAGACAACAATATTATAAAAATCATATTTTTCCAAAATACGCACATGGCGTAATGCACTTTCTACTAAGCCTTGGGGGGTTACTCCATTATATTTTTGAATGAAGTCTTTCTCCAAGGAACCACTGTTTACGCCAATACGAATAGGAATTTTCTTTTCTTTTGCCTTTTCTACCACTTGACGAATACGACTTTCCTCGCCAATGTTGCCGGGGTTGATTCTAACCTTATCTATGCCCAAATCCATCACACGAAGCGCCAATTTATAATCAAAATGAATATCCGCAACCAATGGAATATGAATCTGCTTTTTGATTTCCTCAACTGCATTTGCGGCTTCCATATCTAAAATTGCAATGCGCACCAGTTCACAGCCGGCTTCCTCTAGCTGCAAAATTTGCTTCACTGTTGCCGCCACATCCCTCGTATCCGTGTTGCACATGGATTGTATGATAATAGGATTTTGACCGCCTATTTTTATATTGCCCACTTGTACTTCTTTTGTCATTTTTCGAAGCATTTCAAATCACGTCCTTTTATTTTGCATATCAAATAAGATTGCTCATTCATTTTATCATATTTTTTCTGAAATTCCCTATGTTTTAAAAAATATTCTTTCGACTTTTTCAACGGCAATTAGTCTTGTAAAAAACATACGCAAAAAATGCCCAAATGATTTTCATTTGAGCCATATGTAAAACACTTTGCTTTATTTCAATAAAAGACATTTTCATAAGCATTCCAAATAGATTTTTAATAAAACAGAGAGCTTATAAACATTACGCCCATAAACTCATCTGTTTGCTTCATAAATTACAAAAAGCATTTAAACAAAAAATTTTACAATATCTCCGTATAAGACAAATACCATAAGCCCTATCAAAAAGGTAAAACCAAGAAAATGAATTTTACTTTCCAGCTCGGGATTTAGAGGTTTTCTGCGAATTGCTTCCACAAGCAGTAAAAGAATTCTTCCGCCGTCCAATGCAGGAATGGGAAAAAGGTTCAATACACCCAAATTTGCACTTAGCACAGCACCAATATAAACCACGTTTTGAATTGCCTCTTTTAAGCCGTAGCTTAAACCTGCCTCATAGCTATCTCCAACCATTTTCACAATGGAAATGGGCCCGCCATACTCATCCTGCTTTGCAGTAAAGGTGAAAACCCGTGCCAAGCCCTCCGCAGTCAGTTTAATATAGTTCAGCATAGAATAGTAGCTATATCGCATGGTTTCCAATACAGAAGTTCGTGCATAGCCTTCTACTGTCTCAGAAAACAGGCCGACCTCTACTTCCGGAGAAAAACCAATGATATACCCTTGGCGATCTGCATCATATTTGGGAGTCATTTTATAAGAATATACCTCACCCTCCCGTAAAATATCCAAGCGCATTTCTTCACCGCTGTTTTTATAAATTTGTGCTTCCATTTCATCATAAATATGGATACGCTTTCCGTTAACTCTATAAATTTCATCACCAGCCTGCAGACCAATCTCCTGGGCAGGTGTATCTTGCAAAACCTCTTTTATTTCCGGCACAGCCATATAGGAGGTTGCAGTAAGCCCAAAAATCATAATAAACGCTAAAACAAAGTTCATAAACGGCCCAGCAAACATAACTACAAAACGAACCCCAACGGACTTCGATAAAAATGACCGTGGCCCAATTGTGCCGTCCTCTTCTTCGCCTTGCATACGGCAAAAGCCGCCCAAGGGCAGCAGGCGAATGGTATATTCTGTTTCTCCTTTTTTATGGGAAAAAATTTTGGCACCCATGCCCACAGAGAACTCTTCGACTAAAATACCACTTTTTTTTGCGGCAATAAAGTGTCCAAATTCATGAGCAATCACAAGAACACCAATTAAAATCAGCGAAATAATTATGGAGAACAAGTCCCAGCCTCCTCTCGATTATCAGAAAATCAAATTTGTAGCAAAGCTTCTTGCCCAATCATCTGCTTCCAATAAATCTTCTAATGTATATTCATACTTCACAGTATATGCATTCATAGTTTGTTCTATCAGTTCCGGAATTTGTAAAAAAGTAATTTTTCCGTTTAAAAATTTTTCAACAGCAATTTCATTTGCTCCATTTAACACAGCCGGCAGCGTTCCGCCTATTTCCAACGCGTGATATGCCAAGCCTAAGCACCGAAAGGTTTCCATATCGGGCTTTTCAAAGGTCAATACATTCCTTTGGGCAAAATCCACCTTTGGGAACGGACTTTTTACCCTTTTGGGGTAGGTCAGCGCATATTGGATGGGTACCTTCATATCAGGCTCGCCCATTTGTGCAATAATAGCACCATCCTCATATTCTACTGCTGAATGCATTATGCTTTGGGGATGCACCAAAACCTCAATTTGGTCAGTAGCTACGTCAAAAAGCCACTTTGCTTCCATTACCTCCAAGCCCTTATTCATAAGGGTAGCGGAATCAATGGTGATTTTTTTACCCATAGACCAATTGGGGTGCTTTAAAGCATCAGCTGCGGTAATCCGCATTAATTCCTGTTTCTTTTTCCCTCGGAATGGGCCCCCGGAAGCCGTCAATAAAATGCGGCGAATGGCATTGCCTTCGTTGCCTTGTAAGGACTGAAAAATTGCAGAATGCTCGCTATCCACAGGATAAATGGAAATGCCTTTTTTCTTCGCTAAATCCATAACCAGCTGACCTGCGGAAACAAGGGTTTCCTTATTTGCAAGGGCAATGTTTTTCCCTGCCGAAATTGCCTCAAACGTAGGCTTTAGGCCCACATTTCCAACAACGGAGGTAACCACCGTATCCACGGATTCCATTGTTGCAACTTCAATCAAGCCCTCCATGCCGCTTAACACCTTCGTTTTTGTATCGGCAAGGCGGTCTTTAAGCTTTTTTGCTTGTTTTTCATCCATGACCGCAACAACACACGGCTTAAACTTTCTTGCCTGCATTTCCAACAGCTCAATATTTTGATTTCCACTGATTCCTGCCACGCGTATGTGATCCAAGTTCTCAACCACTTCCAAGGTTTGCGTACCAATGGAACCCGTTGAGCCTAAAATTGAAATTTCTCTCATTTTATTTTACCTCTTTACGGTTTTACTTTAATTAAGAAAAACATGATGTAATAAAGTGCCGGTGCAGTCAAAATAACGCTGTCAAAGCGATCCAAAACGCCACCGTGACCGGGAATAAGCTTTCCAAAATCCTTAATTCCATTAATTCTTTTCATTGCCGAAGCAGCCAAATCGCCAATTTGAGCTAAAAAGGAACCAAAAAAACCTGCCAATCCGCACAACAGCAATAGATTTACATTCTCAAACATTACAACATTTCCAATCCATAAGCCATATGCCACAGAAAGCAGAGTGGCGGTAACAATACCACCAATAGAGCCTTCTATTGTTTTTTTCGGACTAAGAGAGGGAATTAATTTATGCTTCCCAAAATTTATTCCAACAAAATAAGCCCCTGTATCGCAACCAAAGGCTGCAATAAAAGCCAACCATACAAGATATTTCCCATAGGAAAATTCACGAATTAAATAAATATGGGATAATAGGAAAAATGCATAAAAAAAGCCAAAAAAGCCTGTCATTCCTTCCATCGCATTCGTTCTATCGTGGCAAATAACCGTATAAATCATTAGTACCACAAGAAATAGGGATACAAATATATTAAAATAATTATCTGCATTAATAATTTGCTCCATAAAAAAGCCGTAGAATAATGCGAAGGAATAGCCTATAATATGCAATCCCGTATTTTGTTTTGAGAATGCCTGATAGAACTCATGCATTCCAATCAAACCTAAAATAACGACCGCGGTTTTTAACCAAAAACCACCGGAAACAACAAGAAATATCAGAAATGGTAGAAGCACCACTGCGGAAATGATTCTGGTTTTCAATATAAATCACCTCAATTTATCTTCCGCCGAAGCGGCGTTCTCTATTCTGATAGTAGTAAATCGCCTTTTCCAAGTCTTTTTTACCAAAATCAGGCCACAATACATCAGTAAAGTAAAATTCGGAATAGGCAATTTGCCATAATAAAAAATTGCTAATACGCGTTTCTCCACTTGTACGAATCACTAATTCAGGGTCAGGAACTCCTGCAGTATCAAGATGAGCTTCTATTAGCTCCTCTGAAATTTCCAGTGGAGATAACCCGTTTGCCGCTTTTTCAGCAATTTGTTGTATCCCTCGGCGCAACTCATCTCTACCGCCGTAATTCAAAGCGATATGCACAGTCATCCCGTTCTTTGCCTTTGATTTTTCCTCTACTTCCCGAATCTGGTTTTGAATATCCTCATCCAAGCGGGAAATATCTCCGATGATGTGCATTCTTACGTTATCCTTCAGAAAACGCTGAAAGGAATTTTTTAAATAATAGCGCATTAAATCCATAATAGCAGATATTTCCTCTTGTGAGCGCTTCCAATTTTCTGTGGAAAAAGCATAAACAGTGATATGCTCAATCCCCATTTCTTTGGCATCGGTAATCAGCCGCTCAAACGCCTCTGCCCCTGCTTTATGCCCAGCCTGTCTCGGCAAAGCCCTTTTGGCCGCCCAACGCCCGTTACCATCCATAATAATTGCAATATGTTTGGGTAAGCGAGAAGTGTCTATGGATAATGCTTCTGTTTTTTTCTGAAAAAACATAAATTTCCTCCAAGTAACAAAGCCCCTCCTATTACCAGAGGGGCAGGTAGTTTAATTCTATACTGCAAGGATGTCTTTGCATTTTTCGTCGCATTTTTTATCAATATCTGCAATATATTTATCAGTCAGCTTCTGAATTTCATCTTCCATATCCTTTAATTCGTCCTCGGTAATTTCTTTTTTCTTTTCAACCTTCTTGAATGCATCTATTGCATCCCGTCTGATATTACGAATTGCCACCTTGGAGTTTTCAGCTTTCTTTTTGACATCTTTCGTCAATTCTTTTCTTCTGTCCTCTGTTAATTCAGGAAACATCAAGCGAATCACTTTTCCATCACTATTGGGATTAATACCCAAATCAGAAGCATTAATTGCTTTTTCAACTGCCTTCAATGCACTGCTGTCCCAAGGCTGAATTTGAATAATACGCGCTTCAGGTATGGTAATATTTCCAATCTGATTAATTGGAGTTTGTGTTCCGTAATATTCAACAGTAATTTTGTCAAGCACATGGGGGTTTGCACGGCCTGCACGAATTGTTATATAATCGTTCGCCAAAGTTGTAACGGTCTTTGCCATTTTTTCTTCATAAGGTTTTACTAATTCAGATGCCATAGCGTTTGCCTCCTATGATTATTAATTTAAGAAACTGTAACAATTGTACCAATCTTTTCTCCGCTTACCGCGCGGATAATACTTTTCTCTTCATTTAAGCCAAAAATAACGACAGGAATTTTTCTTTCAAAACAAAGGTTGGCTGCCGCCATATCAATCACCTTAAGATTATTCTTGACAATTTCTTCCGATTTAATCACATCAATCTTTTTGGCATTGGGGTTTACGGCAGGATCATCATCATAAACGCCATCTATGTTTTTTGCAAAAAACAATCCATCTACATCAAGTTCGGCTCCTCTTAAGGCTGTAATGGTATCCGTTGAAAAGAAGGGGTGTCCAAGCCCAGCAGCAAAAATGAGAACTTCGCTTTTTTCTAATCGTGCCAACGCAGCATCTTTAGAAAACAGCTCCGTCATAGTGCCAAAAGGAATTGGTGTTTGAACCGTTGCAAAAACACCATTTTGTCTGAAGGCATCCGCCAAATAAATAGCATTCATCACAGTAGCAATCATGCCGATTTGGTCCGCCTTTGTTCTATCCATACCAGAAGAAGCACTTCTGCCACGCCAAAAATTGCCGCCGCCCACAACAAGGCAAACCTGCGTCCCCATGTTCAGAACCTCTTTAATTTGAGCAACCAACCCCCAAATTATTGTATCATCAAAAGTAACGCCATCCTTATCACCGGCCAGAGCCTCGCCACTTAGTTTCAGGACAATTCTCTTATACATTGATAACAGCCTCCTTACCATTCTAATGTATCACAATCTTAACAAAAATACCAGATTTTTTATAAAAGTATAAATTTTCCCTAATTCTCCGCAAAAAAGAAACGCCAAGATTTTGGCGTTTCTTTTCAATTTTATAAAAATTGATTAAATCATTGCCTTTGCAACTTCATCTGCGAAGTTTTCTTCTTTCTTTTCTAAGCCTTCGCCTGTTTCATAACGAACAAAACGTGTGATTTCAATCGAAGCGCCTACTGTTTTTGCAACAGAATCAATATATTTTTGAACTGTCAAATCGCCATCTTTAACATAAGGCTGTTCAACCAAGCAAAATTCTTTCAATTCTTTTTTCATTCTGCCTTCAATCATCTTTGCAATAATCTGATCGGGCTTGCTTGCGTTTTTCGGATCGCTTTTTGCCTGTATCGTTAAAATTTCTGTTTCTTTTTCAATGAATTCGGCAGGAACGTCACTTTCAGTGATGAATTTAGGGTTTAAGGCAGCAATCTGCATTGCAATATTTCTACCCAATTCAACCAATTCGTCGCTTTCATTTTCGCAAGCCAATTCAATCATAACGCCGATTCTACCACCACCATGGGTATAGGAAACCAGTTTGCCGGACTGTGCTTTTTCGAATTTTTCAAAACGTCTGATGTTAAGATTCTCACCGATAACAGCTACTTGCTGGCTCAAAGCTTCTTTTACTGTATACTGAGTATCCAAATCCCATTTTTCTGCAAAGAATGCATCCATATCAGCAGCTGTTGATTTCGTTGCCTGTTTTGCAACTGCCGTAACATAATCTCTAAAAATTTGGTTTTTCGCAACGAAGTCAGTTTCGGAGTTTACTTCAATAATCGTACCAATTTTATTATCATCACTCAGGAAAATATCAACAACACCTTCAGATGCAATACGCCCAGCTTTTTTTGCGGATGCAGCAAGACCTTTTTCTCTTAATAATTCTACTGCCTTTTCCATATCGCCGTCTGTTTCAGCCAGTGCTTTTTTACAATCCATCATGCCTACGCCTGTGCTCTCTCTTAATTCCTTTACCATTGCTGCTGTAATAGCCATGTTTTTTCCCTCCGTATTTTCTACAATAATATGAAAAGAGCTTCAGCCCGTAAGTTGGCTGAAGCTCGGGCAAATGCCTTGTAATATGAATTATTCAGCTGCTACTTCTTCTTGGGGTGCTGCTGCATCCTGTTCACCCTGCTTGGATTCCAGAACTGCATCTGCAATTTTGGAAGCAATCAGCTTTACAGCACGAATTGCATCATCGTTACCAGGGATAACATAATCAATTTCGTCGGGATCACAGTTTGTATCCACGATTGCAACAATGGGAATACCCAAAGTATGTGCTTCCTGAACAGCAATTCTTTCTTTTCTTGTATCAACAATAAAGAGCATATCAGGTGCTTTCTTCATGTTTTTAATGCCGCCCAAGTTCTTCTCCAGCTTTTCCATTTCATGCATTAAAGCTGCAACTTCTTTTTTAGGCAGAACGTCAAAAGTACCATCAGCCTGCATTTTTTCCAATGCTTTCAATCTTGCAATTCTTGTTTTGATTGTAGTGAAGTTTGTCAGCATACCGCCCAACCATCTTTGGTTAACATAGTACATGCCGCATCTTTCAGCTTCTTCTTTCAAGCATTCCTGTGCTTGTTTTTTTGTACCAACAAATAAAATTTCGCCGCCGTCAGCAATCACCTTACAAACCTCAGCATAAGCTTCATCCGCTTTTTTTACAGTCTTCTGTAAGTCGATGATGTAAATGCCGTTTCTTTCTGCAAAGATGTATTCCGCCATTTTGGGGTTCCATCTTCTTGTCTGATGTCCAAAATGAACACCTGCTTCTAATAATTGTTTCATTGAAATTACGCTCATAGCGCACCTCCTGTGGTTAGTCCGCCGCATTATTTTCCGAAAAGAAACCGACCCTGTCGGCACCGATCCTTTGGCAATAGATGCGTGTGTTTTAAAGTTACCTTTGGGATTATATCACAACTAATTACAAAAAACAACTATTTCATCAAAGTTTTGTAATTAGTTTGTTGTTTTTCATTGTTCGCTTTCATCTTCTGCAGCTTTTTCTTTCATATAGCTACATTTTTCATTGGAACAAACAATTTTTACATTTTTACTGCCCTTTTCAACCAAAAAGCTGCCGCAAACAGGACACTTTTCCCCTGTGGGCTTATTCCAAGACATGAAGCCGCACTCAGGATTATTCTCGCAACCATAGTAGATACGACCTTTTTTGGTTTTTTTAATGAGAACCTTACCACCACATTCAGGGCAGCTCATACCTGCTTCTTCAAAAAACGGTTTCGCATTTTGACATTCAGGAAAACCGGGGCAAGCTAAAAATTTCCCGAATCTACCATATTTAATTACCATATTTCTGCCGCATTTTTCGCAGATCACATCGCTAACTTCGTCTTTTAGTTCAACCTTTGCCAGCTTTTCTCGTGCATCCTCTACGCAGGCATTAAAATCAGGATAGAACTCCCGAATCACCTGTTTCCATTCCTCATGGCCATTTTCCACTTCATCCAAGCGTTTTTCTAAATTTGCCGTAAAATCAACATCGACGATTTCAGAGAAATAGCTTATCATGATATTGTTTACAACCTGCCCCAATTCTGTTGGGTAAAGATTTTTTGATTCTTTCGTAACATAATGCCGTGCCTGAATTGTGGTTAAGGTGGGGGCGTAGGTACTGGGGCGTCCAACGCCGATTTCTTCCAAGGTCTTAATCAAAGAAGCATCGGTAAACCTTGCCGGTGGCTGGGTAAAATGCTGCTCAGGCAAAAGCTGCTCAGTCTTTAAACTGTCACCCGTCTCCAAAAGAGGAATCATTTTTTCGTTCTCTTCTTCTCCCTTACTATATACCTCTAAAAAGCCTTTGAACTTTATGCTTGAGCCGGAGCTTCTAAAAGAGTATTCCCCTGCTTGCAGCCTCACAGAAAGCGTATCATAAACAGCCGGACTCATTTGGCTGGCAACAAAACGTTCCCAAATTAATTTATACAAACGAAATTGATCTTTTGATAAAGAATCCTTGATGCTATCAGGGCTTCGCAGAACCTCTGTGGGGCGAATTGCCTCATGGGCATCCTGGGTTTTACCCTTGGATTTATAAATAATTCTTTCAGGATTCACAAATTGGTCGCCGTATTGATCTTTGATAAAGGATACAACCGCATCATATGCTTCATCGGAAATACGGAAGGAATCCGTACGAATATAGGATACCAAGCCTACGGTGCCTTCCCCCTTGATGTTGATCCCTTCGTAAAGCTGCTGGGCAATCATCATGGTTTTTTGTGTCGCCATGTTTAAGTGCTTACTAGCCTCTTGCTGTAGGGTACTGGTGGTAAAGGGAGCCACAGGCTTCTTTTGACGGGTACCTATTTTCACATCCGTCACTTGGAATGTCTGCCCCTCCAAGGCTTTTACCACCCCATTGGTGGTTTCGCCATCAGATAGCTCAATCTTTTCATCGCCCTTGCCATAAAACTTAGCTTCCAGCTGCTTCCCGTTTTTATCAAGAAGCTTGGCTGTTAAAGACCAGTATTCCATAGGAATAAAAGCTAAAATTTCTTCTTCGCGATCGCAAATAATGCGCAACGCTACGGATTGAACGCGACCGCCAGAAAGCCCTTTTTTGACCTTTTGCCACAGTAAGTCGCTTATGGTATACCCTACCATTCTATCAAGCAAGCGTCTTGCCTGTTGGGCATTCACTAAATCCATATCAATCTCTCTTGCTTCGCCAATGGAACGTTTTACTGCGGTTTTTGTAATTTCGTTGAACGTAATTCGGCTAATATCCTTTTCCTCGCCAAGGTTTAAGGCGTGAACCAAATGCCAGCTAATGGCTTCTCCTTCGCGGTCAGGGTCAGTTGCGAGAAATACTTTATCGGCATTTTTTGCTTCTCTGCGCAATTTGCTTAATAAATCACCTTTTCCACGAATTGTAATATATTTGGGTTCAAAATCATTTTCCAAGTCAATGCCCAGCTGGCTTTTTGGCAAATCACGGATATGCCCCATGGAAGCCTCAATTTTATAGCTGGTACCCAAAAATTTCCCAATTGTTGTGGCCTTTGCAGGTGATTCTACAATCACAAGATATTTTTTCGTTGTCTTAGCTTTTTTTGCAGCGGGCTTCGCTGTTTTATTCTTTTTTTCAGTCACTTCTTTTGTCATACTTCACCTCAAATTAACCTTCCCTGATATATCCTGCCTGCGGAATTTTTCTTATAAATCCGGCAATCTCCAACAAGGAAAGTATATACTGCACTTCCTGTATATTTTTATGCAGCTTTCTGCAAATGGTTTCTGGTAAGACAGGCTCCTTATCAAAAATTTCATCAAAAATTTCTTTTTCTTCCGGAGTCAGGCTTGCCGCCACTTGCTTTGCAATCGTTTGTTTTTCATATTCATTATAAGTAATGCCCAATTCAAACAATATGTCATTCGTTTCGGTAACAATGGGACACCCTTGCTTAATTAAATTATTCGTACCTTCGCTTAATGCGCTTGTAATATTTCCAGGAACAACAAATACCTCTCTGCCACTTTCCAATGCAATATCAGCGGTAATTAGGGTTCCGCTTTTCTTCCCTGCTTCCACCACCACAACAACCTTTGATAATCCTGCAATAATTCGGTTTCGATTTGGAAAATAATGAGGCGCCGGTTCCGTTCCCGGTGGATACTCGGAAATGATACACCCGTTTTTTATAATTCTTTCCATCAGCTCTTTATTTTCAGCCGGATAACACACATCGACACCAGATCCAAGTACAGCAATGGTTTGTCCACCGCCATCCAGTATTCCTTTATGGGCCATGGTATCAATGCCCTTTGCCATGCCGCTTACCACAACAATATTGGCTTTTGCAAGATCTTTGGCCATCTGATATGTCACACCGGCCCCATAACGTGAGCACCGTCTAGCTCCTACCAAAGATATTTTGTCTATATCATCATCGGGCAACGAGCCTTTTATATAGATACCAATGGGTGGGCTATAAATTTGTTTCAGCAAATTTGGATATAGAGGATGAAGAAAAGAATAGAACCGTATGCCTTTTTCTTCCAATTCTTCAATCCAATGATTCAATTTCTTTTCATCCTTCGCACAAAGGATTGCATTTAAGGTTTTTTCAGGAATTCCCCTAAGGGCAGCAAGCTGCTCTCTTTTCGCATTCCAAACCCCCTCGGCGCTGTGAAAATAGTCCAAAAGCATACGAATACGTTTGATTCCAATACCTTCAATTCGCGAAAGCCACATCAAATAGTATTCTTCCATGCAAGCACTCCTCCCAACATCGAGTTACGACCTTAACTATATAACCTTTTTTTTTAAAATTCAATAAGAATTTGCATACTTAAAATAAATTTCAGTAATTATGGATATTAATTAGTAGAAATCCACTAAAATTATTGCAAATTTTAGTAAATATTGATATGATTATTTTATATTTTGAAAGAAACGAGGCGTTTATAATGCTTTCTATCATTAAAAGCTCTGCTTTGCAAGGGATTGACAGCTATCCAGTTTCTGTGGAAGTCGATTTAAGCAGCGGCTTACCTACCTTTGATATTGTTGGTCTGCCTGATTCAGCAGTCAAGGAATCTCGGGAAAGAGTGCGTACAGCATTGAAAAATTCGGGTTTTTCCTTCCCTGTCAAACATATTACCGTAAACCTGGCTCCTGCCGATACCCGTAAAGAGGGTGCTTCTTTTGATCTGCCCATTGCCTTGGGCATTCTTTGTGCCTGCGGCGAAATAAAATCCGAAGCTGTCTGTGATTATTTTGTTACGGGAGAGCTTTCCTTAGACGGCTCCGTAAGGCCTGTGAATGGCGTGCTGCCTATGGTATATGGGGCAAAACAAAACGGAACCAAGAACTGCTTCGTTCCTGCGGAAAATATGGAAGAAGCCGCTTTGGTAGAAGGAATTGGCGTTTACCCTGTACATAACCTGAAAGAAATCACACAGCATTTATCTGAGAAAAATAAAATAGCACCTTTTTTCGTTGATGTCAAGGCATTGTTTCATGAAAACCATTCTTACGCTATGTTGGATTTTGCTCATGTAAAGGGTCAGGAAAATGCAAAACGTGCCTTGGAAATAGCGGCCGCAGGTGGACATAACTTTCTTATGCTAGGCCCGCCAGGCTCCGGCAAAACAATGCTTGCAAAACGCCTGCCTTCCATTTTGCCTGACTTAACCTTTGAAGAAAGCATTGAAATTACAAAAATATATAGCGTTGCCGGTCTGTTGCGCAACAAAAATTCTTTGGTTCGCACCCGCCCTTTTCGCTCCCCTCATCATACCATTTCTGCCTCTGCCTTAACCGGTGGCGGCCGCATTCCAAAGCCCGGGGAAATATCCTTATCCCACCATGGGGTGTTGTTTCTTGATGAGCTGCCGGAATTTCAGCGCTCCGCCTTAGAAATTATGCGTCAGCCCCTTGAGGATGGCGAAGTTACCATTGCCCGTGTCAATGGCACATTAACATTTCCTTCCGATTTTATGCTGGTAGCCGCCATGAATCCCTGCCCCTGTGGTTATTTGGGAGATGGAAATAAGTGCCATTGTACGATGAACGAAATCATAAAATACCGCAGCAAAATCAGCGGCCCTCTTTTGGATCGCATTGATATTGTGGTTGAAATGCCTGCGGTTACATACGACGATTTGGAAGGAATTGAATCGGGTGAGCCCTCCTCAAAAATCAAAGAACGAGTTTTAGCTGCCCATCATATTCAACTGGAGCGTTTTCGCACCGAAGGAATTTATTTTAACGCGCAGCTCAGTGCGGCGCAAATAGAGAAATTTTGCTCTTTAGGCGCAAAAGAAAAAGACATGCTTCGTAATGCCTTTGAGAGATTGGATTTGAGTGCCAGAGCGTATCATAAAGTTTTAAAAGTAGCCAGAACCGTTGCGGATTTGGATGGCAGTGAGGAGATTACTTTCCGCCATTTGGCTGAAGTTTTACAATACCGCACGCTGGACCGAAAATATTTATTTTAATAAGGAGTTTACTATGAACCAATGGAAGGACCAAATGTCTGAAAGCTTTCGCGTTGGCGCCCTATTGGCGTTTGCAGGCGGATTTTTTGATTCCTACACCTATATTGCAAGGGGCGGCGTTTTCGCAAATGCGCAGACAGGAAATATGATTTTACTGGCATTACAGCTTGTTCAGGGACATTTTTATCATGCCTTATATTATTTAATACCCATATTCGCTTTTGTTTCCGGCATCTTTCTTGATGAATATATTAAGCGGCATTTTCCTCAAAATCACCGGCTTCACTGGCGGCAAATTGTACTGTTCATTGAAATCGTCATATTGGTTATTGTTGCATTTATCCCCCTTGGGAAAGGCGACATTTTAGCCAATGTATTTATTTCGTTTATTTGCTCTATGCAGGTGCAAAGCTTTCGTTCTGTGCACGGATTACCCTATGCAACAACCATGTGCACAGGCAACCTTAGAAGCGGCACCCATCAACTGGTACAATTGGTATTTGAAAAGGATCACTCTGCCAAAAAAAATGCATTTTTATATTTTAGTGTTATTTTGATTTTTATATCCGGTGCAGCTGTGGGCGCAAGAGTAACGCCCCTAGTCGGTGCAAAATCAGTACTTTTTTGCTGCATCCTATTAATCATTGCGTTAATAATTCTTTTTTTACAGAGAAAAGAATTTGAACAATAAACGATATGCGAAAAACCAAATTTTGCAGCATATTATATGTTTTTCTTGAATGCTTTCAACTGAAAAAACACAAAACAAACAGGCTGATAGGAGTTATAACCGTTTGGTTGGCTCCTATCAGCCTGTTTGCAATTTTTTGTTTAAAAAGCTTCTTTATCCCTTCAAAACCACCAAATTTTTTTCATACAATTTCTGCAAAGACATCATAATACCGAATTTTGCATGGTACCAAGTTAAGCCGCCCTGAAAATAAACGGAATAGGGAGGACGAATTGGGCCATCTGCACTCAACTCAATAGAGGAGCCTTGCACAAACGCTCCCGCTGCCATAATAACGTCACAGTTATATCCAGGCATAGCGTAGGGCTCAGGCTTTACATAACTATCTACGGGCGCTGCCGCCTGAATCCCCTCGCAAAATGCAATTACCCCCTCGGCTGTTCCCAATTCTACAGCCTGAATAATGTCATGGCGAGTTTCCGTACTGTTTGGAATCACCCGAAAACCCAGTTTTTCATATACCTTTGCCGCAAAAATTGCACCCTTTAACGCTCCTGCAGTCACATTTGGTGAAAGGAAAAAGCCTTGATAAAAGGAACGCATCACATCCAAGCTGGCGCCAACCTCCTGCCCCAAGCCGGGGGCACTCAAGCGATAAGCACAGCGATCAATACAACTTTGTGTTCCGCAAATATATCCACCAATGGGTGCCAAGCCACCCCCTGGATTTTTAATCAAAGAGCCTACAATCATATCCGCGCCAACATTGGAAGGCTCGGTTTTCTCCACAAATTCGCCATAGCAATTATCTACCATGCAAATGATATCAGGCTTAATTTCCTTTATAAAGGCAATCAACTGCCCAATTTTCTCCACGGAAAAGGTCGGCCGCATCTGATAGCCTTTGGAACGCTGAATTGTTACCATTTTTGTTTTTTCGTGAATTGCCTTGCGGATATTTTCATAATCAAAAGAGCCATCCTCTAATAAATCCACCTGACGATAGCTTACACCGTATTCCTTTAATGAGCACGGGGAATTGCGAATTCCTATCACTTCCTCCAACGTATCATAGGGCTTGCCAGCAGGGGCAAGAAGCTCATCACCGGGCAACAAATTCGCAGAAAGGGCAATCGCAAGGGCATGGGTGCCGCAAGTAATTTGGGGGCGAACCAAAGCTGTCTCGGTTTCAAAACACACTGCGTATACCCGCTCTAAGGTGTCACGCCCTGCATCGTTATAGCCATACCCCGTACTCCCCGCAAAGCAAGTAGCATCAACCCGCTCTTTTTGCATTGCCGCAATCACTTTACACTGATTATATTCTGCTATGGAATCAATGCTTTGAAATCTGTCCTTTAAATTTTCCAATACGCTCTCGCAAAACGCCTCAACCTCGGGGGCAATTCCTAATTTCTGGTACATACTGCTCATTTACTTGTTCTCTCCTTCATTTGCTTGTGTTAAGGCAACACCTCACAATTCACGGCTGACGCCTTGTACGCCCATCTGATTGCATCTTTTCCGTCAGCCTGCACAAAAATGCTCGCAAATACCTCCAGTATTCACTGCGCTTTTTGTTTTGTCTGACGAAAAATCTGACTGCACAGCTGGACATACAGAACTATGCGGTATTACCTTAAATTTTCTTCCTCTGTCGTGGGATTTTTTGTGAAATCCATCAATTCAATGCGTCCCTTGCCATCCGCGGAAAAAATCATAGTGGCTTTTCCTTTATCCCCTGTTTGGGGCAAGGCTACGCTTACCTCGGGTATTTTCCCGTCCTTTAATAGCTGCTGCATCATTTTTTCGGATAGCTCTATTCCATAGGGCGAAAGGCTGTCCTTCCAAGCGGTAAATTTACAGCCCGTTTTCCAATTCGAGCAAAAAAATGCCTTGCGGTTTTCCAGTACATCCCCATCTTTGCACACAGGGCATTTCCCTAACGTTTTCCCAGCCTTTCTCGGTCCCTTTTTCTCCTCCTCAGGAAAAACAACTTCCGTTTTTCTTCGGGCAGCATCCTCCACAAGAAACGCAACATAGCGCTTGATGCTTTCCATAAATCGCTGTTCCTCCATTTTCCCCTTAGCAATGGAAGAAAGGCCTTTTTCCCATTTTCCTGTTGTTTGGGGCGATCGCAACGCTTCCGGCACCACCTGAATCAACTGCTTTCCCTTTTCCGTAGGAATTAAGTTTTTCCCTTTTCTTGTGATATAGCCTACCGATAACAAACGCTCAATAATTGCCGCGCGAGTGGCAGGTGTACCCAAACCACTCTCCTTCATTTGTTCTTTTAAAGCTTCGTCCTCTACAAATCGCCCTGCGTTTTCCATGGCAGAAAGTAAACTGCTTTCTGTATAAGGCTTTGGCGGCGTTGTTTTTTTCTTTAAAACCTTTGCTTCAATAATGGGATAGGCTTCGCCTTCTGCTAATGGCGGAAGCTTTTGCTCATCGCTAGTCTTTTCCTTTTTTTCCCTAGGGGGAAACAGTTTTTTCTCTATCTCCTGCCAGCCCTCTTGCAAAATAACCGTCCCCTTGGACAAAAATCGTTCCTCATGACAGCGAAAGAAAGCCTTCGTTACCTCATAACGATAGTTGGGATAGAACACACTGATCAATCTGCTGGCTACCAAAAGAAATACATTTTTTTCATCTTCCGTCAAGCTATCAAGTCGCAACCGCACATCCGTTGGAATAATGGCATGATGGTCCGTCACCTTTGTGTTGTCTATCATTCGCTTGGAAAAAGAAAGTTTATTCTCAATGAGTAAGGGTTTGGCAAACTCCTGAAAAGTCTCCAACTCCGCCAATCTTTTCATCGTATTTTGCACCTTGTTTTTCATATCATCGCTCAGATAGCGGCTGTCCGTTCTTGGATAGGTAATCATTTTTCTTTTTTCATATAGCTCTTGGGCAATATCCAAGGTTTTCTTTGCCGAATATCCAAATCTTCTATTGCACTCTCGCTGAAGCTCCGTCAAATCATAAAGCAGCGGTGGTAGGATTCTTTTTTCTTCCTTTTCCACCTTGGTTACTACTGCATTTTCCCCATCGACCTTTTGGGCGATTTCCTTGGCCTTTTCCTCATTTTCTATTTTTGTTTCAGCTTCCTCATCGATCCAAAAGCCTTGAAATCCACCAAAATCCGTCTGAACCTCAAAATAAGGCTTTGTAACAAAAACGTCTATTTCTTTTTGCTTTTCCACAATTAAAGCCAACGTAGGGGTTTGCACGCGGCCAATGCTTAGAAGAACATTATAGCGCAAGGTGTATGCCCTTGTTGCATTCATACCAACCAGCCAATCCGCTTCCGAACGGCACTTTGCAGAGTGATACAAGAAATCATAAGCAGCACCATCTTTTAAATTGGCAAAACCTTCTTTGATAGCCTGTTCTGTCATACTGGAAATCCAAAGCCTTTGAAAAGGCTTTTTGCATTTTGTAATATTGTAAATATATCGAAAGATTAATTCGCCCTCTCGCCCACTGTCAGTGGCGCAAACAATGGACTCAATCTCCTTATCGTTCATCCATTGATGCAATATTTTTAATTGGGAGCGGGTGCTTTTGATTGCTTTTAGCTCCATTTTTTCCGGTAAGATAGGTAAAGAGGCAAAGCTCCATTTTTTTAATTTTTCGTCATATTCTTCCGGCTCGGCCAAGGTTACCAAATGCCCAATTGCCCACGAAACTACATACTCGTTACCCACCAAACAGCCATCGCCTTTTTGCGTTACGCCCAGTGTTTTGGCAATGTCTCTTGCCACTGAAGGCTTCTCTGCTACCACTAAAATTCTGCCCATTTACCCACCTCCTTTTTTGCCTTTCCAAAGTATACCACCCTTCCGGAAGAAAGGCAAACACTCCTTACTTTATTGACATAAAATATAATTTGATTTAGAATAGAATAACTTGTATGTGATTAAAATACCATGGAGGTACTTTATGCGACCATATCAAATTATTTCCGACAGTTCTTGTGACATTGCGCCGGAGCTCATCAAAGAAAACGAATTGGGAATTGTTCCATATTTTGTTTCTTTTGATGGTGAAAAATATTATAAAGAAGTTTACGAATTAGCACCCAATGATTTTTACGACAAAATAAATAATACCGCTCTCTTTCCTAAAACATCTCAACCAACCATACAAGATTACTTAGATGTTTTTGAGCCCTATTTAAAAGAAGGAAAGGATATTCTCTGTTTGTGCTTAACCGCAAATTTCAGCGGCTCCTACCAGAGCGCAGTGAATGCAAAAAATATTTTGGCTGAGGCATTTCCCGAGGCCCGAATTGAAGTTTTAGACTCCCGAAATGTTACCGGTGTGCAAGGCTTACTGGTTTGGGAAACAATTCGCATGCGAAACAAAGGTTTCACCTTGGAGCAGCAATTAGAAAAAATTGATGCACTTAAGGAAACGACCAAAATTAACTTCACCGTTGATTCTTTGGAGCATTTGCAAAAAGGCGGAAGGATTGGGAAAGCCGCGGCATTGGCAGGAACCATTTTAAACATTAAGCCGATTATTATTGCACAGCATGGTGAGCTATTCCCAGAAAGCAAGGTGCGCGGCCACAAAAAAGCCCTTCGTACCATTATGGACATGACACGTCAGGAAATTGGTGATAAAAAAGAACAGTATCGCTTACTTTTAATTTATGCGGAAAAAGAAAGAAAAGCGGCAACCGAGGAATTAGCAAACGAATTAATTGCCGAAGGCTTTGAGTTTATTTCCCCTCCTTTGGCGCAAGTTGGAATCACTATAGGCACCCATGCCGGACCTACGGCAATAGGAATTTGTTATATTAAAAAACACGAATATATTTAATTATTTATAACTTTTTCATACAAAAATACATAAAAAAGCTGGTGTCAAATATAACTGATACCAGCTTTTTATTTACTCTATTTAAAAGTTGCGAATTAAGGAAATACCACAGGAAAACTGAATTAAAATCTTTTGCGTCTTCTTCTGCTCTTCCCAGAAGAAGGATGCTGGAACGTATATCCTCGTGTGTATCTTCTCTTTCGTCTGCTTATCATACGGAAAATGATATAAAGCAGAATAACCAAAGCCACAATAATTGCTAGGCCGGTTAATCCTTTCTTGGAAAAAACAATAGAGGTAAAGTTTTTAAAGAAATACTTAATACCGCTCCAAATCGTTCCCTTCGTTACTTCACGCCCTGCATATACATCCTCAGATAAAACCGTTTTTCCATCAATTTGGAAGGAAGCAGTTCCGATTTTTGCATCTTTGGCAATCGGCGCTTTCAATTTGGAAATACCATCCTTATTTACTTCCAAATAATTTTCGTCATATACAATCGTCTTTTGCACTTTATCGGAAATTCCTGCTGGAAGATATGTTACTACATCTTGATTAAATACAACATCAAGGGTATCACCCTCCAAGCGGTTATGTTTGATCAAAGGCATCACTTCCAAAACCTCAGCCGCCTTGCCAAGTTCCGCCTTCTCATATTCATTAAAACCAAATTCGAATAAATTTTTAGCATCCTGCCAACGCTCAGGATCGACGGAATTGAAGATGATGGCAATTAGTGTTTCCCCCTCCTTTTTGGCCGCCGCCGATACACAATCACCGGCTTCATCAGTAAACCCAGTTTTAATGCCTGCTGCGTAGCTATAATTATATTCATTGTCAGTAATCAAAAGATTATGGCTCTTCCAAGCGTAATTTTGGGTTTTCATTCCCTCACCCTGGGCAAACATATTATCCGCGCCATTACCTGCAAAGCTCTTTTCATTTGCAATTTCTTCCAACGTGCTATTTCCAAGATAGGCACGGGCAAACAATGCCATATCATAGGCACAGCTGTAATGATTTTCATCATGATATCCATGGGCATTGGTAAAATGAGTATTAACAGCACCCAATTCCTTTGCCTTTTCATTCATAAGGCCTGCGAAAATTTCCTGGCTTTCCGCAAAAGTCAGATTCGCATTGTTTTGGACTTTTTTTGCTACCGCCGCTGCCAAAACATTGGCAGAATCATTGCCCGAAGGAATGATTAACCCGCGAATTAAATTTTTAACGGTTATTGTTTCTCCCAGAATATGACCGGCCTTACTAGAATCAAGAGATACCTCATTGATTTCGCTTCCAACGGTAATCAACTCATCGGGTTTCAAATAATCCATCGTCACAAGGGCTGTTATCATTTTAGTCATACTGGCTGGATACATCTTTTCCTTTGCATCCTTTTCAAAAAGGATTGTCCCCGATGAATTTTCCACTAAAATTGCTGTTTGTGCAGAAACCTCCGGCGCATTATCCGCCTGCATAAAGGCTGTTTGCAGCACAGAAGTGCCCGTCGGGGCAGCAGTATCAAGGGGGTTGGCCTCCTGGGCTGTATTTTCCGTGTTTTCAGGTGTTGGTGCATCTTCCTTACCACACCCTGCAATCCCCAAAGATAAGGTTAACGCTAGTAACAAGACGATTTTTTTGCAAAATTGCTTTTTCATTCCGCATATCCTTTCTTTCACTCAATTTTCCTATTTTTTTTGAAACTTCACCGATCTGACACCATTTATAAAAGGCAATCCAAAAAGCGTATTAAATAAAAGGATTACTCTTATACTTCTACAAAAAAATTCAAGTATTATTCTAAAATATTCTTTTCTTTCATATAGGCTAAAACATCAGTCATTGCCATATCGAAATCAGCCTTGGATAAATCCACCCACAAGCCATCAATTTGTCCGCGAAACCATGTAAGCTGTCTTTTTGCAAAATGGCGCGTGCCTTTTTTTAACTGCTCCACAGCCTCCTCTAAGGTAGATTCTCCTTGAAAATAAGGAATAAACTCCTTATACCCTAACCCCTGCATGGAAACCAAATCGGGGGAATAACCTTTTTCCAAAAGATTTTTCACTTCATCCAACAAGCCTTGCGCCATCATCAAATCAACTCTTTGGTCAATACGTTGATACAGCTTTTGCCGCTCCATCGTCAAAATAATTACGGCGGCATTGTAAGGACTTTCCTTTTGTTTTTGCTCCGCATTGTGTTTTGAAAACTTCTCTCCCGTTAGGAAATGATATTCCAGAGCACGAGCCACCCGCTTAATATTATTTGCATGAATGATTTCGGCATATTCGGGGTCAACCTCTTTGAGCCGTTGGAACAAAGCCTCAGGGCCCTCGTTTTTTGCCTGGGCATAGCAAGCTTCCCGAAATGACGAATCGTTCTCCGTTTCCGTAAACTCATTGTCATACAGTAAAGCGTTAATATAAAAGCCTGTACCGCCAACTAAAATAGGGATTTTCCCTTTTTCCCAAATTTGATTCATATAGGCCTTTGCTTTTTGCTGAAAAATCATGACGTTATATTCCTCATCAGGATATAGCTCGTCCACCAAATAATGGGGAATTCCCTGCTTTTCGTCCTCCGTCACCTTGGCTGTGCCAATATCCATAAATCGGTATACCTGCATAGAATCGGCAGAAATGATTTCTCCGTTGATCCGTTTTGCTAATTCAATGGACATTGCGGTTTTTCCACAAGCAGTAGGGCCTCCAATAATTACAAAAGGTTTTTTCATTCTATCACCCTTTAATTCTGGATTCGTTTAAATTTCTTTTCCAGCTCATATTTTGTCATCTCAATAATGGTGGGGCGTCCGTGAGGGCATGTAAAGGGGTTTTCCAGCTTTAACAGCCGCCCAAGCATTGCCTCTGCCTCTTG
>JAQUSU010000093.1 GCA_028710085.1 Anaerotignum sp.
GCAACTAACATTTTGAAGGATTTTGATTGTAAGTGCATCTTTTTTTGCAAAAAAATGTTGGGAATGAATGAACCACCCCAACATTTATTATAGAGCCAATACATTTAAATACTCTTATTTATCTTTTTTTAGGCACATAAACCAATCAATGCAATATTGATCATTTGTTTGAGTTTCCATACGTTCTTTTGCTGCACCGCAAGAGCCCGCAGTTGGAACAATAACGTCTTCACCCGGACGCCAATTGGCGGGGGTAGCAACACCATCTTTGTCAGTTTTTTGCAAAGCAAGAATGATACGTTTAATTTCGTCAAAATTACGGCCTGTTGAAAGTGGGTAGTAAAGAATTGTGCGGATGATACTATTTGGATCAATTACAAAAACTGCACGAACAGCTTGCGTGTTTGATTGACCTGGTTGAATCATGCCAAATTTATTGGCAACTTCCATGCGAATATCTTCAATAAGTGGGAAGGTTACTTCAACATTTTTCATGCCCTTATATTCAATTTCTTGGATCCTGCGCAGCCATGCAATGTGTGCATATAAAGAATCCACGGAGAGACCAATGAGTTCGGTATTTAGCGCCTTGAATTCATCAATCATTGACGCAAATGTCATAAACTCAGTTGTGCAAACAGGGGTAAAGTCCGCCGGATGGGAGAAAAGGATAACCCATTTACCCTTGTAGTCAGCAGGAAAATTAATTTTGCCCTGTGTTGTTGTTGCAGAAAAAGCGGGGGCTTCGTCACCGATGAGGGGCATGCTGTAATTGTTTTCTTGTTGCATAATAATACCTCCTTATTTAAAAAGAATGGATAAGTGAAAATGAAATCAGCAATACATAAGCTAATATATAATCTGATGATATTTGCATTATAAAAGACTGATAATTGAATGTCAATAGTTATTAATAAAAATTATTATTAAATAATAAATATCATAAATTTAAAATATTGTTATTCTTCTGGTAGAAGGAGTGACATATGATTGAAAACATGATAGAAAAATTTAATATCTCAATATATTTTTTTCTATTTAAATGCTATGATATTTTAAACTGAAAAAATAAAGTAGGAAATCGTTTTAAAAATACATTATGAGAATAAATAGCTCAAAAATGTAAAGTGTGTAAAAGGAGGCTAATAATATGAAAGTTTTAATGGTGAATGGAAGTTCAAATCTCAAGGGATGTACCTTTACAGCGCTCACAGAGGTTGGGAAGGCTTTGGAACAACAGGGCGTGGAATATGAAATTTTTCAATTAGGTGCTAAACCTATCAGAGACTGTATTGGCTGTGGCAAATGTCACGATGGAAAGTGCATATTTGTTGATGATGACGTAAATAAATTTGTAGAATTGGCCAAGGAAGCGGACGGTTTTATTTTTGGCTCTCCGGTGTATTATGCCCATCCCAGCGGACGGCTGCTTTCTTTTTTGGATAGAGCATTTTACTGTTCTTCAACTTCCGTCAAGCATCCATTTTATTTTAAACCGGCTGCGGCAGTTGTTTCGGCAAGACGTGGGGGCACTACAGCTTCTTTTGATGTAATCAATAAATATTTTACAATTGCCATGATGCCTGTTGTTGCATCTAGCTATTGGAATATGGTGCACGGCAATTTCCCAGAGGAAGTGCTGCAAGATTTGGAAGGGTTGCAAACGATGCGTAACATTGGATTAAATATGGCTTGGATGTTGAAGAATATAGCGTGCGGCAAAGAACATGGAATTGAACTGCCTAAATTTGACAAATCCCAAAGAACCAATTTTATCCGTTAATGTGGATCAAGGAATTATGAATTTTTTGCATATTTTAAATCTTTTCTTATAAATATTGACAGATATTTTAAGGTAGCGTATAGTAGGGTGCATAGAAAAATTAAAAATTGCACGGGATAGGTAATTTAATTTTATCTATGCATATGTTGAAAGAGAGGTAGAAAGTATGCGGATTGGATCTGGATATGATGTGCATAAATTGGTGGAGGAACGCAAGCTGATTCTTGGTGGTGTTGAAATACCCCATGAAAAGGGCCTTTTGGGACATTCGGATGCCGATGTTTTGCTCCATGCCGTAATGGATGCGCTATTAGGGGCGGCTGCACTGGGCGATATTGGGAAGCATTTTCCTGATTCTGATGGGGAGTATAAAGGGGCGGATAGCTTAAAATTACTTTCCAAGGTTTTATACTTGATTTCTCAAAAAGGATATTGTATAATAAACATCGACGCAACAATTATTGCTCAAAAACCGAAATTGGCACCATATATTCCTAAAATGTGTGAGAATATTGCCCGTGTTTTGGAAATAAATATGGATCAAGTCAATGTGAAAGCCACAACAGAAGAGGGTTTGGGTTTTACGGGAGCACAAGAAGGCATTGCTGCTACGGCAGTTTGCCTGATAAACGAAAAATAAATAAGAAAAAGGTTATGATGGAAAAGAGTAGTCCTTTTCTTGCCTAGCAGAGAGTAGCGGCCTTGGTGCAAGGTGATGAGATTTGAGAACATGGAAGCATGGTTTTGACTGTCAGCATCTTAAAATACATGGGTGGGAGTCGCTTATAGGTCGGGGAGGATGAAGTGCGTTCCTGAACTGAGCAGGCGAATTTTTTAGTAGCCTGTATCCGCTGACAACGTTACAGTCCCAAAGTGAGATGGTGATGGCCATCTAATTAAAGTGGAACCGCGGAGAACGTATATAGCTTCGTCTTTATTTGTATAAGGACGAGGCTTTTTTTATTTCTTTTTTCTTTGAAAATCCCTCAGAGCAATGGGAAAATGGCTTTATTGGCCGACAAATTATATCGAGAAAATTTTCATAATAGGAGGAATTTTTATGTTGAAAGATGCGATTAGAGTAATAAAAGAAAAAGATCCTGCAATCAAAAGCAATATTGAGGTTTTTTTATACCCCAGCTTTTGGGCGGTCATTAACCATAGGCTTGCCCATGCTTTGTATAAAAAACATTTTTATTTTTTATCAAGATTGATATCTCAATTTTCCCGTTTTATTACGGGAATTGAAATCCATCCTGGAGCAACCATTGGAAAGAATTTCTTTATTGATCATGGAATGGGCATTGTAATCGGCGAAACAGCGGAAATTGGCGATAATGTGATGCTGTATCATGGGGTAACCTTAGGCGGAACTGGGAAGGATAAAAATAAACGTCATCCCACGGTTGAGGATAATGTGATGATTGGCGCAGGCACCATTGTTTTGGGACCGGTTACCATCGGAAAAAATACAAAAATCGGCGCCGGCTCCGTTGTAATTCAGGACATTCCCGAGAATGTGACTGCAGTAGGCTCACCAGTAATGGTAGTAAGAAAAGACGGAGTGCGCATGAATCCCGTAGCACCTGAAGAATTGACAGGCTGCAAAAGAAGAGCAGTATAAATCTTAATAATCCATTGGAAAATATAAGTATTTTTAAGGAATATATGATATAATTACAAAAGGAGAGAAAAATTATTTGTAATGGAATTTTTCTCAGAATGGAAAATAACGGCAGGCAACGTTGCTGTATAATTTTATGCTTGAATATAGAAAACTTTATTTCTAAAAAATGATTGAGACAGAAAGGATGAGACATATGAAGGTTTATAATACGCTAACCAGACAGAAGGAAGAGTTTGTACCCATGGAGGAAGGCAAGGTAAAAATGTATGTTTGCGGCCCTACGGTGTACGATTTTATTCATATTGGGAATGCACGGCCTTACGTTGTTTTTGACACAGTAAGACGATATTTGGAATACAAGGGTTATGAGGTTACCTATGTGCAGAATTTTACTGACGTGGATGACAAAATTATTAACCGTGCAAATAAAGAAAATAGCACCATGCAGGATATTTCTAACAGATTTATCCAAGAAGCGTTCCACGATGCTGATGGGTTGAACGTAAAGCGGGCGACCATTCATCCTCGTGTAACAGAGGAAATGGATTTGATAATCCAGATGGTGAAAGAGCTGATTGAAAAGGGCTTTGCTTATGAGGATCATGGCACGGTGTATTATGACACAAAGAAATTCCCTGAATATGGAAAGCTATCCCGTAAAAATTTAGACGAATTGATTGCTGGTGGCAGTGAACGTGTTTCCGTTGACGATGCGAAGAAAAACCCTACGGATTTTGTCCTTTGGAAGCCTAAAAAAGTAGGCGAACCCAGTTGGACTTCCCCTTGGGGTGAAGGTAGACCGGGCTGGCATATTGAGTGCTCCGTTATGGCAAAGCATCATTTGGGCGATAGTATTGATATTCACGCAGGCGGAGAGGATTTGATTTTCCCCCATCACGAAAATGAAATTGCCCAGAGCGAGGCTTGCAACGGCTGCCAATTTTCGAAATATTGGCTGCACAATGGTTTTATTACCGTGGATAACGAAAAGATGTCGAAATCCCTAGGGAATTTCTTTACGGTAAGAGATATTGCCGCACAGTTCCCTTATGAAGTGATTCGTTTCTTCATTTTAAACGGTCATTATAGAAGTCCTATCAACTTTAGCCGAGACTTAATGCAGGCTTGCCAGAATGGCCTGGATAGAATTGTAAATGCGAGAAAAGAGCTGGATTTCTTCATTCAAAACGCTCCTGAGGGTAAAATGACCGATGAAGAGAACCAGCAGGAAAAGGATTTGGAAGGCTATAAGGCACAGTTTGAGGCGGCAATGGACGATGACTTTAATACTGCCGATGCCATTTCCGTAATATATGAATTGGTTCGTTTTAGCAATATTGCGGTGAAAGCCGGTGCTTCTAAGGAATATGCAATGAAAATTCAGGATATGCTGGATCATTTGTGCACTGTATTAGGCGTTGCGGAAATTAACGAGGACAGTATTTCCGATGAAGATACAGAGAAAATTGAAGCCTTGATTGCGAAAAGAACAGAGGCAAAAAAAGCAAAGGATTTTGCTGCTGCCGATGCAATTAGAGATGAATTGACAGCCATGGGCATTACCATTAAGGACACACGCCAGGGTGTTCAATGGTTTAGAGGTTAAGTATGGATTTACAAGAGCTTGATTTAATTTTAGGCGGCGCAGGGGAGGTTGACCCCAAAGGGATGTCTCCGCTTGGCCTTGCTTATATAGGGGATGCTGTATACGAAATGTTTGCGCGGCTGACGGTGTTAACAGACGGTAATGCTCCAGTCAACCGTTTGCACAAAAAGGCGAAGGACTTGGTGAATGCCAAGGCGCAAGCCCAGATGTATTTTCGTATTGCGGAGGAATTTACAGAGGAAGAAGCTGCGGTTTTTCGGCGGGGAAGAAATGCAAAGTCCTTTACCACACCGAAAAATGCAGACTTGATGGATTACCGTCATGCCACGGGGTTGGAAGCATTATTTGGATATTTGTATCTAAAAGGCGAAAAACAGCGGGCAATTAGCTTGTTTTCTTTAGGTATGGCGGATATAATAGAAAAATAATAGTAAAAATAAGCCGAAGGAGGGATAGAGGCCTGTTCCTTCGGCTTTCGCAGTGGAGAGAAACGAACGGTTTTTCACGAAGTGAAAAAGACAACCACATTTGATGAGTTTCGAGCCGAATACGAAGCGACCGACCAGAGCCGAAAGGCAAAAGAGGAAGTGGAGTGGTTTAGTATAGAAAAAAACAGGAGGTTTTTCTGTGGAAAAGATAGAGAGAGAATTTAACGAAAATCAAGTAGAGGGAAGAAATGCCGTTTTGGAGGTTTTAAGAAGCGGTAGAGATATGGAAAAGCTTTTGGTGCTAAAAGGAAATTTAGAAGGTAGCATCAAGCGAATTATTGCTATGGCAACGGAAAAAGGTGTTGTCATTCAGGAGGTAAGCCGCCAGAAATTGGACGAGCTTTCCCAGACAAAAAATCATCAAGGCATCATTGCCTTGGTGTCTGCCCACGAATATGTTGAGGTGGAGGATATTTTGAAAATTGCCAGAGAAAAAGAGGAAGAGCCGTTTATTCTTTTACTGGATGGCATTACAGATCCCCATAATTTAGGGGCAATTTTGCGTACGGCGGAGTGTGCAGGGGTGCATGGTGTCATTATCCCCAGGCGGCGTTCTGTGGGGCTAAATGCAACGGTGGGTAAGACCTCCGCAGGTGCCATGGAATATATGCCTGTTGCCAGGGTTACCAATATTGTAAAAGCCATGGAAAACCTAAAAAAGGAAGGGCTATGGATTGCCTGTGCGGATATGAAGGGGCTGGATTATTTCGATACCAATATGAAGGGGCCTTTGGCTTTGGTAATTGGTAGCGAGGGCGAAGGCGTAAGTCGTTTGGTTAAGGAAAATTGCGATTTTACCGCTTCTATCCCTATGTATGGACAGATAGCTTCTTTGAATGCATCGGTAGCGGCAGGACTTTTGATGTATGAGGTAGTGCGCCAGAGAAAATTTGGAAAACAGTAAGAATTTAATTTCAGAAAATAGTGGTTTTGCAAAAAGCGACAAAGTATGTTACTCTATTGTGTATAATATGACAGAATGGAGGGGAAGCTTTTGCAAAAGGAATTTTTATTGGTAGATGGGTATAATATTATTCATGCTTGGGATGACTTAAAAGAGCTGATGCGGGATGTAAGCTTGGAAAGTGCAAGGCAAAAGCTTATGGATATTCTCTCCAACTATAAAGGTGTAAAGAATACCACAATAATATTGGTTTTTGATGGATATTTGGTAAAGGGAAATATAGGGACTGTATACACTTATCACAATATTTATGTTGTTTATACCAAAGAGGCGGAAACGGCGGATCGTTATATTGAAAGAGTCGTTACAGCCATGCCAAAGCATTACAGGGTTCGTGTTGCCACGGGGGATGGGCTTGAGCAGCTCATCATCTATGGGCAGGGCGCAGCCAGAATGACAGCAAAGGAATTAAGAGCGGAAATTCAAACGGAAGCAGATTCTTTAAGAGAGAGATTTATTGAAAACCGGCCGCCAAAGAATAATTTGTTAGCAGATCATCTTGACCAGGAGGCGTTGGAATGGATAGAAGCATTGCGGAGAAAAAAGTAGATGAAGCCCAAGGGGCGGTTATGGCCGCAGATAAAAATAAGATAAAATTTGTGGCCTATAAGGATGAGGAATTGGCTTTCATGGCACAGCAAGGCGATACACAGGCAGAAGAATATTTGATGAACAAATTTAAGCCCCTTGTGAAGGCGAAGTCCAGAGTCTATTTTTTAATTGGAGCTGATAGTGAGGACATTATCCAAGAGGGAATGATTGGACTATATAAGGCTGTGCGAGATTATAATATTGAGCGAAATGCATCCTTTAGTGGTTTTGCGGAATTGTGTGTGAATCGACAGATGATTACTGCGATTAAAGCAGCAACCAGACACAAGCATCAGCCCTTAAATTCATATATTTCTTTAAATAAGCCTGTTTTTGATGAGGAATCGGAGCAGACTTATATTGATTTGCTTCAGGAGGGGGAATTGTTGAATCCTGAGGTTTTGTTAATTGGACAAGAAAACAAGAGTTTTATTGAAGCCCAGATGGTTAAGAACTTAAGTGGATTTGAAACCAAGGTGCTTGCCCTTTATTTGCAGGGCAGAAGTTATTTTGAAATTGCAAAAAACTTGAGGAAAAACGAAAAATCTATTGATAATGCATTACAGCGTGTGAAAAAGAAGCTCGAACGTTTTTTAGAAGAAAAAAATATTGACGAAACCAAAACAATATGATATTATATACGGGCTGGCGAAATATTTTTACCATAATTTTTACCATAAGGATATCTTGCTGGTTAGAAAAGTTTATAATATGCTGATATGGCTCAGTAGGTAGAGCGTCGCCTTGGTAAGG
>JAQUSU010000094.1:0-2493 GCA_028710085.1 Anaerotignum sp.
TATATTCCCAAGCTTTTTCCGTTCCAACCTCAACGCCTGACTTTGCTGAAACCATAATTAACGCTGTATCAGCAACGCTCATAGCCATTTTGGCTTCCGCAACAAAATCAAAATAACCTGGTGTATCTAGGAAGTTGATTTTTGTATCCTGCCACTCAACGGGTAATACAGATGAATTGATTGATACCTTACGACGAATTTCTTCTGCTTCATAGTCACTAACGGTATTGCCCTCATCAACTTTTCCAAAGCGCTTTGTTGCGCCTGAGAAGAAAAGAGCTGCTTCGGCAAATGTTGTCTTGCCGGAACCGCTGTGACCCAATAGAGCTACGTTTCTTACTTTGTCTGCAGTGTAATTTTTCATAATACCAACCTCCTGATTCAATTTAATGGCGAAAATGCCGATTTGTATATTTGCGTATACATAATATGTTTTTAACAACATATACATCTATTATCATTCTTCACTTGTACGGATTTTCCTTTATAATTAAATGCAAAAAAAAACATTCGGCACTTTACACTAAAATCAAGCTTTATTATTAGCAGTTTTTTGAAAAATTATTGTAAATATAAGTAAAATAGCATAAAAATTTTTATTTTCATTTTCTCATAGGAAAGTAATGATGCCTTTATTGTTTGTTGCAAAATAATTTTAGCATAAAAAATTTATAGCATTAAGCTTTTCAGGGGTAATACCGCCTAATTGTGCATGTCAAGCTACAAGCAAACGGGTGCCAAAGGCATCTGCGACAAATTGTGGGATGTTGCCACAATAAAAAAGGATAGCCATGAAAAGACAGCTACCCTTTTTCTATATTCTTTAATCTACATTTTCGTGAAGGTGCAATTCATCAATATCCTCCACAGGAGCCTTCAACCCCTGAATTTCAACTTGATTCTTTTGGGCATAATCCCATAAAGCCGCGTGAAGCGCTTCCTCTGCAAGACAGGAACAGTGCACTTTCACAGGGGGCAATCCATCTAAGGCCTCCATCACTGCCCGATTTGTTACTGCCAAAGCCTCCTGTACCGTTTTCCCTTTCACCAATTCTGTAGCCATCGAGCTTGTTGCCACGGCGGCGCCGCACCCAAAGGTTTTAAATTTCGCATCTTCAATGACACCGTTTTCTATTTTTAAATAAACCTTCATAATGTCACCGCATTTTACATTGCCTACCTGTCCAACGCCGCTTGCGTCCTCAATGATACCAACATTTCTTGGGTTCATAAAATGATCCATTACTTTTTCGCTGTATTCCATTTGCATTTCCTCCTTTGTCATCCAAGCTTAAGCTTTTTTGTTTGCAATTTCCTCGTATAATGGAGACATATCCCTTAATTTTTGAACAATTTCAGGAATTTTTTTCAATACAAAATCAACATCTTCCTCTGTATTCATGCGGTCTAACGTCAATCGTAAAGAACCATGGGCAACCTCATGGGGCAAACCAATTGCCATCAACACATGAGAGGGATCCAAAGAACCAGACGTACAGGCAGATCCGCTGGAGGCTGCAACACCCAATGCATCCAATAACAACAGCATAGATTCTCCTTCGATATAGGAAAAAGAAATATTGCAGTTACCCGGCAATCTGTCTGTTGGGTGCCCATTCAAACGGCTATAAGGAACCTTTTCCAAAATACCGGAAATCAATTTATCTCTTAGGTGAAGC
The DNA here is from genome assembly GCA_028710085.1 of Anaerotignum sp. GTDB lineage: Bacteria > Bacillota > Clostridia > Lachnospirales > Anaerotignaceae > Chakrabartyella. The sequence continues at coordinate 1,680 of JAQUSU010000094.1, forward strand.
AAGCGTTTTGTTTCAATCTCCATTTCCCCTGTGGCCAGCTCAACAGCTTTTCCTAACCCAACAATACCCGGAATATTTTCCGTACCTGCACGTTTTTTCTTTTCCTGAGCCCCGCCAAAAATCAATGACTCTATGGGAACGCCCTTACGAATATAAATGGCACCGATTCCCTTTGGCGCACCCAGCTTATGCCCGCTCATAGAGAGTAAATCAATTTTCATTTCTTCCACATAAATAGGAACATGACCAACTGCCTGCACCGCATCCGTGTGGAATAAAACGCCATGCTTTTCGGCTATTTTTCCAATTTCTGCGATTGGTTGAATGGTACCGATTTCATTGTTGGCAAACATAACAGAAATTAAAATTGTTTCGGGGCGAATGCTGTTTTCCAGCTCTTCTAAACGAATTTTTCCAAAGTCATCTACGGGTAAATAAGTCACTTCATAACCATGGTTTTCCAAATACTCGCAGGTATGCAAAATCGCATGGTGCTCGATTTTCGTTGTGATAATGTGGTTTCCCTTATTTCTTAAGGCTTCTGCTATCCCACGAAGAGCCATGTTATCACTTTCAGAGCCACCAGCAGTAAAATAAATTTCTTCTTTTTTTGCACCAATTCCTTTTGCAACCTGTTCTCTTGCTTTTTCTAACGCTTTTTTACTTTCTTTTGCAATACTATACACACTTGATGCATTTCCGTAATACTCTTTAAAGTAAGGAAGTATGGCGTCAAACACTTCATCCCTTACAGGGGTTGTTGCTGCATTGTCCATATATATTTTTGTTTGCATAAAAATTCTCCTCTCGCGGC
>JAQUSU010000094.1:2593-7799 GCA_028710085.1 Anaerotignum sp.
TTTTTTAAATTATGAACCAATCTTGCCCGCGCGCAATTCCTGTGCAGCCGTTAAGGTAGCTTTTGTTACCTCTGCGCTACCTATAAGACGGGCAACCTCGGCTATGGAAGCGTCCTCCTCCAAGCTTTTCACCATAGTAATGGTTTGGTCGTTTTTCGTTTCTTTCTCAATGAGAAAATGCTTGTCTGCCATTGCAGCAATTTGAGGCAAATGGGTAATGCAAAGAACCTGTCGTTTTTCACCAATCAAGCTCATCTTTTTCCCTACTTTTGCTGCAGTTTTGCCGCTGACCCCCGTATCAATCTCATCGAAGATAAATGTTTCGATTTCATCCGCATCCACCAAAACAGCTTTTAACGCCAGCATAACACGGCTCATTTCCCCGCCTGAGGCAATTTTCGCAAGGGGCTTTAGATCTTCACCTTTATTTGGCGAAATTAAAAACTCCACCTTGTCCTTTCCCATAGCGTTCCATTCATCTCTTGGCATCACCTGTATGTAAAACCTGGCATTTTTCATTTCCATATCCTTCAAAGAAGCTTCAATTTGCTTGCCTACCCGTTCTGCTGCCTCTTCACGCAAGGCAGTCAATTCACGGGCAGTTTTTTCCAAAATAAGCTGTTCTTTTTCCCTTGCAGCCGTTAATTGCAATACCTTTTCCTGACTATTGGAGAAAAACTCAATTTCTTTTGTGATTTCCTCATAAAAATGCAAAACAGCCTCTACACTTCCGCCATATTTACGCTTCATTTTATAAATCGTTTGGAGCCGATCCTCCACTCTTTCTAATTCCGCCGGATCATCCTCCAAATTCTGCGCATATCTCTTAACTTCCCTTGAAATATCCTCTAGCCTTGCATAGACATCCTCCAGGTCATTATAAAAATCCCCCAAGGTTGAATCCATAGCGGAGCACTCCCTTATTTTTGACACCGCCACACTGAGGTTATCACAAGCAGAAGGCATATCATCCGTGCCATCATACAAAAGATCGGCACTTTCATTTGCGAAGCGAATCAAACGCTCCATATTAGACAGGCGCTTCTTTGTTTCCACAAGCTCCTCTTCTTCATTTGCTACTAATACAGCATTTTCAATTTCATCCTTTTGAAAATTTAAAATATCCAAACGCTGCTCTCTTTGGGCTTCATCTCCCATAAGCTCTTCCAGCTGTTTGTCAATTTCTTTCTTCTTTTCGTAGCTTTTTTGATACGATCCCATAACCTTTTCAAACGCACCGCCACAAAACCTGTCTAACAGGCGGATATGCTTTGATGGGTTTAAAAGGGACTGGTGCTCATGCTGTCCATAAATATCAATCAAATCGCCAGCCAATTCCCGCAGCATACTCACCGTTACAGTGCTTCCGTTAATACGGCATACCGATTTCCCCGCATCATTAAGGGTTCGGGTAATCAATACGGTCGCATCCTCTTCAGGCTCGATGCCGCTTTCCTCAAGCTTATTCAAAAAATTACGATCCTTTACGGAAAAAAGCGCCTCAACCAGAGCCATTTTTTGATCCTTCCGCAAGAAATCTTTCCCCATTCTTCCGCCCAACGCAAATTGGAGGGAATCGATGAGCATAGATTTACCCGCACCTGTTTCCCCAGTCAGGATATTCAAACCTTTGCCAAAAGAGACCTGACATTCCTCGATCAAAGCCACATTTTTAATATGTAAATTTTCAAGCATAGCCATTCCCCCTCATCAGCACTTAGGCACTATGAATAATGCGATATAGCTTTTCAATGATAATTGCCGCCTGATTATGGGTGCGAACCACACAAAAAACCGTATCATCTCCCGCAATTGTGCCTAAAATTTCCGTATTTTGCATATTGTCCAGCGCAACAGCAACTGCCATGCCCATGCCTTCGAGTGTTTTAATCACAATCATATTTTGGGCATAGTCCATTTTTATCACAGCTTCTTTAAAAACGCGGGTCAATCTTTCGGTAATTTCCGTGTCATTTCCTGAAATTACCGCATATTTCTGCCTCCCCTTTTCCGTAGCAATTTTCGTCAGCTTCATTTCACGAATATCTCGGGATACTGTAGCCTGGGTAACCATAAAGCCCTCGTCGCACAACCGTTGTACCAAATCATCCTGCGTTTCAATTTCATAGTTTTCGATTAATTCAAGAATTTTTGCATGTCTAGCAATTTTCAAAGCCCACGCCTCCTTTTTCTTATGTCATTTTATTTCGATAATTTATGACGCAACACATCATAAAAGTTCTGCGAATTTGTTTTTATAATTGTTGTATAAACCTTTGCTCTGCGAATTTGAACAACTTTTTTTCCTGTTAAGCTCCAGCTTTCCTGACCATCCGCGCTAATGGTAAAAGCAGTATCCTCTCTGGGATTGACTTCTACCGTGATTGTATCATCGGCGGAAACAACAATGGAACGGCTAGTTAAGGTATGAGGTGCAATGGGTGTAATGGCAATAATTTGGGCATCTGCCTTCAATACGGGCCCACCAGCAGATAAATTATATGCCGTAGAGCCTGTAGGCGTACAAATGATAACGCCATCCGCCCGCAAGGTATTTACATATTCGTCATTGACAAAAACGTTAAACTCCAATATTTTATATAAAATACCACGGGTAATGCAAATATCATTGAGGGCATTAATCCCCTCGATACGGCCATCCTCCGTTGCAATGGAGGTTTGGAGCATCATTCTTTTTTCCTTTTTATAGTCGCCCATTAAGACCTTATCAATAGCATATTCCGCCCGATTTTTTTCTTCCGCTGTTAAAAATCCCAGTGTGCCTAAATTTACCCCTAATATGGGTGTATTATACTGACAAGCCTTTCTGCCTACGCCCAATAAGGTTCCATCTCCCCCAAGAGAGATGATAAAATCCGAATGCTCGTAAATTTCAAGCTCTTTTCGGGCATACATTTCCAATCCCGCCTGCTCCGCTATTTTTTCAGGCAACTGGGGAATGCAGCCTTTATCTAATAAATATCTTACCAAACGCTTTGTTACAGCCAAATCCTTATCCTTGTCAATATTGGGAATTAATCCGATTTTTTTCATAGGCCACCTCATTTTTTATCAAAGCACTTCATGGGATTTGCCTACAATTTCCTCAATCAGGAAATGTACTTCCTCCCTTGATATTCCCTGCTGCTTTTTATCTAAATATATTAAATACTCAATATTCCCCTCAGGCCCTTTAATAGGTGAAAAACTAAGAGCTAAAATACCAAGCCCTTGGGCAAGGGCATAATTTGCGATTGCATCAATGACTTCCTTATGCACTGCAATATCTCTTACCACACCCTTTTTGCCAACCTTTTCTCTTCCTGCTTCAAACTGGGGTTTAATCAGGCATACAAGCTGCCCTTCCTCGTGCATCACACCCAAAACCGCCGGCAGGACCTTGGTTAGGGAGATGAAGGAAACATCAATCGAAGCAAAATCCGCCGCATCCGGCACCTGCTCATGGGTAATATAACGAACATTGGTTTTTTCCAAGCATACCACACGCTCATCGGTGCGCAATTTCCATGCAAATTGACCGTAGCCCACATCAATGGAATACACCTTTGCGGCACCATTTTGCAGCATACAATCGGTGAAGCCTCCCGTGGATGCGCCAATGTCCATACAAATTTTGGCTTCCAAGGAAATTCCAAATTCATCTATCGCCTTTTCCAGCTTGTATCCACCCCGGCTTACATATTTCATTTGGGGAGCCTTTAACTCAATATTTGCCGTAACGGAAATCTTAGTACCGGCTTTTTCCTCTTTCATTCCATCAACGTATACGTTGCCTGCCATAATATATGCTTTTGCCAGCTCTCTTGATGACGCCAATTTTTGTTCTACCAGCAAGACATCCAGTCTTTCTTTATCTGCCATAGTTTTCACCTATTGTTTCTTTCATTTTCTTATATATTCCTTCGCCATCCAAACCGTAACGGGCAAACAATTGGCTTTGGGAGCCTTGTTCAATAAATTGATGAGGAAAAGCTAAGTTGGTAACGTTCACCTGATAACCGCCATCGCTGTAAAATTCCAAAACCTTTGAACCAAAGCCGCCTTTTCGAAGATTATCCTCCACCGTAAATATATGTTTACAATTTAATGTTATTTCCTCTAATACCTTCTCATCCAAAGGAGAAATAAAGCGCATATTCACAAGCATTGGGGGTTCCAAGCCATCTTTCTCCAAAAGCTTGATGGCTTCTTGTGCCGCATGAAGCATATGCCCTTCTGCCAACACCGCAATTCCTTTCCCGTTTTGTATCACTTCTGCCTTCCCCAATTGAATCGGTTGTTTATGCTCCGTAAAGCCCGTTTCCGCCGTTCCTCTAGGATAGCGCACTGCAACAGGCCCCTTGCAAACATTCACCGCATACTCCAGCATTTCTTCCAATTCCCAAGCGTTTTTGGGGGATAACACCGTCATATTGGGAATGTGTGTCAAAAAGGAAAGATCAAAAACGCCTTGATGGGTTTCGCCATCGGCACCCACAATTCCTGCACGGTCTATGGCAAAGACAACATGAAGATTTTCCATACATACATCATGAATCACTTGGTCATACGCTCTTTGCAAAAAAGAGGAATATACTGCAAATACAGGCACCATGCCTTGACTTGCCAAGCCTGCGGAAAACGTAGTACCATGCTGTTCGGCAATGGCAACATCAAAAAAACGTTGGGGAAAGGCCGCTTGAAAAGCCTCAAATCCCGTACCACTGCACATTGCGGCTGTAATTCCAACCACATTTGGGTTCTTTTTGCCCAGCTCAACCATTTTTTTGCCGAAAACGGCAGACCAGCTCGGTCCGCTGCTTTTGCCGATTCCATTTCCCGTTTTCATATCGAAAGGCCCAACCCCATGAAAATGTCCCGGATTCGTTTCCGCCGGCAAATATCCCTTTCCCTTGGTGGTTTTTACATGAATTAAAATGGGCTCCTGCATATCCTTAACATTTTGAAAAATTTCTATCATTTCTTCTAAATTATGGCCATCCACCGGCCCAATATATTTGAATCCGAACTCCTCAAAAACTGCTCCCTCTAAAAACAGCAGCTTTGCGCTGTCCCGAACTTTTTCCAAAACCAAATAAGTTGCTTTTCCAAGAAGGGGAACTTGATCCCGAAACTGCTTGAAATTATCCTTCAGCGTACGGTAGCGGTTGCTGGTACGCAAGGTGTTTAAGTGCTTACTGATTGC
>JAQUSU010000095.1 GCA_028710085.1 Anaerotignum sp.
TTAACCTTGCAGGTTGGCGATACTAGCGATAGCTATCAGAAGGTTACAGTAAGTGTTGACGATATGAGCTCTGATTCCTTGGGTATTGCAGGCATTTCCGTTGCAAACCAGACAAGCGCTTCCTCAGCAATTGATAAAATCAAAGCTGCAATCAACACTGTATCTGTTACCCGTGGTGACTTGGGTGCTATCCAGAACCGTTTGGAGCACACAATCAACAACTTGGGTGTTGCAAGTGAAAACATGACAGCTGCTGAAAGCCGTGTACGCGACGTTGACATGGCTGCCGAAATGATGGAATTCACAAAGAATAACATCCTTACTCAGGCATCTCAGGCGATGCTTGCTCAGGCAAATCAGTTACCTCAGGGTGTTTTACAGTTACTCCAGTAATTTTCATTACAACTACAAAAGCCCATACCTCAGGTATGGGTTTTTTTGTAGTTGATGTATTGTCAAGGCAAGGATACTTTGTATTTTGAATTATGAAGCCTTATTTTTATGCCTGAAAATAAGGCTTTATTTTGAATCAAATTTCGCAAAAATTATTTGTTAGTCAATTTGAGGGTAAACAATTATTATAAGGTAGAAATGATTCAATTTAATATGTTAAAGTGTTGACATTTGTCGATATCAATGCTAAAATTTAATGGAAATATGTAACAAAATTATTTTTTAAAAAAATTAAATGTAACCATATAAACTTTTTTTCGTCATTTCCTACAAAAACTTATTAATTAATATGCAAATTATTGTCGTGTTTACATGGATTAGAACCAATCGTTATCTCAAATTTTGCTTCCAGAAATTACTAAGGAGGATATTGCGGTGCCTTTTATGAAAAATGTCCTTATTGTTGATGACAATAAAATGAATAGACAAATGTTGTCTCGAGTTTTGTACTGTCAGTATAAAATAGTGGAGGCTGAAAATGGAGAAGAAGCCCTTGAATTATTACATAATAGGAGACCAAGCATTTCTTTAATTCTGCTCCGATTCGCATTACCTGATATAGATGGGATGGAAGTGTTGGCGGAGCTTAACGGAGATGTTTTTTTGCGCAAAATACCTGTTGTTTTGTTTGCTCGAAATGATGAGCTGGATTCAAAAACCAAGGCAGAGGCGCAATCCTTGGGTGTACAAAATTTTATTCAACCGCCCTTTACGGCTGAAGGCGTAAGGCAACAAGTGGTGAATGCTATTTTATATAGTGAAAAAGCCAGGATTTTGGATTTTGCTCAGAGGGATAGGCTTACAGGTTTGTATTCGAGAGAACCTTTTTACCAATCGGTTACGGAAATTTTGCAAAAAAATCCGGATAAAAAATATGATATCATTTGTAGTGACATCGAACGGTTTAAATTGGTCAACGAATTGTTTGGCTCAGAAGAAGGGGATGCCCTTTTGAAATTTGTCGCACAAATGATTCAAGAAAAAATAGAAGGCTCAGGAATATGCGGAAGAATCGGCGGAGATATCTTTGCATCCATGGTTCCGCATCAGGAAGAATACAGTGACCAAATGTTTTTGGAAAGCGCAGAGTTTATTAATCAGTATAATTCAAATTTACATAGTGAAATCAAATTTGGCGTATATGCAATAGAAGATAGAGCTGTGCCTGCAAATATTATGTGTGCCTGTGCGTGTCTTGCTTTGGAGTCGATTAAAGGAAAATACGGCGCACACTGTGCATATTATGACGACAGTATTCGTCAAAAATTATTAAATGAGCAATTTATTTTATCAAACATGAAATCTGCCTTAGAGAATAGGGAGTTTGTTGTTTATTTTCAACCAAAGTATGACTTGGTGGACGAAAGAATATGCAGTGCTGAAGCATTGGTTCGATGGAATCATCCCGAAAAAGGCTTGATACCGCCGAATAAGTTTATTCAAATATTTGAAAATAATAGTTTTATTACCGAATTGGATATTTATGTTTTGGAAGAAACCTGTAAGTGGGTACGGTCTTGGATTGATCGGGGGAACCCCCTAATCCCTGTTTCGGTCAATATATCGAGGGCGGATATCTTTAATTCTAATCTAAATACGATTTTGATTTCTATGCTTAACAAGTATGGGTTGGATCCAAGTCATATCCATCTTGAAATTACAGAAAGCGCATATACTGAGAACGCAGAGCAAATGATTCATGGAGTGAAACAACTCAAGGAATTGGGCTTTATAATTGAAATGGATGATTTTGGAAGCGGTTATTCTTCACTTAATATGTTGTCGGAGCTACCCATTGATGTTTTGAAATTAGATATGAGGTTTGTACAAAACTATGATCGGTCAAGAGATAAAAGAAATATTATGAGCTTTGTCATTAGCCTTGCGAAATGGATGAACCTGAAAGTGGTTGCCGAGGGTGTAGAAACCGAGGAGCAAGTGAATTTATTAAAGCTGTTGGGGTGCCATTGGGTTCAGGGGTTTTTCTTTTCAAAACCGTTGCCCATGGATTCTTTTGAATCTTTGATCAATCAAGTGAATTTTACCGATATTGATTGTGCTTTAGAAATGGCAGAGGAACCTAATAAGCTGTCCCATAACATTTTACGGTTAGATACTGAGAGAAAAAATATGTTAATTTTTGATACGGCTTCTGAAGAATTCGAAGCGTTCCAAAGCGTTTTTGACGAAAAGTATTTAATATTAAAAACAAATACGCTGGAGGAAACCACGGATTATATTTTTGATCAAAAGTCTAACATTGGGATATTGATTTTATCTGTTACAAAAGACATCACATTAGAACATATTGCGGAAATAAGTCATTTATGTAAGCAATACGACATCCCACTGATTACGATTCATTCTTCAACAGAATTAGTGAGAGAAGCAACTTCACTTGGCGCATTTCATTGTATCGTGAAGCCATATATTATGGAAAATTTGGAAAATACGATAGAAAACACCTTATGTAGAATGAAGGTAGTACAATTGCAAAAAGAAGTAAAATTTAGCGATGCAATTATTGAAATGAAAAATAGAGCAGAGGTTGATTTTTTATCCGGGCTCTTAAATCACACGGAATTAAAAATAAGAATGCAAGATTTTTATAGTCAAAACCAAGATTTTTCTGGAATTTTTATCCTCATTGATGTTGATCATTTTAAGACAATAAACACTGCACATGGGTATAGTGTGGGGAATAAAGTCATCCATGCCGTAGGGAAAATGATAGAAGCTATTTTTAGCGAAACGAATTTTATCGCTAGAGTAGATGGGGATTTATTCGCGGTGTTTATCCCTTTTGAAATGGAACGACAGGTATTAGAGCAGAAGCTTGAACGAGTTTGTCATGCTATGGCATATGATAATTCAGGGATAAGTCTAACCATTGATTGCTCCGTAGGTGTCTATCTTTCTCCAAAGCATGCAACAAATTATGAGGAAATGTTCAATAATGCTGACATTGCGCTTTCTCATGCCAGAAAAAATCAAAAGGATCATTTCTTGTTTTATTATGAAGGGATGGAAGCTCCTTTCAATGAGAAGATACAGCAGCAGACCTTTTCTGTTTTGGATGATGTTTCCGATGGCGTATTTGTCTGTGATGCCTTTACCAGCGAGATTCTTTATATCAATGAGGTAGCATGCAAAATTATTAATCAAGAAAGAAATAGCTGTGTTGGTGAAAGATGCTATCAGGTATTTTGGGATAAGCTTAAAAACTGCGAATTTTGTTTTCAGCTTGACAACCATTCTGAGACGTATTATGAAGAGGATCGATATTTAAAAGATGGCATTACGAAGGTGCATTTAAAAGCGAGAACAGCCGATTGGAATGGGAGAGCAGTTAAAATTCATTATTTTCAAATCATCAAATAAAAGAAAAATTTTCATTTGATGATTTGTGCTTAAAATTATTTAGCGTACCTGGATGGAACTGAAGAAAAATGATGTTCTTAATAAAGCAATTGAAAGGTATTAAATTGTCCCCACCAGGAGTATTTCTTGGTGGGTTTTTATCCGTATAAAATGAAGTGTCTAAGGAACCATTGATATTATAGAAATTAATCTGTTTGGTAAATAAGAAATTACAATAAAAATTGAAGAATTTATCCTAAAAATATCTCAAATTTGGACTTTTAAGAATAATTTAGAGAAAATCAGCTATTTTTGAAAAAGAATAATTGCATAGAGGACAAGGCTGTGCTAAAATATAATGATGTTTAAAAATTAGAATTTGATTGGAGTTTGTTATGGAACAAAAGATTGAAAATATTAGAAATGTGGCAATTATTGCCCACGTCGACCACGGTAAAACAACGTTGGTAGACCAGTTATTACGTCAAAGCGGTATTTTTCGTTCGAACCAAGTGGTTCAAGAACGTGTAATGGACAGCGGTGACATTGAACGCGAAAGAGGTATTACCATTCTTTCGAAAAATACAGCTGTAAATTTTGGAGATACTAAAATCAATATTATAGATACACCTGGCCATGCGGATTTTGGTGGCGAGGTTGAACGTGTATTGAAAATGGTAGACGGTGTTGTTTTGGTTGTAGATGCCTTTGAAGGCCCTATGCCCCAGACAAAATTCGTGTTGCGTAAAGCGCTGGAGCTGAACCATCCCGTGGTTGTTTGCGTGAATAAGGTTGACAGACCCGAGGCGCGGCCTGATGAAGTGGTGGATGAAGTATTAGAGCTTTTTATGGAATTGGATGCAAATGAAAAGCAGTTGGATTCCCCCTTTGTTTTTGCTTCTGCCAGAGGCGGCTATGCTTCCACAGATTGCAACGCTCGAGAAGGGGATATGATGCCTTTGTTTGAAGCCATCATCAATCATATTCCTTGCCCTACAGGGGATTTGAATGTGCCTCTACAGGCATTAATTTCCACCATTGACTATAGTGAATATGTTGGGCGTATCGGGATCGGCAAAATTGAGAATGGTTCAATCCATGTAAATGATGAGGTTGTAGTTTTAAATATGCAAGATGAAGACTCACTGAAAAAGTTGCGTATAACAAAGCTTTATCTTTTTGAAGGACTGCAAAGGGTTGAAGTTAAAGAGGCAAGCGTAGGAAATATCGTTGCAATCAGCGGTATTGAAAACATTATGATTGGTGATACCATTTGCTCTCCCGAAAAACCCGAAGCATTGCCTTTTGTGAAAATTTCCGAACCCACATTGTCTATGATTTTTGCTGTAAATGACAGTCCCTTTGCCGGGCAGGATGGTAAATTTGTTACCTCCCGTCAGATTAGAGATCGTTTATTTAAAGAATTAAACACAGACGTAAGCCTTAGAGTGGAAGATACTGAATCCATGGATTGTATGCGTGTTTCCGGCAGAGGTGAGCTTCACCTTTCCATTTTGATTGAAACATTGCGTCGCGAAGGCTATGAATTCCAGGTTTCCAAGCCTGAAGTTTTATTCAAAGAAATTGACGGAAAACAGTGTGAGCCTATGGAATTAGTAACGATTGATGTGCCCGAAGAATTTGTGGGAAATGTCATCGAAAAGCTTGGTTCCAGAAAAGGCGAAATGACAAATATGTATCCTGCAAAAGGTGGATACACACGTTTGGAGTTTATCATTCCTGCCAGAGGACTGATTGGTTATCGTAATGAATTTTTAACAGATACGAAAGGCAATGGTATATTAAACTCAATTTTCGAAGGATACCAACCCTATAAGGGAGAAATTCCCATGCGTGCGCAAGGTTCTTTAGTTGCCTTTGAAAGCGGAGATGCAATTACCTATGGTTTGTATAATGCACAAGAAAGAGGCAGCTTATTTATTGGTGCCGGCATAAAGGTTTATGAAGGAATGATCGTTGGCAGAAATTCCCGTGTTGATGATATGGATATTAACGTATGTAAAAAGAAACAGCTGACAAATACTCGTTCCTCAGGTTCGGATGATTCTCTGCGTTTGACTACGCCGATTCCCATGTCTTTGGAACAGTGTATGGATTTTATCAGCGAGGATGAATTGCTGGAAGTAACACCATTGAACCTGCGTATGCGAAAAAAGATTTTGGACAACAATCTGCGCAGAAAGCAAAAAGGACGCAGCAACTAATTTTAAGGATGATAAAGCAAGAGGTGCGATATGGCAGAAAGAACAAAAAGAAAAGGTTCCTTTGTCAAGCAAGCCGCTATTTTAGCGACGGCTGGTATCCTTGTACGTTTTTTAGGTTTTGTTTACCGCGTTCCTCTTACGAACATGATTGGGGATCAAGGAAATGGAATTTACAGTGCAGGTTACTATATCTATACCTTTTTGCTGATACTTTCCTCGGCGGGCTTGCCTGCTGCCATATCGAAAATGGTATCTGAGAGAATTGCTGTAAAGGAATATCGAAATGCCCATAGAGTGTTTCAAAGTGCCCTGATTGTTTCGGGATCGTTAGGGTTATTGTTTGCAATTTTGCTTGCTGTCTTTGGTAGGCAAATTGCTACGTTTGCCAATGCACCCGAAAGCTATTATTGCATTTTGACCCTTTCGCCGACTATTTTTATTGTGGCAATTATGTCGGCCTACAGAGGTTATTTCCAAGGCATGAACACGATGGTTCCAACGGCAATTTCTCAAATTGTGGAACAAATATTTAATGCTTTTTTCAGTGTTTATCTTGCCTATGTACTCTTGAGCTTTGGCGTTAGTGCTGGGGAGAAAAATATTCCAATGGGTGCTGCAGGAGGTACTGCAGGAACGGGCATTGGTGCTGCTGCAGGGCTTTTGGTGGTTATGTTTAGCTATTTTTTAATCAGACCAACCATCAAAAAGAAGATAAAGCGATGCCATCAATCCTTTGAAGAAAGCCGCATAGATACCGCAAAACAGCTTTTCGTCACGGCGTGGCCGATTATTGCTGGAACTGCGATTTTTAGTATTACCAATTTAATCGATATGAATATGGTTACCCGTATTTTAGAAAATACAGGTTCTTCCCACAATGAAGCCATGGATTTATATGGGCAGCTTTCAGGGAAGTATGTTACCTTAACAACGCTGCCGGTTTCAATTTCAACGGCTTTGGCGACAGCGGCATTGCCTAGTATTGCAGCCTCGGTGAAATTAAGGGAGTTAAAGCAGGTGCGCAGGAAAATGAACTTAACTTTTCGTATTTCCATGATTATTTCTGTTCCGGCGGCGGTGGGGATTGGCGTGTTGGGCGGCCCGATCATTCATTTATTATTTCCGTTGGCACCAGCAGGCGGTGCATTATTGATGGTAGGCGCAATTTCAATTTTATTTCTTGCGCTATGTCAGACGGCAACAGGTATTTTGCAGGGAATAGGGCATATTAAGGTGCCTGTGATTGGAGCAATTCTAGGCGCATTCGTAAAGGTGTTATTAAACTATCTGTTAATTGGAATACCTGAATTAAATGTACTGGGGGCCGTTTTATCGACAACGGGATGCTATTTGGTGGCGGCTGTTTTTGATGTAATCATGCTTTCGAGAATTACGGGGATTAAATTTGATATGATGGGCGCATTTTTAAAACCAATTGCCGGGGCAACTGCCATGGGAGTAACTTCTTTGGCGATTTACCACGTTATTATGATGCTTTACCCAAGTAATGCAGTGGCAACCATAGTTTCTATTGTATTCGCAATGGGGATTTATGGGATGGTAATGCTTTTGATTGGTGGAATTAATGAGGAAGATTTGGCGTGCCTGCCCATGGGGAAAAAAATCGTTGGCACATTAAGAAGATTCTGTTTTCTATAATAAAAAACCTCAAAATTGTTGGAAAACAGCAATTTTGAGGTTTTTATATTT
>JAQUSU010000014.1:0-34749 GCA_028710085.1 Anaerotignum sp.
GACGGAAAATATTTCTGGAAGGAAACCATGATTATTGGTGGAAGTCTGCTTCAAGATTAGAGAGAGAATATAAGGGAATGCGATTTTTAAAAAATGATTGTGACCGTTATGAAAATATATTTATCTGCGGCACAAGAGGCTGGATATGCCCCAACGATACCCGTTTTACCCCACAGGATAAAAAGCTTTATGAAAGAGAGCAGATCAGGCTAAGGCTTTCTTTAGACAGCGCAATGAAACGGGGAGCGGAGGAAATTCTTTTGATGATGCATTTCCCGCCAGTCAATGACAAACAGGAGGACTCTGCCTTTTTGGAGATCATAAGGGAGTATCCCATAAGACAAGTGGTGTATGGGCATTTACATGGAAAGCCCAGCCACGATAGTGGCATAAAGGGCGAAAAAGATGGAATCAATTTTCATTTGGTTTCCGCTGATTATCTTGATTTTTGCCCGAAAAAAATAATATGAAGGTATATTTAAAAACGGTGATTGTTTTTCAATCGCCGTTCAGACTGTCGAAAAACCTTGGGCGCCGCCCAAACCTGCTTGCTTTTTGTAAAAAGCAAGACCAAAAACTTATATATAAACCGCATATTCATGGGGGTTATAACGGGTCAAGGGCGAAACCCTTGTAGGTGTTTGAGGGCAAAGCCCTCAAGGTTTTGACTTTATCGACACACTGAACGGCGATTGTTTTTCAATCGCCGTTTTTTTTAATCCTCAAAGTCATTTGCAGCTTCCACAATCCGCTTTTTCAATGCGCGTACGTCATAATCCTCTTCCAAATCCAATTCTAAGGAAAAGCTTTCTAATTCGTCTTCATCTGCAAGATAGGTTGCTTCAAAGGCAGTGGTTAAATCATCTTCAAATAAGATTTCCCCTTCGATGGCCCAGCTGTCATCCCCTTTATCGATAGAATAGATATTGAGTTCAGTGATTCGTAACATTGCAAAAAATCCTCCCTTAAATTAATCATACAATTTCCTTTTTATTTACTTGTCTTTTTCGGCTTTTTTACGGAATATCCAAAGGTACCCAATTGTTCACCGAGGGTGAAGTATGCGCCATGTGAATAGCAAACAGGTTCGGCATCATTAAAGTGAAATTTGCCTGTTTCGTCTAAATATTCATCACTGACGCTAACGGAAACGACTTCTGCCAAAAACATATGATGTGTACCCAAAGGAATGATTTCCTTTACCTTGCACTCAATGTTTACAGGGCTTTCGTAGATAATCGGTGCGTCTACTTTCTCGCCCTTTTTTGCAGTAAGCTTCATTTCCTTGAATTTATCCATATCACGTCCACTTTTTACGCCACAAAAGTCGCAGGCATAGGTCAAGTCTTTCGTGACCAGATTAATTACAAACTCCTTGCTGTTTTTGATTAGCTCGAACGAGTGACGTGAGGGACGTATGGAGACATAGGTCATTGCAGGGTCACTGTTGATGGTTCCCGTCCATGCAACAGTAATAATATTCGCATTTTCCTCTGTGCCGCAAGATACCATAACAACAGGTACGGGGTAAAGTACGGTACCCGGCTTCCATATTGCTTTTCCCATGAAACAACCTCCTTAATTTGAGTGTATTACTAAGTAACGATATTTATCTTATACGAGAAATGGCACTTTGTAAAGATGAAAAACGGCCTAGATTTCAAATCATTTTTTGGCTATTTCTTGTATTCTATGCTATTTTTCAGTATGATATTATAGAGAGAACGAATTTGGAGGAAAACTATGGAATTACCCATTCAATATGCAGAAAAAATGCAGGAGCTTTTGGGGGAGGAATACCAAGAATACTTAGATTCCTTTGCAGAACCCAGATATTTTGGCTTGCGCATCAATACGTTAAAGCTTTCGGCGGAGGATTTCCCAAAGAAAAATATTTATTCCCTATCGCCAGTGCCCTGGTGCAAAGAAGGATTTTATTTTTCCCAGGGGGAACGTCCGGCAAAGCATCCGTATTATCATGCAGGACTATATTATTTGCAGGAGCCCAGTGCCATGAGCCCAGCGGCGGTTTTACCCATTGCGCCGGGGGAGCGGGTTTTGGATGTTTGCGCAGCACCTGGGGGGAAATCCACCCAAATAGGCGCAAAACTTCAGGGAGAAGGGCTTTTGATTGCCAACGATATCAGCGCTGGACGAGCGAAGGCACTGTTGAAGAATATCGAGCTGTTTGGCATTCGCAATGGTGTTGTAATGAGCGAACCGCCGGAACGGTTGCAAGAAAGATTCTCTGATTTTTTTGATAAGATTCTCATCGATGCCCCATGCTCGGGCGAGGGAATGTTTCGCAAGGAACCCGATATGATCAAAAGCTGGAATGAAGAAATGCTTGCATTTTGCCAAAAGGAGCAGGGAAAAATATTAGAAGCCTGTGCAACCATGCTGCGCCCGGGAGGAATGCTCCTTTATTCCACCTGTACATTTGCCATTGAGGAGAATGAAAAAAGCATTGCTGATTTCTTAGAACGACACAAGGAGTTTTCCCTTGTTCCCATTGAGAAAAAATTTGGCTTTTCGGAAGGCATTGGAGAACTGCACCATTGTGCCAGACTATATCCCCATAAAATAAAGGGAGAGGGCCATTTTCTTGCCCTACTGCAAAAGAACGGCACGGCAGAGAAAGTTATGCTGGCAGGGGAAATTGGAGAAAAGGAACAGGCTTTGGCACCATTTTTTGAATTTCAAAAGGAAGTGCTGAAAACAGAGCTTGTGGGAACGTTTAAAATTTTTGGGGAAAGCCTGTACCTTTTGCCACAGGACATGCCCTCCATGAAAGGACTACGGATATTGCGCACCGGTTGGCAATTGGGAACACTGAAAAAAGGTCGGTTTGAGCCCTCCCAAGCCTTTGCCATGGGACTTTCTAAAAATGAGGTATCAAATACCATGGATTTTTCCTTGGAGGATGACAGGGTGATTCGTTATTTAAAAGGGGAAACTGTGGAAGCAGAGGGAAAGGACGGCTGGACCTTGGTTTGCACAGACGGATTCCCTTTGGGTTGGGCGAAAAGACAAGGCGGAAGGCTGAAAAATAAATATGCAGTGGGTTGGAAATGGGAATAATTGTCCGTAATTAGTGGACAAATGTGTAATTGTGGTTGACAAATGACGAAAAATTTGTAAAATAAAACTATCGTAAATTTTTAGAATGAGGAAGAAGGAGAAAAACATGGCAAACTTGACATATATGGGAACAAGGGATCAGTCCATTCGGGCAACAGCTTCACAAGCGATTTTGAGAGGGATTTGCCCCGATGGTGGGCTTTATATACCGGAGGTAATTCCTACCATGGAAAAATCCATGGAGGAATTAACGAAGCTCAGCTATCAGGAGCTGGCATATGAGGTTTTAAGCTTATTTTTGGATTTTACTGAGGAGGAGCTAAAGGCTTGTATTCACGGGGCATACGATGAAAAATTTGATACACCAGAGATTGCGCCTGTAGTGCAAAAGGGAGATGCTTTATTTTTGGAGCTCTTCCACGGCAGAACCTTGGCGTTTAAGGATATGGCATTGTCTATTTTGCCTTATTTTATGAAAACTGCGGCAAAAAGAGAGGGAATAGACAAGGAAATTGTAATTTTAACGGCAACCTCAGGTGATACAGGAAAAGCGGCACTGGAAGGCTTTGCAGGGGTTGAGGGTACGAAAATTATTGTATTTTTCCCAGAGGACGGCGTAAGCCCTGTGCAAAAATTGCAAATGACCACCCAGGAGGGAGAAAACACTTGTGTTGTTGGGATTTTAGGTAACTTTGACGATGCCCAAAGTGCAGTAAAAAGTATTTTTACCGATAAGGCTTTAGGAGAAGAGCTGGAAAAGAAGGGCTATTTATTCTCCTCTGCAAACTCCATCAATATCGGGCGCTTGGTTCCCCAGATTGTTTATTATTTCCATGCTTATTTGGAAGCGGTAAGGCAGGGTACTTTGAAAATGGGCGAGGAAATAAACTTTACGGTACCCACAGGGAATTTTGGAGATATTTTAGCAGGCTGGTACGCAATGAAAATGGGGCTTCCCGTTGGTCATTTTGTATGTGCCTCCAATGATAATAAGGTGCTCTATGATTTCTTCCGTACCGGCACCTACGACAGAAACAGAGAGTTTCATGTAACGGTTTCCCCTTCCATGGATATTTTGATTTCCAGCAATTTGGAGCGTTTGCTTAGCCACATGGCAGGACAGGACGCCACAAAAGAGGATATGGCGAAGTTGAACAAGGATGGCAAGTATTCCGTTACGATTACAGAGAAGAAAATCAGCGGTGAATTTGCAACAGAAAAAGAAACCTATGGAGCAATCAGAAATTTCTTTGAGGAAACAGGCTATATCATGGATACCCATACAGCAGTTGCTTATGCCGCTTATCAGAAATACAAAGGGGAAAGCGGCGACACTAGGCCTATGGTAATTATTTCCACTGCAAGCCCTTACAAGTTTACAAAGGATGTTATGATGGCTTTGGACGAAAAATATGCCAAGGAGGATGCGTTTGAATTAATGTACGTTTTGGAAAAAATAAGCGGTGTTTCTATTCCGGAACCAATCCAAGGCATTGAACATAGACCCGTTTTACACAAAAATGTGTGTGAAAGGGATAAAATTAAGGAGTTTGTAAAAGGCTATCTATTATAAAATTTCAAAATCATAGGAAAAATGTGTAAATCTTATGACAACCACCGTTTTTTGTTATGCAGAAATGACAAGAAAAGTGCTCCTTTGGGCAAAGCCTTTGCTTGTCTTTGAGAAAGTGGGGGCGGAAAGCGGAAAGCCGTTGATTTTGTTGGTTGAATGCTTTACAATGTATAAGAAACGTACCAAAAGTAACCAAAATGCGTTTCGTAGGCTTCACCATGAAAATGGATGAAAAGCAAAAACAAGGAATCTAAAAAAGATAAAAAGGAGATATTACCATGAAAATGTTCATCGACACAGCGAATGTGGAACACATCAGAGAGGCAAACGATTTAGGCGTTATTTGCGGCGTTACAACAAATCCTTCCCTGATTGCAAAAGAAGGCAGGGACTTCGTTGAAGTGGTAAAGGAAATTACAACAATCGTAGATGGCCCAATCAGTGCAGAGGTCATCAGCCTTGAGCATGAAGGCATGGTAAAAGAAGCCAGAGAACTGGTGAAAATCCATAAAAATATTGTAATTAAAATTCCTATGACATTGGAAGGCTTAAAGGCTGTAAAAATTTTAACAGCTGAGGGCATTAAAACCAACGTAACCTTGATTTTCTCCGCAACACAGGCGTTGATGGCTGCAAGAGCAGGCGCAACCTATGTTAGCCCCTTCTTAGGCAGAATTGACGATATTGGTGCGGTTGGTATGACTTTAATCGAAGAAATCGTTGAAATCTTTGAGGTACATGGAATCCAGACAGAAGTGATTGCAGCTAGTATTCGTAATCCTTTGCATGTTATTGATGCGGCAAGAGTTGGCTGCCATATTGCAACCATTCCTTACAACGTATTGATTCAGATGGCAAAGCATCCCTTGACGGATATCGGAATCGAACGTTTCTTGAAGGATTGGGAAAGCGTACCTAAAAAATAATCTTGTTTACGGAGGTAAAAGCATGAACCCTATGGATCAATTATCGATTAACACCCTGCGGTTTCTTTCCGCAGAAGCAATTCAAAAAGCAAACAGCGGGCATCCCGGCTTGCCTTTGGGCGCAGCGCCTATGACGTATACCCTATGGGCAAAGGAAATGAAGATGAACCCCAAGAATCCTGCATGGGATGACAGGGATCGCTTCGTTCTTTCCGCAGGACACGGCTCCGCGTTGTTATATTCCTTACTGCACTTGTTCGGCTACGGCTTGACCATTGAAGATTTGAAAAACTTCCGTCAGAGAAATTCTTTGACACCCGGTCACCCCGAATATAAGCATACCCTTGGTGTGGAAACCACCACAGGCCCATTGGGACAAGGGATTGCAAATGCAGTGGGTATGGCTTTGGCTGAAAGCCATTTGGCTGCAAAATTTAACACTCCCGAATTCAAAGTGGTAGACCATTATACCTTTGCCCTTTGCGGTGACGGTTGCTTGCAAGAGGGCGTTGCTTCTGAAGCGGCTTCCTTGGCAGGAACAATGGGTCTTTCCAAATTGGTTTTATTGTATGATTGCAACAAAATTACAATCGAAGGCAGCACAGATGTTGCATTTACAGAAGATGTAAAGGCACGTTTCATTGCCTACGGTTGGGATGTATTTGAAGTGGCAGACGGCAATGACGTTGATGTGCTTACCGAAACCATTGCAAAAGCAAAAGCGACGGACAAGCCTGCTTTGGTAAAGGTAAATACCCAGATTGGTTACGGCGCACCCAATAAACAGGGCAAGGCTTCTGCCCATGGCGAACCCCTTGGTGCAGATGAAATTGGCTTAGCAAAGGAAAATTTAGGCTGGAAGTATGCAGATGAATTTTTCGTTCCCGAAGAAGTAAAGGCGCATATGGCTGAAATCATTGCAAACGGGGAAAAAGCAGAAGCGGCTTGGAACGAAATGTTCAAGGCTTACGCTGAAAAGAACCCTGAATTGGCAAAGGAATATGCCACTTGGCATAGCGAGAAGCTGGCGGTTGATTTGTTAAACGACGAGGACTTCTGGAAAAACGAGGGAGATATTGCAACCCGTGCGGCATCTGAAAAGGTACTGCAGAAGGTGGCAAAGGCTGTGCCTAACCTGTTCGGTGGTTCTGCCGATTTGGCACCCTCCAATAAGTCCTTGATGAAGGATAGAGAATATTACAGCAAAGAAAATCCCGCAGGCTCCAATGTTCACTTTGGCATTCGTGAGTTTGCAATGACGGCTATGGCAAACGGCATGGCGGTGCATGGCGGTTTACGCCCATATGTGGCAGGCTTCTTTGTATTTGCGGATTATATGAAGGCAGGGCTTCGCATGGAATCCTTGATGGGCTTGCCTGTCATCAGCATTTTAACCCACGACAGCATTGGCGTTGGGGAAGATGGCCCCACACATCAGCCCATTGAGCATTTGGCAATGCTGCGCAGTATGCCCAACTACATTGCGTTTCGCCCTTGCGATACAAGGGAAACAGCCGCTGGTTGGTATACGGCATTGACAAAAACAAATTCACCCACAGCTTTAATTCTTTCCAGACAGAACCTACCCGCTTTGGAAGGTACAGGCAAGAATGCATTAAAGGGTGCTTATATTTTGAAGGACTGCGTTGGAACACCTGATGTTTTGTTGATGGCAAGCGGTTCTGAGGTGGAGCTGATTTACAAGGCGTACGATATGCTGGCTGAAAAAGGCGTAAAAGCAAGAGTTATCAGTATGCCTAGCTGGGATTTGTTCGAGGAGCAAAGCGCAGAATACAAGGAAAGCGTTATGCCCAAGGCGGTCAGAGCAAGAGTTGCAGTGGAGGCGGCGGCTGATTTTGGCTGGCACAAGTATATTGGCTTAGACGGTGCTGTCATTGCGATGGAGGGCTTTGGTGCATCTGCGCCCGCAGGCTTATTATTTAAGGACTTTGGCTTTACCGTTGAGAACGTTGTGGAAAAGGCTTTCACACTGGTAAATAAATAATTCAATAACGAAAAGTAACGAGAAGCGCTCGGGGGGATGAGAGGATTTGGTTTGCTCCATCCCCAAAGGGCTTTTTTATTAGGAAGGAGGGGTGATATGCGTACGTTTATCGCCATTGAGCTATCCCCTGAGGCAAGGGAATATCTTTCAGAGGTTCAAACGGAAACCCAAAAGCATTGCCGCCGAGGAAATTATACGCCCCAAGATAACTTTCATGTTACTTTGCATTTTTTGGGCGAAATTAATCCCACGGATGTGGAATATGTAAAGGAAGCCATGTATGAAGCTGCCCAGAGAAATCGTGTTTTTGATTTAAAGCTGGGGCAAATTGGTTTTTTTGGCAAAGGAGAGCGAGGCGTTCTTTGGGCAGGCTTGGAAAAAAGCGATTCCTTGCAAAGGCTGTTTATGGGGCTTGAAAAAAGCTTGGAACGACAAGGCTTTGCCCGAGAAAAAAAAGGTCTTAGCCCTCATATTACCTTGGGGCGTGAAGTTGAGCCTCAAAGAAGCTTTTCCGATGTGCAAAGAGCGGTTGTCATGGCTGGCAAAAGCTTTACGGTGGAAAAAATCACGTTAATGGAAAGTGTGCGGAGGGGACCAAGGTTAATTTATAAACCGATTTATCAGCAGTTATTAAAAGGTTATCGTGCATAAGGGTAATTTTTCCAATAAAATTGCGTTTATGGGATAAAAATATAAAATTTTATTGTGTAACGAAAGCTAAGGCAGGTGAAAGGTGCTTTTTGTTTTTCGGATTAATAAGGAGGAAAAAGAAAATGCAGGAAATGGAAAAAGCAGTGATTACCGTATTGGGACAGGATTGTGTAGGAATTACCGCTAGAGTTTGTACGGTTTTAGCGGAAAGCAACATTAATATATTAGATATTTCCCAAACGATTGTTGGGGGCTACTTTAATATGGTGATGGTTGTGGATATTACAAGCATGAAGCTTGGCTATGACGAAATTTCTGAAAAGCTTGATGCCCTTGGTAACGATATGGGGCTTAAAATCAAGGTTCAGCACACGAAAATCTTTGATGCAATGCATCGCATTTAATCAGGGGGGCTGAATAATGATTACAAGAAATGAGATTTTAGAAACCAATCGCATGATTGATGATATGAACCTGGACGTTCGAACCATTACAATGGGGATCAGCCTTTTGGACTGTGCGGATGCGGATGTTGATAAATTTAACGAGAAAATATATAACAAGATTACCACTTACGCCAAGGATTTGGTGAAGGTGGGGGATGAACTGGCAAAAAAATACGGTGTTCCCGTTGTAAATAAAAGAATTTCCATCACACCCATTGCAATTGCGGCGGCTGGCTGCAAAACGGACTCCTATGTGAGCATTGCCCAAACCTTGGATCGGGCAGCAAAAGAGGTAGGCGTGAATTTTATCGGCGGTTTTTCTGCTTTGGTGCACAAGGGCTATACACAAAGCGACAGAAAACTGATTGCATCTATTCCTGAAGCAATGGCTGTCACGGACAGAGTTTGTTCCTCTGTGAATATTGGAACCTCCAGAAACGGTATTAACATGGATGCTGTAAAGCAAATGGGCGAAATTATTTTGCAGACGGCGGAATGGACAAAGGATGCGGAATGCATCGGCTGTGCCAAGCTTGTAATTTTCTGCAATGCCGTTGAGGATAACCCCTTTATGGCAGGGGCATTCCATGGCGTTGGTGAGGCGGATTGTGCCATTAACGTTGGTGTAAGCGGTCCCGGCGTTGTGAAAAAGGCCTTGGAGGAAGTGCGTGGCGCAGATTTTGAAACTCTTTGCGAAATGGTAAAGCGTACAGCCTTCAAAATTACCCGCGTTGGTCAGATGATTGCAGAAGAGGCTTCTGAAATATTGAATGTACCTTTTGGTATCATTGACCTTTCCTTGGCACCCACGCCCGCTGTTGGTGACAGTATTGCGGAAATTTTTCAGGAAATGGGTCTTGCAGAACCTGGTGCACCGGGAACCACAGCGGCTTTGGCGTTGTTAAATGATAACGTGAAAAAAGGCGGCGTTATGGCATCCTCCTATGTTGGCGGATTAAGCGGTGCGTTTATTCCTGTCAGCGAGGATCACGGTATGATTGAAGCGGCGGAAAAGGGTGCGTTGACCTTGGAAAAATTAGAGGCAATGACCTGCGTTTGCTCCGTTGGGTTAGATATGATTGCCATTCCTGGGGATACCCCAGCATCAACCATTTCGGGAATTATTGCGGATGAGGCGGCAATCGGTATGATTAACAATAAAACCACGGCAGTTCGTCTGATTCCTGTAATCGGCAGAAAAGAAGGCGACCATGTTGAATTTGGCGGCTTATTGGGACATGCTCCTGTTATGCCCGTGAATCGTTACAGCTGTGAAGCTTTTATTGCCCGTGGGGGACGTATTCCTGCACCCATTCATAGCTTTAAAAATTAAATATGTAAAACCAAAGCGAGCCTTTTGGAAAGGCTCGCTTTTGAGGTTTTATAGTTTTGTGGATTTTATCCGTAAAAACGAGTAAAAAGTTTAATATTTGACATGAAAGGCAAGAAAAATTTTTGTTTGTTTTGCAATTTATAAAATTAGTTTTCTTATATATTCATGCAGAGGTATTGTATATATACAAAAGTGTTGTGCAATTTGTTCAAAAAAACAAGGTTTCGACACGCAAAATTTTATGAAAAATCAAAGAAATTTCTCAAAATAATACGAAGAAAAGCTTGCAATTCCAAGCCTTTTCGTGTATACTAGATTCTGTTGTGACATAGAGTGTTGAGGCAGAAGGTTGCCAAAAGCCTGAAAAAACAAGGCTTGCGGGTGTTTCTGCGGAGCGATGTCCAGTTCAAGAAACCGGGCGACAAGGTCACTGTACTGAATATTAGGGATAGATTACCCTTTCATGGGGTAGTTAGTCGTGTCCGCCGTTGCAGGATACACCCGGATAAGTGTGCAGTCACCACTTGTCGTGCTGAAATCAAAAGTACGAAAAGGAGGGGACTTTTTTTATGGCAAACCCAAAAATCAGAATCAGTCTCAAAGCTTACGATCACAAGTTGATCGACCAGTCTGCAGCGCAGATCATCGAAACAGCGAAGAAAACAGGAGCACAGATCAGTGGCCCGATACCTCTTCCCACAAAGAGAGAAGTTGTGACCATTATCAGAGCGGTACACAAGTACAAGGACTCCAGAGAGCAGTTTGAGATGAGAACGCACAAGAGATTGATTGATATTCTCAGCCCTACAGCAAAAACAGCAGATGCTTTAAGCCGTCTGGATTTGCCTGCTGGCGTAGATATCACATTAAAAGTAATGAAATAAATTGAAATGTGAACGGATTGCAACGAACCGAACGTATTTCTGAGAAAGAAAATATCCAAAACTGGTTTATATAAGATGTATACGCTAAAAAATCGGCAACAGCTCTTATATGAATCTAGAATGATTACCCCGAAGGGGGCAATCCGCTGTAGAAAATTAGGAGGTGCACGGAATGAAAAAGGCTATTATAGCTAAGAAGGTTGGTATGACACAGGTTTTCACTGAAAACGGCGCGTTGATACCGGTAACAGTTCTTGAAGCGGGCCCTTGCGTTGTTGTTCAGAAAAAAACAACTGAAAACGACGGCTATGAAGCAATTCAGGTTGGTTTCGTGGATGCAAAAGCAAAACACGTTACAAAGCCTTTGCAGGGTCATTTTGACAAAGCTGGTGTAACAGCAAAAAAGTATGTAAAAGAATTCAAATTGGAAGATGCAAGCGCATATGAAATTGGCGCTGAAATCAAAGCTGATGTATTCGTTGCAGGCGATAAGGTAGATGCAAGCGGCGTTTCCAAAGGTAAAGGCTTCCAGAGTACAATTAAGAGATATAACGCAAGCAGAGGCCCCATGGCTCATGGTTCCAAATCTCACAGAGTTACCGGTTCTATGGGTTCTTCCGCAACACCTAGCCGTGTTAAGAAGAACAAGAGAATGCCTGGTCACATGGGTAGCGAAAATGTAACAATTCAGAACCTTGAAATCGTTCGTGCTGATGCAGAAAAGAATATAATTTTGATCAAGGGCGCAGTTCCTGGTGCAAAAGGTTCTATTCTGGTTATCAAAGACAGCGTAAAGGCTTGATAAACTTTACGAAAGGAGGAAACTAACATGGCAAATGTTGCAGTATTAAACATGAAGGGCGATCAGATTGATACAATCGAACTGAACGACGCTATTTTCGGTATAGAAGCAAATGAACATGTAATGCATATGGCAGTTGTTCAGTATCTGGCTAACCAGAGACAGGGCACACAGAGCACAAAGACTCGCGCGGAAGTTCGCGGTGGTGGTAGAAAACCTTGGAGACAAAAAGGTACAGGTAGAGCAAGACAAGGCTCCATTCGTTCCCCTCAGTGGGTAGGCGGTGGTGTTGTATTCGCTCCCAAGCCCAGAGATTATTCCTTCAAGCTGAACAAAAAGGTGAAGAGACTGGCACTTCAGTCCGCTCTTTCCGTAAAAGCAGCAGAAGGCAAAATTATTGTAATGGATGAATTGACTTTGGCGGAAGTTAAGACAAAAGAAATGATTAACGTACTCAATAACATCAAATGCGGCAAGGCTTTGATCGTTATGGACGGTACAAACAGCAATGTAATGCTTTCCGCAAGAAATATTCCTGAAGTAAAAACAGCTTCCGTTAATACAATTAACGTATATGATCTTTTGAAGTACAACACATTGGTTGTAACAAAGGATGCGGTAGCGAAGATCGAGGAGGTGTACGCATAATGGCTGATTTGAAATATTATGACGTAATCTTGAAGCCCGTTATCACAGAAAACAGTATGTCTGTTTTGGATGAAAAGAAATATACTTTCATTGTACACCCTGCTGCAACAAAGGCTCAGGTGAAGGATGCGGTTGAAAAGATGTTTGCTGGTGCAAAGGTTGCTGCTGTAAACACAATGAACTACGATGGCAAGCCCAAAAGAAGAGGTGTGCACATTGGTTCAACACCTAAGTACAAAAAAGCAGTTGTTAAACTGACAGCTGACAGCAAGGATATCGAAATCTTCCAGGGAATGTAATTTCCGGTGGAATGAAACGAAAAGCAAAACACACGGCAACGTGTAGATAGAAAGAAACTCGAAAGGAGTGCAGAAGATGGCAATTAAAAGATATAAACCATATACACCATCTAGAAGACACATGACAGTGTCCGCTTTTGATGAAATTACAAAATCAACTCCTGAAAAATCTTTGGTGGTACACCTTAAGAAAAATTCAGGTAGAAATAATCAGGGTAAATTGACAGTACGTCATCACGGCGGTGGCTCCAAAATCAAATACAGATTGGTAGACTTTAAGCGTAATAAAGACGGTGTTCCTGCAACAGTTCAGGCAATCGAATACGATCCTAACAGAACAGCGAACATTGCACTCGTTATTTATGCTGATGGTCAGAAATCTTATGTTTTGGCTCCAGTAGGTTTGCAGGTTGGCGACAAGATCATGAATGGTCCTGATGCGGAAGTAAAATTGGGCAACACCTTGCCTATGAGCAAGATCCCCGTTGGTGCCAGCATCCACAATGTTGAAATGAAACCCGGCAAAGGCGGCCAGTTGGTTCGTTCCGCTGGTAACGTTGCACAGTTGATGGCAAAAGAAGGCAAGTATGCAACAGTAAAGCTTCCTTCTGGTGAAATGAGATTGCTGCCTATCGAATGTAGAGCAACAATGGGTCAGGTTGGCAATATTGATCACGAATTGATTCATATTGGTAAAGCCGGCAGAAAACGTCACATGGGCGTTAGACCTACCGTAAGAGGTTCCGTAATGAACCCTAACGATCACCCTCACGGTGGTGGTGAAGGTAGAGCGCCAATCGGTCGTCCATCTCCTATGACACCTTGGGGCAAGCCTGCTATGGGTTATAAAACAAGAAAGAAGCACAAAGCTTCCAACAAGTATATTGTTCGCCGCAGAAACGGCTAATAGATCGGATTGTGTGAAGGCAGCAGCTTAAAACACAAAAACACGAAACAAGGAGGATTAAAACATGAGCAGATCACTCAAAAAGGGACCTTTCGCGGATGACCATCTGTTAAAGAAGATTGATGCAATGAATGCAGCAGGCGAAAAGAACGTAATCAAAACTTGGTCTCGTCGTTCTACAATTTATCCCGATATGATCGGTCATACAATCGCAGTTTACGACGGCAGAAAACATGTGCCTGTATATATTACTGAAGATATGGTAGGCCACAAACTTGGTGAATTTGCACTGACAAGAAGCTACAGAGGTCATGGCAAAGACGCAGAAAAGAAATCTAGAGTTCGCTAATATCTGATAACGAAAGGAGGTTTCGTTCATGGCAAAAGGTCATAGAAGCCAAATTAAAAAAGAAAGAAACATTGCAACACAAGAAAAAAGACCCCATGCATCTGCAAAATATGTTGGCATCCCTGCCACAAAAGCGAAGATCGTTTTGGATCAGATCAAAGACAAGGATGTTGTTACAGCAGCGGCATTGTTGAATTATTCCCCAAGATTCGCTTCCGAAATCATTGCAAAGGTTTTGAAATCCGCAATGGCTAACGCAGAAAATAACTTGGGTATGGACGTAAACAAATTGTATGTGGAAGAGGTAAGTGCTGATCAGGGCCCCACAATGAAGAGAATCCGCCCTAGAGCACAAGGCAGAGCATATCGGATCCTGAAAAGATCCTGCCATATTTCCATCATTCTCAATGAGAGATAAGGAGGTACGAAATGGGACAGAAAGTAAATCCTCATGGATTAAGAGTCGGTATCATCAAAGATTGGGATACTAAATGGTATGCTGAGAAGGATTTCGCTGACTACCTGGTAGAGGACTTTAAAATCAGAAAGTTTATTAAAGCTAAATTATATGCTTCCGGCATTTCTAAGATTGCTATCGAAAGAACAGCCGGTAGAGTAAAGGTTACAGTAAACACAGCAAAACCAGGTATTGTTATCGGTAAGAACGGTCAGGCAATTGAAGAATTGAAGGCTGATATTCAAAAAATAACAACACAAAAGGTTGCCGTAAATATTGAAGAAATCAAAAAACCTGAGTTAGATGCACAGCTTGTAGCTGAAAATATCGCATTGCAGCTGGAAAACCGTGTAACATTCCGTCGTGCTATGAAGCAGTCCATGGGCAGAACCATGAAGTTTGGAGCTAAGGGTATCAAAACAGCTGTTAGCGGTCGTTTGGGCGGTGCTGATATGGCGCGTACAGAAAGCTATCACGATGGTACCATTCCTCTTCAGACACTGCGTGCAGACATTGACTATGGCTTTGCAGAAGCTGATACAACCTACGGTAAGTTGGGTGTAAAGGTATGGATCTACAAAGGTGAGGTACTTCCTGTTAAAGCAGCGAAAAAGGAAGGAGGCGCTAAGTAATTATGTTAATGCCTAAAAGAGTGAAATATCGTAAGCAGCAAAGAGGCTCCATGAAGGGCAGAGCGCACAGAGGCAATAAAGTAACTTATGGTGAATACGGCATTATGGCTATGGAGCCAACCTGGATCACAGCGAACCAGATTGAAGCAGCCCGTATCGCTATGACAAGATATATCAAGCGTGGTGGCGATGTTTGGATTAAAGTATTCCCAGACAAACCTGTATCCGCTAAGCCTATTGGCACTCGTATGGGTTCTGGTAAAGGCGCACCTGAATTCTGGGTAGCGGTAGTAAAACCCGGTAGAGTAATGTTTGAAATTGGCGGCGTTGCAGAAGAAACAGCAAGAGAAGCATTGAGACTGGCTGTTCACAAGCTTCCTATTAAATGTAAAATTGTTTCCAAGGCAGAGGCGTTAGAAATGGCAGGTGATCAGCAGTGAAAACTAAGGGTTATGTAAATGAATTAATTGGGAAGACTGCAGATGAATTACAGAGAGACCTTGTTTCTGCTAAAAAGGAATTATTCAACCTGAGATTCCAAAACGCAACGAACCAGTTGGATAATACAGCAAGAATCAAGGACGTTCGTAAGAACATTGCGAGAATCCAGACAGTGATTACTCAGATGGCTAGGACAGCACAATAATAATCAGGTCTATGAAAGGAGGCACTCTTTGTGGAAGAAAGAAATCTTCGTAAAACCAGAATTGGTAAAGTAGTCAGCGACAAAATGGACAAGACAATCGTTGTTGCTGTGGAAGATAAAGTAAAACACCCTTTGTACGGTAAAATCGTAAACAGAACTTACAAGCTGAAGGCGCACGACGAAAACAATGAATGCGGCATCGGCGACCGTGTAAAGGTTATGGAAACCAGACCTTTGTCTAAGGACAAAAGATGGAGACTTGTAAGTATTATCGAAAAAGCAAAATAATCCTTTTTGGAGAGGAGGCAATCATATGGTTCAACAGGAAACCAGATTAAAAGTAGCAGATAATTCCGGAGCAAAAGAACTCCTTTGCATTAGAGTGCTAGGCGGCTCTACACGAAGATATGCAGGCGTTGGCGACATTATTGTTGCTGCTGTTAAAGATGCAACACCCGGCGGTGTTGTGAAAAAAGGCGACGTTGTAAAGGCTGTTGTGGTTAGAACAGTACACGCAATAGGCAGAGCCGATGGTAGCTATATTAAATTTGACGAGAATGCAGCGGTAATTATCAAAGAAGACAAGAACCCTAAGGGGACACGTATTTTTGGACCCGTTGCTAGAGAGCTGAGAGAGAAACAGTTTATGAAGATTCTTTCTCTGGCACCTGAAGTATTATAAGGAGGTGTGCTAGGTGGCGAACTTGAAATTGAAAAGCGGCGATAAAGTCGTTATAATTACAGGTAAGGATAAAGGTAAACAAGGCAAGATTCTTAAGGTAGATATTAAGAATAACAAAGTCCTTGTGGAAGGCGTTAACATGATTTTCAAACATACAAAGCCCAACGCTAAAAATCAGCAGGGTGGTATCGTTAAAAAGGAAAATTTTATTGATGCTTCCAACGTTATGTATTTGCACAATGGCAAGGCAACACGCCTTGGTGCGTTAGTTAAAGACGGCAAAAAAGTAAGAATTGCAAAAAAGACAGGCGAAG
The DNA here is from genome assembly GCA_028710085.1 of Anaerotignum sp. Classification (GTDB taxonomy): domain Bacteria; phylum Bacillota; class Clostridia; order Lachnospirales; family Anaerotignaceae; genus Chakrabartyella. The sequence continues at coordinate 16,636 of JAQUSU010000014.1, forward strand.
TTATCGACTGATCCTTGGAAAGGAGGTAAACAATGAACAGATTAAGAGATTTTTATGAAGCAGAGATTATTCCTGAAATGATGAAGAAGTTTTCATATACAAATAAAATGGCCGTGCCCAAGCTGGAAAAAATCATCCTTAACATGGGTGTTGGTGAAGCAAAAGAAAATGCGAAGGTTTTGGACGGCGCGGTAAAAGATATGACGATTATCGCTGGTCAGAAGCCTATTGTAACAAAGGCAAAAAAGTCTATCGCAGCATTTAAGCTTCGTGAAGGTGTGAACATTGGCTGCAAGGCTACACTCAGAGGCAACAGAATGTATGAGTTTGCTGACAGATTGATCAACATTGCGCTTCCTCGTGTACGTGACTTCCGTGGTGTTAAGGCAAACAGCTTTGACGGCAGAGGTAACTACACAATGGGTATCAAAGAGCAGCTGATTTTCCCTGAAATCGAATATGATAAGGTTGATAAAATCAGAGGCTTGGACATCGTATTTGTTACAACAGCAAAGACGGATGAGGAAGCAAGAGAATTGCTTAAGTTATTTGGTATGCCATTCGCAAAATAAAAGGGAGGGACAGAAATGGCTAAAAGATCTATGATCGTAAAGCAACAGAGAACTCCTAAGTTCTCCACGAGAGCTTATACACGCTGCAGAATATGCGGTAGACCACACTCTGTGCTTAAAAAATATGGAATTTGCCGTATTTGCTTCCGTGAATTGGCATATAAAGGTCAGATTCCCGGCGTAAAGAAAGCAAGCTGGTAAACAGAAAGGAGGAATTCATAATGTCAATGAGCGACCCTATCGCAGATATGCTGACAAGAATCAGAAACGGTAACACAGCAAAACACGATACAGTAGATGTTCCTTCTTCTAACATGAAGAAAGCAATTGCGGACATTTTGACAACAGAAGGTTATGTAAAAGGCTACGAAGTAATTGAAGATGGCGTAAAAGCTACAATTCGTGTTAGCTTGAAATATGGCGCAGACAAAAATCAAAAGGTTATTACAGGTTTGAAGAGAATTTCCAAACCCGGCCTCAGAGTTTTTGCTGGCAAAGAAGAACTGCCTAAGGTTTTGGGTGGATTGGGTATTGCTATCATTTCCACAAGCCAGGGCTTGATGACAGATAAAGAAGCGAGAAAAGTTGGCGTAGGCGGCGAAGTAATCGCTTTTATCTGGTAATTAATTATAAATAGGAGGTGCAGACCATGTCAAGAATTGGTAAACTCCCTGTTGCAGTACCTGCTGGCGTTGAGATTAAAATCGGCGAAGGCAATCTGCTTACAGTGAAGGGACCCTTGGGTACTCTGGAAAGAAAATTGTCCCCTGACATGCATATCGCAATGGAGGAAGGTCAGATCGTTGTAACAAGACCTAGCGATCTGAAAAAGCATAAAGCATTACACGGTTTGACAAGAACTTTGATCTTCAATATGGTTACCGGTGTAACACAGGGCTATGCAAAAAACCTGGAAATCAACGGCGTTGGTTACAGAGCTGCAAAGTCCGGCAAGAAGTTAACACTTACTTTGGGCTATTCTCATCCAGTTGAAATGGAAGATCCTGAAGGTATTGAAGCTATTGTTGAAGGTACAAACAAAATTACAGTTAAGGGTATTGATAAAGAAAAAGTTGGACAGTTTGCGGCTGAAATCAGAACCAAGCGTCCCCCTGAACCTTATAAAGGCAAAGGTATCAAATACGCTGACGAGAAAATTAGACGTAAAGTTGGTAAGACCGGTAAGAAATAATCAATGCCTGAGCGCTTGAGGTATTTATATCGGAAAGTGACTAATTTTGAGAAACGGAGTGAAATACTATGATTAGAAAGCCATCTCGTGCGGCGGCTCGTGTGAAAAGACACTACAGAATCCGTAACAATGTGAATGGAACTGCGCAGAGACCTAGATTGGCCGTGTTCAGATCCAATAAGCATATGTATGCACAGATTATTGATGATGTTACACATCACACACTGGTTGCAGCTTCCACACTGGAATCTGAAATTGCAAGCAAAGTAGAATTTACTTCTACAGCTGCAGCAGCAGCTGTTGTTGGTGAAGTAATCGCAAAAAGAGCAGTTGAAAAAGGCATTAATGTAGTTGTTTTCGACAGAGGCGGTTTCGTTTATCAAGGTAAAGTGAAAGCTTTGGCGGATGCAGCAAGAGAAGCCGGATTACAATTCTAAGGCAAGGAGGAAAGTAAGTTGAAGAGAATCGATCCAAGCACTTTAGATCTTAAAGATAAAGTAGTAACTATCAACCGTGTAACAAAGGTTGTTAAAGGTGGTCGTACATTCAGATTTGCAGCTCTGGTTGTAGTTGGCGATGGCAATGGTCACGTTGGTTGCGGTATGGGCAAAGCGGCTGAAATTCCCGATGCGATCCGTAAAGGTAAGGAAGATGCAATGAAAAACATCATTGATGTTTCAAGAAATGATGCAGACAGCATCTATCATGATGTAAAAGGCGAATTTGGCAGTGCAAGGGTATTATTGATGCCTGCTGCAGAAGGTACTGGTGTTATTGCCGGCGGCCCCGCGCGTGCGGTATTAGAACTGGCTGGCATTCGTAACATCAGAACAAAATCCTTGGGTTCCAACAATAAGCGCAACGTTGTAAGTGCAACAATCGAAGGTCTGTCCAGAGCGACAACACCTGAAGCTGTTGCAAAGCTGCGTGGTATTACTGTTGAAGAACTCTTAGGTTAAGGAGGAATTGACAGTGGCTGAAATTAAAATCACATTAGTGAAATCAACAATCGGAGCAGTTCCGAAGCATAAAAAGACAGTTCAGGCCTTGGGACTGAAAAAGACAAACAGCAGTGTCGTTCAGCAGGACAATGCGGCTATCAGAGGTATGATCCAACAGATTAGCCACCTTGTGAAGGTTGAAGAAATTTGATTTAAGGAGGTGCCAAAATGAACTTATGCGATTTGAGACCCGCAGAAGGCTCCAAAGAAAGAGCTTGGAGACGTGGTAGAGGTCATGCAACAGGCAACGGCAAAACAGCAGGCAGAGGCCATAAAGGTCAGGGACAACGTTCCGGTTCTGGCGGTAAGTGCGGTTTTGAAGGCGGTCAGATGCCTTTATATAGAAGACTTCCCAAAAGAGGCTTCACATGCAGAAACAGCAAGGACATCGTTTCCATTAATGTTTGCATGTTAAACGTTTTTGAAAATGATACAGTAGTAGATATCGATGCTTTAAAAGCCGTTGGCTTAATCAGCAATCCCAGAGATGGCGTTAAAATTCTTGGAGAGGGAGAGCTTGAAAGAAAACTTACAATCAAAGTAAACCAGTTTAGCGAAACTGCACTTGAAAAGATTGAAGCAGCCGGCGGAAAAGCAGAGGTGATTTAATTGTTTAGAATTTTCGTTAATTCTTGGAGAACGAAAGAAATTAGAAACAAAATCCTGTATACTCTAATGATTTTTGCAATTGTTAGATTGGGTACATTAATCGCACTGCCCGGAATCGATGCTGCGAGTGTAATTGCAGCAAGAGGAGCAACTGGCATGGGTACGCTGTACAGTGTAATTGCCGGTGGCGCAAACTCAGGATGGTCCCTGTTTGCAATGGGTATCGGACCTTATATTAATGCATCTATTATCATGCAGTTGTTAACGATTGCTATTCCAAAGTTTGAACAGCTTTCAAAGGAAGGTCCGGAAGGACGCAAGAAGCTACAGTCATATAGCAGATATTTGACAATTGCGCTGGCGTTGATCCAGGGTGGAGGTCTCACATATTCCTATCAGAATATGTTTGTGGCACATAGCCCGCTGATTTATATTGCATCTGTCACTTGTTTGGTTTGCGGTTCCGCATTTGTAATGTGGCTGGCTGAACAGATTACGGCGCAAGGTGTTGGAAATGGATCTTCTTTAATTATCTTCATCAACATTGTATCTAGCTTGCCTCAGGGTGTTGCCAGCATGTATTATACAATTTCTGGCTCCGGCGCAGTTGGTATTGCAAAGGTTGTAGCAGTTTTGGTAGTATTGCTTATTGTATTAGCTTTTATCGTTTGTGTAAATACAGGCGAAAGAAGATTGCCTGTGCAGTATTCTTCCAAAATGGCAGGTCATAAACAAACGGGCGGAAGTAGTACAACAATGCCCATTAAAGTAAATATTGCCGGTGTAATTTCAATTATCTTTGCAATTTCGCTATTACAGTTTCCACAGCAAATTGGCAATTTTATGCCCAATAAAGGGGCTACATTTACTAAGATTATTGAAATTCTAAATATGACACATCCCATTGGCGCGTGTTTATATGTAGTGCTTATCATATTCTTCACTTTCTTCTATACTTCGATCGTGATGAATCCAAACGAAATTGCTATGAATATGAAGAAGAATGGCGGATTTATCCCTGGTATCAGACCGGGTCAGCCCACAAGCACTTATATTACAAGAGTTTTAAACAGAATCACTTTAGTGGGTGCACTTTGTTATGCACTCTTGGCTATGGTACCCGTTGTTTTGCAATGGATATTCAAGATTAATGTCGGCTTCGGTGGTACAACATTGATCATCGTTGTTGGTGTTGCGCTGGATATCGTAAAATCATTGGAAAGCCAGTTGCTCATGCGCCACTATAAAGGTTTTTTGAGTGAATAATCTCAGCCTGCCGGGAAATGCAAATGCATTTCCCAGGGTTGAGTGGGGAGTTCAGGAGTTCAAAAAGAGAAGGGCTATCTGAAGAAAAGAGGTAATGATTTTTATGAAATTGGTTCTCATTGGTGCACCCGCTGCAGGGAAAGGAACACAGGCTGCACGATTGGTTAAGCATTACGGTATTGCTCATATTTCTACGGGCGATATGCTGAGAGAAGAAGTTGCAAAGGGAACAGACTTAGGAAATCAGGCGAAGAGTATCATGGCGTCTGGCGGCTTAGTTTCCGATGAATTAATCATTGCTATTGTAAAAGAGAGAATCCAGAAGGATGACTGTAAAAGCGGTTTTATTTTGGATGGTTTCCCTCGTACAGTGGTGCAAGCCCAAAAACTTGATGAGATGGTAGCTCTAGATAAGGTAGTTTATATTAACGCACCTGACGAGGTAATGCTGGCTAGACTGACAGCAAGAGAAACTTGCCCCAAGTGTGGTGCAACCTACAATAAATTGTTTTTACCTGCAAAGGTTTCCGGCGTTTGTGATGTTTGCGGTGAAGCGCTGACACAACGCAAGGATGATACAACCCAAGCAGGCCTAGCAAGAATCAAGACATTCCATGAGCAAAGTGAGCCTTTGGTTGCTTTTTATACAAAGAAGGGCATCTTAATCGAAGTGGATGGTATACGGCCAATAGATGAGATTACCAAGGCTATCGTAGAAGGTCTGGAGAGATAATATGTCTATCACGATCAAAACAGAAAATCAGATTGGAAAGATGCGTAAAGCAGGCGAGCTTTTGGCGAAAGTTGAAGCGCTGATTGAAAAAAATGTTTCACCGGGTGTGACAACAGCCTATCTGGATCAGCTGGCGGAAGACTATATCCGCTCTCATGGAGGGATTCCTTCTTTTAAAGGATACGGTGGATTTCCGGCAACACTTTGTACCTCGTTAAACGACGAGGTTGTGCACGGGATTCCCGGTAATAGAATATTAAAAGATGGAGACGTCCTAAGCGTTGATATGGGATGCATTCTAAATGGCTATCATGCAGATATGGCTAGAAGTTATGCAGTTGGTGAAATTTCTGCGGAGGCAAAGAATTTGATTGAGGTGACGAAACAAAGCTTTTTTGAAGGCATAAAATTTGCAAAAGTGGGCAATCATCTTAATGAAATAGGCTCTGCCGTTCAAAAATACGTAGAAAAAAATGGTTTTTCAGTTGTTCGTGCTTATGTAGGCCATGGAATCGGAACAAAGCTGCATGAACCACCGGAAATTCCGAATTATAAAACGCTGGACAAAGGTGTTCGTTTGCAAAAAGGAATGACTTTAGCCATTGAACCAATGGTGAATTTGGGAGATTGCAACGTTCGTGTTTTAAAAGACGGATGGACTGCAGTTACCAAAGATGGCAAGTGCTCGGCGCATTATGAAAATACCATACTGATTACAGACGGTGAACCCGAAATTCTTACGTTAGCGCGATAGACAAAATATGATTGAGGTGATTGCGTTGGAATTTCAAGTTGGGCAAATCGTTTATTCCAAAGACGGACACGATAAGGGTCAGACAATGATGGTGCTTTCTGTTGAAGATAGATATCTATATCTAGCAAATGGAAAGACGCGGATGCTTACAAAGCCCAAGCGTAAAAAAATCATTCACGTTCAGCCCATTAACTATGTGGACGCAGTTATGGCTGAAAAATTGACTCAGAATGAATATGTTCTGGATTCGGATATTCGAAAAGCTATAAAGTCGTATCAAGAAAAAGCAGCAGACTGTTAAGGAGGTTCTTGGCTTGTCAAAAGATGACGTAATTGAAGTAGAAGGAACCATACTGGAAAAATTACCGAATGCTATGTTTCAGGTGGAGTTGGAAAACGGCCATCAGATACTGGCACATATTTCCGGGAAATTGCGCATGAATTTTATCCGTATTTTGCCGGGTGATAAAGTATTAGTTGAAATGTCTCCCTATGATCTGACAAAGGGCAGAATTATCTGGAGAGCGAAATAAGGAAGGAGCGATCACAATGAAGGTAAGACCATCTGTAAAACCTATGTGTGAAAAATGCAGAATTATTAAAAGAAAAGGTCGTGTAATGGTCATTTGTGAAAATCCCAAGCATAAACAGAAACAAGGCTGATATATATTATATGACTTATCCAAAGGGAATACCTTTAAGAGTCGTCTATAAATCCGTCAACGTACCGGGAGGAGCATACAGTTAATAGCAGAGGCGGCGCGCAGGCTGACGGCTGCTCGCTCTGTTTGTAATGCCCAACGGGTATAAATTTATTTATGCGAATATTAAACGAAGCGATATATTGATGAAAATTATAGGAGGTGTAAGATATACATGGCACGTATTGCTGGTGTTGACTTACCAAGAGAAAAGCGCATTGAAATTGGTCTGACTTATGTCTATGGCATTGGTCATCCTAGTGCAGTTCGTATCCTGAACGAAGCTGGTGTAGACCTGAATACAAGAGTAAGAGACTTAACTGATGATGAAGTAGCTAAAATTCGTGACGTCATTGACAAAACGCAAAGAGTTGAGGGTGACCTTAGAAGAGAAGTTGCATTAAACATCAAACGTCTGATTGAAATCGGCTGTTACAGAGGCATTCGCCATAGAAAAGGCTTGCCTGTAAGAGGACAAAAGACAAAGACAAACGCAAGAACCAGAAAAGGTCCTAGAAAGACCGTTGCGAATAAGAAGAAATAATCGATTTCAAAGGAGGTTTGAATAATGGCTAAGAAAACTGTGAAAAAGACAACTCGCAGACGCCGTGACAAAAGAAAAGTAGAACGTGGCCAGGCTCACATTCAGTCTACTTTTAACAATACAATCGTTACAATCACTGATGCTGTTGGCAATGCTCTTTCTTGGGCAAGTGCAGGTCAGTTGGGATTTAGAGGTTCCAAAAAATCCACACCTTATGCAGCACAGATGGCAGCAGATACAGCTGCAAAGGCTGCATCCGACTATGGTCTTAAGACGATTGAAGTTTTTGTAAAGGGACCAGGTTCAGGCCGCGAAGCTGCAATCCGTGCATTGCAGGCTGCTGGTTTGGATGTTACAATGATTAGAGATGTAACACCCGTTCCTCACAATGGTTGTAGACCACCTAAACGCAGAAGAGTATAATCATCAGGAGGTGTAGATAAATGGCAAGAGATAGAGTACCCGTACTGAAGAGATGTAGATCCTTGAACTTGGATCCCGTTTTCCTTGGTATTGATAAAAAATCGAAGAAGCAAAACTTAAAAACAAACAAAAAAATGAGCGAATACGGCCTTCAGATGAGAGAAAAGCAGAAAGCAAAATTCATCTACGGCGTTTTGGAAAAGCAGTTCAGAGGCTACTATGCACAGGCTGAAAAAATTGCGAAAAAAGAAGGTATTCCCGGTGAAAACCTGCTTATGCTCTTAGAACTGAGATTGGACAACGTAATGTTCCGTCTTGGCTATGGCAGAACAAGAAAAGAAGCTAGACAGATTGTTCGTCACAAACACGTTACAATAAACGGCAAGCCCGTTGACATCCCTTCCTATATTGCTAAGGTTGGCGACGTGATTGAAGTGAAGGAAAAATATAAAACTATTCAGAGATACAAAGACGTTTTGGCTTCTACTGACGGCAGAATCGTTCCTGAATGGTTGTCCGCTGACCATGATGCATTAAGCGGTACAGTTTTAGCAAAACCCACAAGAGCACAAATTGACGTTCCTGTTGAAGAAACATTTATCGTCGAATTGTACTCCAAATAATCTGAAACGGTTGTGCAAAAAAGTCAATCAAAAAGCTGCGGGGCAAAATGCCCTGCAGCGCCTTAATATAAAAAAGGGAGGTTTGAATGAGTGTTTGAATTTGAGAAACCTCGCATTGAGATTGCTGAGATGGCACCGGACGGAACTTATGGCAAGTTTGTGGTAGAGCCTTTGGAAAGAGGCTATGGCACAACATTGGGAAATTCCCTGAGAAGAATTTTACTTTCATCTCTTCCTGGGGCGGCTGTCAGCAACGTAAAAATTGATGGTGTGCTTCATGAGTTTAGTGTAATTCCCGGCGTGAAAGAAGACGTCACAGAAATTATCCTGAACTTAAAAGGACTTGCAATTAAAAACACCAGCGAAGGCAATGAACCTAAAACTGCGTATATTGACGTTGAGGGTGAAGGAGAAGTAAAAGGCTCTGATATTAAAGCCGATAGTGATATTGAGATTTTAAATCCTGATCATCACATTGCAACACTTTCCGGTGGCGCTGGCAGCAAGCTTTATATGGAAATAACCATCAACAAGGGACGCGGCTATATTGGTGCAGACAAGAACAAAAAGGATGACCAACCTATTGGCATGCTTCCTGTTGACAGCATTTTCACACCCGTTACAAGAGTAAATTTCCTTGTGGAAAATACTCGTGTAGGTCAGATCACTGACTATGACAAATTGTCTTTGGAAGTGTGGACCAATGGCACCATCGCGCCAGACGATGCAGTGAGCTACGGTGCGAAGATTTTGAATGAGCATCTAAACCTGTTTATTGATCTTTCGGATAATGCAAAGGATGCTTCTATTATGGTTGAAAAAGAAGAAGGTAAGAAGGAAAAGGTTCTTGAAATGAGTATTGAAGAGCTTGACCTTTCTGTGCGTTCTTACAACTGCTTGAAAAGAGCAGGCATCAACACAGTAGAGGACTTGGCAAACAAGACGGAAGAGGAAATGATGAAAGTTAGAAATCTGGGACGCAAGTCTTTGGAAGAAGTATTAAACAAAATGGCAGAGCTTGGCTTGGCATTAAGACCTAGCGACGAGTAAACCTTTGCCTGTTACTATTATTGCCGTACGATTACGCCTTCACATAAGCCCGAGGAGCAGTGGCGGCGGGCACTATCGTATGGAGATCATCAAGGAGGATACAAACCATGCATGCATCCGGTTATAGAAAACTTGGGAAAACAACACCTCAAAGAAAGGCGTTGTTGAGAAACCAAGTAACAAATTTGCTGTATCACGGCAAAATTAAAACAACAGAAACAAGAGCGAAAGAAGTAAGAAGAATCGCTGAAAAATTGATTACCATTGCTGTAAAAGAAAAAGACAACTTTGAAGAAGTAGAAGTAACCGCAAAAGTAGCAAAGAAAGATGCTGCCGGCAAGCGTGTGAAGGAAGTTGTAAACGGCAAGAAAGTAACTGTTTATGATGAAGTAAAGAAAACAGTGAAGAAGGATAAACCTTCCAGACTTGCAGCGAGACGTCAGCTGTTGGCTTACCTTTACCCTGTAACTGAAGTTCCTGCTGATGGCAAGAAGGTTAGAAGCTTGAGCAAAGAAGTTGACATGGCAGAAAAAATGTTTGATGAAGTTGCTCCTAAGTTTGCAGGCCGTAACGGTGGTTACACAAGAATCGTAAAGCTGGGCGCAAGAAAAGGCGACGGCGCTATGGAAGTATTCATCGAATTGGTTTAATTTAAGTGAATGAAAGAGGTATCATCCTACTGCAAGGTGTGGGTGGTACTTTTTTTTAGTTGTTTCGAAAAGGTAGCAGGGGAAAAAGAGGTACTCTTCTGGTAATATCTAGAAATATATGCCATGATGGGTTCAGAGAATTTCAAATTTTAGAGGGAGTCAATGCCAATAGAAAATCCTGGATGGAGGTCTTATTTTGAAAAAAAGAAATTATTTGATTGCGCTAGCAGTGATTGGTTTCATTTATCTTTGGAATCAGGAGCCTCCTGAGGGTATGGGAATGACAAATCGGTTTATTGGTACTTATGCTTGTGAAACAAATCAAGAATGTTATATCACTGTATATTCTGAGGGCGATTTTTATTATTACGATCAGGGGATTTTTTACTATAAAGGCTATTTTAGAGAATTTACAGAAGACACCTACGAGCTGGCAGGGAAAAAAATTAAGCCACAACGAATCACGAGCAAAGATCGTTTTTTTCAATTCTTAGATGCTGAGGAAGAATTGAATTTTAAGAAAATAAGTGACATACCTATGATTACAGTAACAGTCGAAGAGTTGGCAGAATAAAAAAATCCCGCACAGAAAGCTGTGACTGGGATTTTTATTTTTTATGAGATGTTTTTTTAGTGGAGGACGGAAGCCAGAGTGGCATCGTCTTCATAGGTTTGTTCAGCATGAATTGCCGTGATGTTCTCCTTCTCGTGTGCATCCTGCACCGCTATGGTCAGAGACATAAATGCAAAAAAGGAAAGGGAAAAGGCTAAAATCGAAGCACCTGCCAGTTTCAAAAGTTGTTTTTTCATAAATATCTCTCCCTTCAAAATAATTTATTTGTATTTATATTGTAGCACAAAGATTTTATTAGTAGGTTACAGCCCGTTTACGTTGGAATTACAGTCAGCTTACATCTTTATTACGATAATATTTCGGGACATTTCCTATGCTTTTACTATAGCAGAAAAAATAGAAAACATTTTTAAGATATTATTAGGAAGGGCAGAGAAAAAACAGAAGATTTTATTAAGCGTTGGGGGGCATACTTTTTTAGTAGAAAGGGTATTTACCTTGACTTTTTGACGGAAAACTCGTATCCTATTGATAGCTGTGAGCAATCATTGTCATAGACTTAAGAGGAAGAAAATTCCTTAAAGAAAAGGTGAAGTTATGAAGATGGTGAAGGCCGAAGGTCTAACGTATGAATATATTAAAATGCTTGAAACAGACCACGGCACTGAAGAAGAAAAAGTCTCTGCGTTAAAGGCAGTTAATTTGGAAATTGAAAAAGGCGAATTTGTGGTTGTTTTAGGACATAACGGTTCGGGGAAGTCTACGTTTGCAAAGCACATTAATGCCTTGCTTGAGCCGACGAAGGGGACCTTGTGGATCAAAGGTATGAACACGAAAAATAACGAGTTGGTTTGGGAGATTCGCCAGACAGCAGGTATGGTTTTTCAAAATCCCGATAACCAGCTGGTGGCAACGATTGTGGAAGAGGATATTGCTTTTGGCCCTGAAAATATGGGTGTTGCGCCGGAGGAAATCCGCCAGCGTGTGGATGAAGCGTTAGCCACGGTGCGTATGCAAAAATATGCCACACATTCACCGTCAAAGCTTTCCGGTGGGCAGAAGCAGCGCATCGCCATTGCAGGTGTCTTGGCAATGAAGCCCGATTGTATCGTTTTCGATGAACCAACGGCAATGCTGGACCCTGTGGGGCGCAAAGAGGTTATGGAAACCATTGAACGCTTAAATAAAGAAGACGGCATTACCATTATACTGATTACACATTACATGGACGAGGCGGTTCGTGGTGATCGGGTTTATGTAATTGACGATGGCGAGGTAGTCATGGAGGGAAAGCCGAAAGAGATTTTTTCTCAGGTTGAACGGCTGCAACGCTACGGTTTAGATGTGCCACAGGTAACGGAGGTTGCTCATTTTTTGCGCATGGAAGGCATTGACATACCAGCAGATATTTTAACGGTGGAGGAAATGGTAGGTGCATTATGTCAATTAAAATTAACCACTTAACACATATATATAATTCGGGTACTGCCTTTGAAAAAAAGGCTTTGGACGATGTTTCCATAGAAATTAAAAAAGGCGAATTTGTTGGTTTAATTGGGCACACTGGCTCAGGCAAATCAACTTTAATTCAACATTTGAATGGCATTATTGCCCCCACACAGGGGGAAATTTTACTGGATGGGGAAAATATCCACAAGGATAAGGCAAAGCTGAAAGAGGTGCGCCGGCGCATTGGCTTGGCGTTTCAATATCCTGAATATCAGCTTTTTGAAATGACGGTATATAAGGATGTTGCTTTTGGCCCTACGAATATGCAGCTATCGAAGGAAGAGATCCATGCCAATGTGGTGTCTGCACTGGAAACTGTTGGAATTGCGCCAGAATTATACGAAAAATCCCCCTTTGAATTATCAGGTGGGCAGAAACGTCGTGTTGCCATTGCAGGCGTATTGGCCATGAACCCCGAGGTTCTGATTTTAGATGAACCAACGGCAGGGCTAGACCCAAAAGGCCGGGATGAAATTTTGCAGGCCATCAAACGGCTTCATGAGGAACGAGGAATTACAGTGATTTTAGTGAGCCATAGTATGGAAGATGTTGCGAAATTGGTGGAGCGTATTATTGTAATGCATGAGGGGAAAATTTCAATGGTGGGAACGCCGAAGGAGGTTTTTCGCCATGTAGAGATGCTGGAATCCATTGGCTTGGCGGCGCCTCAGGTAAGTTATGTTTTTACAGCATTAAAAGAAAAAGGCTATGATGTGCCTTTGGATGTATATACCGTTGAGGAAGCAAAAAAAGTATTATTAGATTTTGTAAAGCAGGTGAGCGTATGATTCGGGATATTACCATTGGGCAGTTTTACCCTGTGGATTCCCAAATCCATCGGTTAGATGCCAGAGTAAAGCTTACAATGACGTTTATTTTTATCATAACATTATTTATGGTAAACAGTTTTATTGGATATTTTTTTGTGGTTACTGCGTTGTTGGCGGTAATAAAAGTTTCTAAGGTTCCCATAAAATTCATGCTTAAAGGCATAAAAAGCATCATGATTATCATTATATTTACGGCTGTGATTAACTTGTTTATGACGCGAGGGGAACACATTCTTTGGCAATGGGGATTTTTGAGCATAACCCTTGAGGGTGTTTTTTTGGCGCTTAAAATGTGTATTCGTTTGGTACTGCTGATTATTGGCTCCTCTGTTCTTACCCTTACCACTACGCCGATTCAGCTGACAGATGGCATTGAATTTATGCTGCGTCCATTCAAAAAAATAGGGGTTCCGGCCCATGAAATTGCAATGATGATGACGATTGCACTGCGCTTTATTCCTACCTTGCTGGATGAAACGGATAAAATCATGAAGGCACAACAGGCAAGAGGGGCGGACTTTGATACAGGGAATTTAATGCAAAAAGCAAAAAGCCTAATTCCCATTCTTGTGCCGCTGTTTATATCTGCATTTCGCCGTGCAGAGGAACTGGCTATGGCGATGGAGGCAAGGTGCTATCATGGGGATGAAAATAGAACCAGAATGAACCGTATGATCATGCAACGACGGGATTATCGTGCTTTGATGATAGGGCTAGTGTATATTGTGGCAATTTTAGGGTTGCGGTATTTGCCTCATTTATTTCCTTTCATAATATAGCAGATTAAATTTATTTGAATAAGAAGTATTTGTTTTATCCAGCCTATGAAAATAGCTTTTGGATTAAAAATGGTAGCCGCAAGAGGGAGAGCGTTGCATCTCCTTTTTCAATGAGTTAGGAGGATTTCAGTGAAGCGTATACTGTTAACGATTGCCTTCGATGGAACTGGATATAGTGGCTGGCAGAAGCAATTATCACCGGAGTTAATTACCGTTGAAGGAGAGTTGGAAAGAGCATTACGAGTTCTTTTTCGCTCACCCGAATTAACCTGTATTGGCGCAAGCAGAACAGATCGCGGGGTTCATGCTTTGGGCCAAAGAGTAACGATAGACGTTGACACAACAATACCGCTGGAAAAAATTCCGATGGCGACACGTTCCCTGCTTCCGGAGGACATCATAGTGGTAAAAGCGGAGGAAGTACCAGAAGATTTTCATCCACGATATGATTGTGTGAAAAAAACCTACGAATATCGCATTTGGAATGGACGATTAAAAAATCCCAAGGAAAGGCTGTATTCAACTTTTGTATATCATCCTCTTGATGTGGGGAAAATGAGCAGTGCCGCAGAAAAGTTCATTGGCACTTATGATTTTTCTGCTTTTTGTGCAACCGGAAGCTCGGTTTCTTCAACCGTGCGTACAATATTTGATTGTTTTGTAAGGCAAGAAGGTAATTTAATAAATATTTATGTGACAGGTGATGGTTTTTTATATAATATGGTAAGAATTATGGCAGGGACTTTAATTGACGTCGGTCATGGAAAGATTTCTCCAAATGAAATTTTAGAGATCATTTTAAGCAAGGATAGGCAGAATGCAGGGCAGACTGCAGAGCCTCAAGGCTTGACTTTACAGGAAATTTATTATGATTTCCAAGGGAAATCTGTTGACAGTTTGGATTGAATGTACTATAATAATAAAGCTGTATTTTATTTTGATATTAAAACCATTTGGTTTTAAATATAATTTTCTCAAGGTGGGATCCAACAAGTTATGTGAAGCACATAATGGAGATTGACCGTTTTGTTCCCGTAAAACGGCAAAGTCAACGGATCAAACAAAATAATGAATAGGGAGGTAGAAACCATGAGAACAACTTACATTGCGAAGGAATCTGATGTAGTAAAAAAGTGGTATGTAATTGATGCTGCTGACATGACCTTAGGTCGTATCTCTACGGAAATCGCAAACATTTTAAGAGGTAAGAACAAACCTCAGTATGCACCTAACGTTGACATGGGCGACTATGTTGTCGTGATCAATGCGGAAAAGGTTGCTGTAACAGGCAAGAAATTGGAACAGAAGGTTTATTATCATCACTCCGGCTATACAAGCGGTTTGAAAACAATCAGACTTGACAAAATGCTGGATACACACCCTGAAAGAGTAATTGAACATGCTGTAAAAGGTATGCTTCCCAAAAATGCTCTGGGTAGAAAAATGTTCGCTAAGCTGCATGTATATGCAGGTACAGAACATCCCCATGCAGCACAGAAACCCGAAAAATTAGATATTAAATTTTAATAGGAGGAGGAAAGCATAATGGCAGCAGCTAGATATTACGGTACAGGCAGAAGAAAATCTTCCGTAGCAAGAGTATATTTGGTACCCGGCAACGGCAAAATAACAGTAAATAAAAGAGATATTAATGAATATTTTGGTCTTGAAACACTGAAGCTGATTGTTCGTCAGCCTTTGGAATTAACAGCAACATCAGCGAAATTTGATGTTTTGGTTAATGTAAATGGCGGCGGTTTTACAGGTCAGGCAGGTGCAATCAGACACGGTATTTCCAGAGCTTTACTTCAGGCAGATGGCGATTTCAGACCCGCTTTGAAAAAAGCAGGATTCTTAACTCGTGATCCTAGAATGAAAGAAAGAAAGAAATATGGTCTCAAGGCAGCAAGACGTGCGCCTCAGTTTAGCAAGAGATAATAAATTTACTAATATTACACAGCCTAAGAGCTTTGCTCTTAGGCTATTTTTATTGGATGAAGTTTTTTATATTGTGAAAATGTGATATTTATAAAATTTTTTGGAAAATATGAAATTATTATGTACAAATGTGTACAAAAAGTATAGAATAGTAAGGCAAATGACGTTAAAGGTAAATAATGGAATGAAAAATATGCTAGTGAGTCATTAGATTCTGGGGTATGGTAACGTGTGTTGCATCTTAGAGATAATGAAACATTATTTTTTACTTCATTGTGCTTTATGAGCCTATTCGTCATGCAAAATGTTTAGGGAAGCACTGATGAATCAAAAGTTAATCATTCCTATGGAAAGAAGGTGTTCAAAGTGAAAAACGATAAAGAATTGTATTTAAATCCCCCATAATTTAATTTCAAATGAATGAACAAATTAGTTTGCTGCCAAAATGTGGGAAGAGTGCAACGAACTGTTTTCATTTAACGCAAGCGTGGTACGATTGCAATATGTGAATAAAAAATAGTAAGTGTAATTTGAATTATGATTTTAAATAAGGTTAAGAGTTGATAAAAAAGGAGATTTACGATGTCAAACAATAATTCGAAACAGTATTTTGCAATTTTCATTTTAGTATTAGCAATTTTCATTTCTTTTGCTCTTACTGCTAAATTCAATATAAATGTTGCTCAATCATTTGAATCTATAAATGCGCAGCAGCTGGTGTTGAGTAAGAATGATATTGCATATTCAACTATATTAGATACATTACAATATAATCGTTCGATACACGTATTATTAATGCTATTAGCAGGTTTTGGTTTTTTAATGGTTGTTATAAGGGGGCATGGCTTTCAGGCGATTACAGCAACTTTTTTAATGGTAAGTTTAGCCATTCCACTTTACATATTGATAAAAAGTTTTGGTGGAGAGCATTTCGCTATGGATGCAATTAACATTAAAACACTTCTGTTCGCAGAGTTTGCAGCAGCTAGTTTACTGATTGCAATAGGGGCTCCTTTAGGACGATTAAGTATGGATCAGTACCTAGTCTTAGGGTTGATGTTTATTCCGGTATATATATTTAATGAATGGCTTATTTTAGAAAGTGGTTTATTTATTGGCCTTCTTGATACAGGCGGATCTATTGCAATTCACGCATTTGGTGCATATTTTGGTTTGGGTGTCATAACAAATAAAGTTCATAAATACAAAACGAATATTGAATGGCATGCAGATGAGACCAGTAATGAGTTTAGTTTATTAGGAAGCGTATTGCTTTGGATATTTTGGCCATCATTTACAAGTGCAATTGTAGAACCGCAGTTAGTAGTGCTTACAGCATTCAATACAATATTTGCTTTATGTGGTTCAACTTTGGCAACATATGTTGTAAGCAAAATTTTGCGTGGTAAAGTTGGTATTGAAGACATTGCAAATGCTTCTTTAGCTGGTGGTGTTGCTATCGGCTCGATATGTTCAAGTACAACAATTGGATTCGCAATGCTAGTTGGTATTATGGCAGGTGTTTTAAGTACAGTTGGTTATAATATAATAGCGCCTAAACTGGAAAAATTGATTAAAGGAATTGATAGTTGTGGAATAAATAATCTTCATGGTATGCCAGGTGTTTTAGGCGGGGTTGTTGCTGCATTTATCACAGGAAATTTTGTCATTCAAATAGGTGGAATTATTACTACTGTAGTTGTAGCTTATGTTACTGGAAATATTGCAGGGAAAGTGATTAGTTTATTTAATAATAAAGAACAGATTTATTCCCATGTAGATGAATTTGTATATTAAGCATTTTAGTATTTCGTTTGATTGACTGAGAATAATTAGAGTTGTTTTAATATTATTTAGAAATTCTAAGAATATGCGAAAATACATTAATTAGTAACACACTAGTAACCAACTCATAGTTGGTGGAATTTGATATTGGCTTTGCCATGTTTGTAAGAATAAAAGTAGGTACCTATTCGGGTACCTACTTCCAGACTGTCGAAAAACCTTGGGCGTCGCCCAAACCTGCTTGCTTTTTGAAAAAAGCAAGAACAAAAACTTTTATTTAAACCGCATTTTTATGCGGTTTCTAAAGGGTCAAGGATGCAATGGCAAAGAAGTGCCATCTGTCCGTAGGACAGCTTTGCTGTGCAAAGTGCTGAACGAAACCCTTGTGGGTGTTTGAGGGCAAAGCTCTCAAGGTTTTGACTTTATCGACACACTGAAAGTAGGTACCTATTTGGGTACCTATTTGGGTACCTACTTCTTTGACAACCCTAAATATTTTCTCCCTTTGCCTTTGATTCGCAGTAAATACAGCGATACACCCTGTTTTCACGGTCAGTGAGCTTAAAAATATGGTCAATTTC
>JAQUSU010000014.1:34849-37225 GCA_028710085.1 Anaerotignum sp.
GGTACCTATTTGGGTACCTACTTCTTTGACAACCCTAAATATTTTCTCCCTTTGCCTTTGATTCGCAGTAAATACAGCGATACACCCTGTTTTCACGGTCAGTGAGCTTAAAAATATGGTCAATTTCTTGCTCCACAGAGGTAATACATCGGGGATTTTTACACTTAATTACATTGGTCAATTTTTCTGGCAGCTCGGGATGGAATTTTCGAACTCTCTGCCCATCTTTAATGACGTTTATGGTAATATCGGGGTTAATATAGCCCAGAACATCCATATCCAGCTCAAAATCGGCATCAATTTTAATGATATCTTTTTTCCCCATGATGCCGCTGGAAGCGTTTTTAATCAAAGCAATGGAGCAATCCAAGGCTTCAAGGTTCAAGAGATGATAAATTTCCATACCTAGACCAGCTTTAATATGATCAATGACGATACCGTTGCGAATAGAGTCTATATTCATATTATTCCACCTCCAAAAGCTTCAAAATCAGTGCCATACGGATAAACTTCCCATAAAGAACCTGCTTGAAATAGCAAGCCCGTGGATCCTCATCCACATCAACGGAAATTTCGTTTACACGGGGCAGGGGATGCATGATACAAAGGTCATCCTTTGCCGTTGCCAGCTTCTCTTTGTTCAAAATATAGCTGTCCTTCAAACGAATATAATCGGCTTCATTGAAGAAACGCTCTCTTTGTACACGAGTCATGTATAGAATATCTAAGCTAGGCATTACTTTTTCCAAGCTGGTGGTAATGGTATAGAAAATTCCTTTTTTGTCCAAAACATCGTTTATAATATATCCGGGAACCTTTAATTCCTCGGGGGAGATTAAAACAAAGTGAATGTTTTCATAACGGGACAATGCATGAATCAAGGAATGCACCGTTCTGCCAAATTTTAAGTCACCGCAAAGCCCTACGGTTAAGCCGTCAAAATGACCCTTTTCCCGCTGTATGGTCAAAAGGTCGGTCAAGGTTTGGGTAGGGTGATTGTGCCCGCCGTCCCCGGCATTAATAATAGGTACAGTAGAATGCATGGAGGCAATCATTGGCGCACCCTCTTTGGGATGGCGCATAGCAATGATATCCGCATAACAGCTTACGGTACGAACGGTATCAGAAACGCTTTCCCCTTTTGCGGCGGAGCTATTGTTTGCGGCGGAAAAGCCGATGACATTCCCACCCAATTCCATCATAGCCGCTTCAAAGCTGAGCCTTGTGCGCGTGGAAGGCTCGAAAAACAGGGTAGCAAGCTTTTTCTTCTTGCATTTTTCGCTGTACTTTTCCGGATTTTCAATCATATCATTGGCAGTATCAATTAAGCCGTTAATTTCTTCAATAGAAAGGTCAACAATATCAATTAAGCTTCTCATAATTCCCCTTCCCTCCAGCTTTCGTCACTAGGGTTATTACGGAATGCAATCAAGCGATTGATGTCCTTTTGTTTGATATAACCCTCTTTTGCGGCAACCTCTGCAACAGCATCAAAATCAGAAAGGCTAATATTTTTTACATTCGCTTCCGCCAATCGATCCAATCCTTTTTGCATTCCATAAGTAAAGATACTTACCACGCCAAGGACCTCTGCGCCTGCTTCACGAAGAACATTGACTACCTCAATGACGCTGCCGCCTGTGGAAATCAAATCCTCCACAACAACAACCTTCTGGCCTTTTTCCAATTTACCTTCAATTTGGTTATTGCGACCGTGATCCTTACTACCGGAGCGAACGTAGCCCATAGGCAAGCCCAAAATATGAGCGGTAATTGCCGCATGGGCAATGCCTGCGGTACTGGTGCCCATCAAAACCTCGCATTCGGGGTATTCCTTGCGGATGGTTTCCGCCAAAGCGTTTTCTACATGGCTTCTTACCTGGGGTGCGGTGAGGGTTAAGCGATTATCGCAGTAAATAGGGCTTTTGATACCGCTTGCCCATGTAAAGGGGTCTTCGGGGCGCAGAAAAACCGCACCAATGGATAATAAGTCTTTTGCAATCAGATGTTTCATTATGCATTCCCTCCTAAAAACTCTTTTAAGCATCTTCTATATGCGGCAACAGGATCCTTTGCCTGGGTAATTGGGCGGCCGACCACGATATAATCGGAGCCTAATTCCCTTGCCTTTTCGGGGGTGGCGATACGCACCTGATCCCCCGCATCCCCATCGGCGAAACGTACCCCGGGGGTGATGGTAAGAAATTCTTCTCCGCAAGCCTCTTTTACTTTTTTTGCTTCCCAAGGAGAGCAAACAACGCCGTCTAAGCCGGCAGTTTTCGTATTTTTTGCATAGTGCATTACCGTTTCCTCAAGGCTTTTATGAATCAAAAGGTCGGCTTGCATTCTTTCCTCACTGGTGGAGGTCAGCTGTGT
>JAQUSU010000096.1 GCA_028710085.1 Anaerotignum sp.
TTTCAAGGATCAACCCGCTTCTTCAGCGGCGAAATTTATCTTACCAAATATCTTTCATCTTGTCAAGCACTTTTTTGTCTTTTTTTGTTTTTTGTGTTTATCCAGCTTTACATCAACAATCTTCTAACCTATTATTGTCTAAACATAATAATATCATGCATCGCAAAAATTTTGAGAAACAATAATTCGATTTTATCAAAAAAATCTACGTTCACCATCACAAATGCTCGTTATTTTCACTGTTAAAGCTTTCTTATTTGGTCCACTGCCTAGTCTTGCACTGCCTCTCGCAAAACCGTCCCTTGCCATTTTTCATCACCTCAATTGTTTGCTTATATACATAAAAGGTCCAATCCAAAGGTCTTTTTAATTAAATCAATCTCCCATGGCAAGAGGCTAAAGGGATTCACTGCCCACTTTCCCTTGGCAATTAATGCTTTTCAATTATGAAAGCTTCGTACATCCCCATTTCGACTATCAATTTTGAAGCTAATACATCACCGACTCCTCCCATAGGCCTTACTACTTCATGTTCAGGAAGTGACTTTGCTAATTCCTTCATTCGTGTTAAAATCATTTTAAAGTATTCTCTATTTCTCTTAATACCCATACAGCTTCCAATACCAACATTTTGGTCGATAGGATATTGGATGCTAGATTATAGACTTCTATAGCTTTTGACTGGTTCTGATAGTATTTCTATTCTTTAGCCCAGATCACATAAACACTCAAAAATTCTTCTTCACTCATAGATGTAATATTGTCAAAATGTCAATATCTTTCCACAAAGTCACCCAGTTTATCTCGTCCATTGGACTCATTCCAACTTTTAAATTTTCCTTTGATTTCAGGCATTGTATAATCAAACATTTATTCCTTATTTTTCCAGCTTAATATTTACATATATATTCCCCCAGCATTTAAGTCAGATATAGAAGGAGTTTCTCATAAATAAATATTCGTTTAAAAAACAAGATACATGCTTTACTATTCCTCCTTTAATAATATTACTTTTAAAAGATTAAAAAACCCCGAATAAATTATTGACATATGTCCATAATAGGATTATGATATTAATGTGCATATGCCAATAACAAAAATCTCCAATGACAGCAGAAGATAAAACGCAAGCTTAAAGCCTATAAATTAGAATATTTAAAACTCATATACAATAGCAACATATTGAAAAATTGCTTAAAATCAAAGATTTATTGTAAAAAAAAGGAATCCATATTGAAAATAGCCATAGCAATTGAAGGTAAAACGGTATCGTCACATTTCGGAAAATGCCCAGAATTTTTATTCGCAAATATTAAGGCTGGAAAACTAGTTCAATCAGAAACACTCCTCATCTACAAGCATTCACCAGGTTATGTTCCTGAGCTACTGCATTCAAAAATATTCAAAGAATGCTCTGCTGTGGCATTGGAACAACGGCAGCCGCTTTCTTTCACACATATGGAATACAAGTAATTACTGGCGTTACAGGAGATGTAAATCGGGCCCTTGATGCCTTACACTTTTGGCAAATGGCCCAAGCTTTTGTGCTCCAGGCAGCAAAGGCTGTTAAAATTAAACACAATTATATACGATATTAAAAATTCTAAGGAGGGTTCACTATGCCAAATAAAGATCAAACAGGCCCTAAGGGAAATGGGCCACTGACTGGACGAGGAATGGGGGTTTGCCAAGGCTTTCCATTGCGTCGCTTCACAAAAACAAGAATGGGCTACGGCATGGGATCTGGTCAAAGACGAGGCTATCGACATAGGTTTTGTCTTGCAGGGTTACTCCCAGGATGTGCTTACTTGACTTATCGATTATTCAACCGTAAAAAAACACAAAAATAATATAAATGAGATAGGAAATACTTTCGTAAAAAATAATGATAAATACCAGGCTTCCTTAACCCACTCAAATATTACTTTATAAGGAGATGCGATTATGATAATATACGGACCTGTTCCCTCTAGACGATTGGGACAAAGCCTTGGTGTCAATAATATTCCACCCAAGTTTTGTTCTTACTCCTGTGCTTACTGTCAAATTGGTATCACAAAAAATATGACAATCCAAAGGAAAGCTTTTTATGAGCCTGAAAAAATATTTTCCGAGGTAGAGCTTAAAATAGCTCAGCTTAAAAAAAATGGCGAGCATCTGGATTATATTTCCTTTGTGCCGGATGGAGAACCCACCCTTGATGAAAATTTAGGCATTACCCTTGATCTGCTAAAAAAGCTAAATATTAAAACAGCGGTTATTACCAACGCCTCTCTTTTATGGATGGATGAAGTTAAAGCCGACTTATCAAAGGCGGATTGGGTTTCCGTAAAATTGGATGCAGTGAATGAGGAAATCTGGCGGCAAATTGACAGGCCCCACGGCAGATTGAAGCTTGAAAGCATTTTAAATGGTATTATTGACTTCTCAAAATCTTATCAAGGAACTCTTGTTACTGAAACCATGCTTGTTTCAGGATTGAATGATGGCACGGAGCATCTTGAAAGCATTGCAAAGCAAATTGCAAAAATAAAACCAAAGAAATCTTATATACTGGTACCCACAAGACCGCCGGCAGAAAACACCATTTATAGAGCAACCAGCGAAAGCTTGATTGAAGCCGCAGGTATCATCAATAATATTTCTGGTGTTAATGTTGAATGTATTACCGAGGATGATACCGAACAGGGTTTTTTCTTTACCGACAATATTGCAGAAGACCTATTAAGCATCACTTCTGTGCATCCCATAAGAGAAGAAATTATTCAGCATTATATCCAAGTGAAGAACGCAGACATTTCCATTTTAAATGAGCTGTTGGAACAAAACAAGATTGCGGAATATATCTATGAGGGGAAAAAATTTTATAAAAGAAATCTTTATGATACCCATAAAGAATCATTGGACGCCCTGCATAATTGACATATGCTAATAATCTAACTATAATAGTAGTAAATTTTTAGCTATGGAAGGGTGAAATAATATGAAAGTTGGAATTATTCGGTGTATGCAAACCGAAGATATGTGTCCTGGCACATCAGACTTTAAAGTGATGAACGAAAAGAAAGGTGCCTTTGCAGG
The DNA here is from genome assembly GCA_028710085.1 of Anaerotignum sp. Lineage (GTDB taxonomy): Bacteria > Bacillota > Clostridia > Lachnospirales > Anaerotignaceae > Chakrabartyella. Next base: position 3,082 of record JAQUSU010000096.1, read on the forward strand.
AATTGAAGAAGAAATTGAATTAATAGGCTTTAGTTCCTGCGGAGGCTGTCCAGGGAAAAAAGCGGTGACAAGAGCAGCGGAAATGGTAAAAAGAGGTGCAGATACCATAGCCTTGGCTTCCTGTATAACCAAAGGCGCGCCCATTGGTTTTGTTTGTCCCCATGCAGAGGCGATGAAAAAAGCAATTTCAACAAAATTAGGGGCAGATATTAAAATCTTAGAGTATACCCATTAATAATAAATTCGTTTAAAGGTGTTGCTATGGAAATTTTTTTTGATTGCTTTGCGTGTATGCTCAAGCAAGTGCTTTAAGCTGCCAGAATGGCTACAAATGATATAATTATACAGGAAAAAATATTGATTGAAGCGGCAGGTGTCCTTTCAAATTATAAAAACTACTGTTACGCGCCGTAAAATGCTTGGACTGTGGCAAAGAATGGATGGAAAGCTATGAAAACCTTAAGACAATCAAAAACGGAGAATACTCTTGTCCCGACTGTGAATCCTCTAATGTTATATGCGAACAAAACTGTAAAGGAAAGTTCCGCCATAGAAATTGTCGCCACCACGGAAGAAACAATGTATAATTTTGAGCCTTCCTATATATTGTAATAGTTTACTTAAATAAATTTCAGACTGTCGAAAAACCTTGGGCGCCGCCCAAACCTGCTTGCTTTTTGAAAAAAGCAAGACCAAAAACTTTTATTTAAACCGCATATTTATGCGGTTTCTAAGGGGTCAAGGATGCAATGGCAAAGAAGTGCCATCTGTCCGTAGGACAGCTTTGCGGAGCAAAGTGCTGACCTGAAACCCTTGTGGGTGTTTGAGGGCAAAGCCCTCAAGGTTTTGACTTTATCGACAGTCTGCAGCGACTCTGAAAAGAGTCGCTTTTTTAGTTTATTGACATACGTTATGGAATCTGGCTTCATACATAATAGAAAGTTCCCCACAGGCCACACCCGAAAGTTTGTTATCTTTGATTTATTATAGATTTGGTGAATCAAGCTTTTTTTCTAAAGTATTCTGAGTCAAATGATCCTTTTTTGTTAGAAAAACACCAGCACAAAGGGCAGTTAAGGGTGCAACACTAACAAGACCAAAGCTACCCACCATGGTGTCTAGAATTTCTGCTGATACATATTTATAATTTAAAATATTGGAGATAGGAGTACCCTGCGCCATAAAAACCATGAGGGATGCCAGATATCCACCAGAATAAGCCAACAGTAAGGTGGTTGTCATGGTCCCCATGGCCGCACGCCCCACGTTCATACCGCTTTTGACAGCCTCAAAAACAGAAATGTCCGGTTTTTTATCTACCACCTCTTGGACAGCAGATGTGATGTCTACTGCCAAGTCCATTACTGCCCCAGATGAGCCAATAAAAATACTTGCCATAAAAATTTGTGTTAGATTTAAATGGGCATAGCCGCTATAGAGCAGGCTTTCAGAATAGGGCATAATGGCACCGTGAATTTTCAATTGTTTGGTGAAAAAAATACCCATAACTGCCGTTACCAAAAGCCCTGTTATTGATCCACAAACGGCACTTAGGGTGCGGCGGTCAAAGCCAAATACCAAAGCGATGATGATTACCGTTAAAAAAGCTGTAAGGGATAATCCAGTATAAATGGGGTTATATCCCTTCAGACATAATGGCACCAAAATCTTCCATAGCATAAGAACAGTAATAGCAAAGCTAAGAATTGCCCTTATACCTGTTTTGCCTGCTACCAGAATGAGGAAAGCAGCAAAGGCAATTGCCAAAAAAAGTTCCGTTGGATGGCGATAATGGTCAATCATATTGACGGAAACAATGGAGTCATCTTCATAATTGATAACAACAAGGACTTTATCCCCCACCTGAAATATTTTATCATTTTCTAGGGAACCGTTTAGCATATTAAAGCCATCCACAATTTCCCCCTTGAATTTTCCCCCCAAAAGTTCCAGTGTGCAATCCTGCTCCCCGCTGCGGACAAGGCCTGTATCAATGATATTGCTATTGTTGGTATCTAAAACCTTTGCGGCACAGCGATCTGCACCTTTATAAATAACAGCATCCTCAAAACCAGTTGGGATTAGTATTAAAAAAAAGAGAATAAAAATACCTGCCAGAACAGGTGCGTTGTTTTTAAAAAAGTTCATATTTTCCTCCCCATAAAAAAGAGCAACTGCCATATCTGGATATGGCAGTGCCATTGTGTATTTCTTATTTCAAGTTGAGAAGAGATGCTAGCTTATTGTAAATATCGGTGTTGTCGTAGTAGCTAGAAAATAAATCTTCCCCTACACCTTCCGCAAATACACCTACAGGTAATCCTGTATGGGAGTAAGATGAAAAATTAATACCACTTTTGTTATTCAGTATATGAGTTATAGTTACAGAAAGTGGTTCGTAGGTGCCATAAAGTACATATTCTGCTTGGTTTGATGTATCCACTGCAACGCCACTCATTGTTTTGTCATAAGCTGCTTTCAGCTGTTTTACTTCGTAGTCAGTTAAAATCAACTTCGAGTCTGCGCTTACAGTTTTATCTGAAGAAGTGGTTAAACCAAAGTTGGTTTTGATGTCTTTTAATACTGTTTCAAAGGGCGTTTTATTTTCCTTATATTTGGTTACATAATCTGAATCATATTTTGCATAGGAAATCTTCTGGTTTGACAGGTTGGTCAAATATGTATTATAGTTTGTGCCAGCGTATCCAATGGTTAGCCCACCTGTTTCGTGATCGCCTGTAACAAGAATTAAGGTTTCGTTGGGATGTTGTTTGTAAAATTCCACTGCCTCTTTCACGGCTTCGTCTAATGCCACGGTGTCAGCAATGGTGCTGCCTGCGTCATTGGCATGGCAAGCCCAGTCAATTTTTCCGCCTTCTACCATCATAAAGAAGCCCTTATCGTTATCTAACACTTCGATGCCTTTTTTCACATAGTTTGCCAAGCCCCATTCAGTTTTTTCTTTGTCATTTGCATAGGACATAGAGCCACTATCAGCAAGCTTTTCAGCAATGATAATAGATTTACCGTCCTTTGCTGTGAGTTTTTCTGCTTCAGACTGCGTTTTGATTACATGATAGCCTGCTTTCTCAGCAATTTGGTATACATCGGTCTTATCCTTGTTTTTGCCCGTGGTCTCCTTTAAGGCACCGCCGGCAAAATAATCAAATTCGCTTTCTACCATTTCAAGGCCAATTTCATAGTAGTTATTTCTGCTTGCCTGATGAGCATAAAAAGCAGCGGGGGTGGCATGGTTTAGATTTACACTGGAGATGACACCAACCTTATAACCAAGCTGATCTTTTACCTTTTCGGTAATTGCAGTATATTCCTTTGTTTTACTTTCATCCATATTTATAACAGAGCTATGGGTTTTCTTACCTGTGGAGATAGAGGTTGCCGTAGATGCAGAATCAGGACAGAAGGATGTAGAATCGAAGGTGGTGGCACTGCCTGCAACATCAAAATTCATAAAAGATAATGCTTCTCCGCCGGTGAGAATGGAACTGTTTTTTCCCTGTGCCATTGCACCTAGATAGTCGCTGGCTGCTTGAATTTGGGGATAGCTCATACCGTCGCCAATAAAAAGGAAGATGTATTTTGGTGCAGAATTCTTTGCTGCAGGTGTGGAATTGGTTGTACTGGGATTGATGATGGTGTTATCGGTAGAGCCGAAGACAATAACTGAGGAAATCGTCATTGCACCAACCAAAGCTAGGATCAAAGCCTTTTCTAAAATGTTTCGTTTCATCTGGAAACCCCTCCATTTTCATTTTGATTAATTGGTTTTAAATACAAATAAATTATACAAAAGGAAAAAATGGCAAACTACCTTTTTACTGTAAAGTAAGGTTAAGACTTTGTTAAAGTATAAAACCATATCCTATCCCTGATTTTTCATAAATTTCTCCCATAGTCCACAGTTTTTCTTTTGTCTTTTCCCAAATGTACTCCACATTCCACAAGTACCTTTCTCCAGCAACAATAGAAGAACCATCTCTAAAAGTCAACCGATATGCCTGTTCTAAATCATCCACTGGGCTTTTGTCCACCACATGACAAGTCTTGCCATTCTCATCAAAAACCATGTCACCAACTGTTTCCTCATCTTTTTTGGTATTTCAATATAGGCTGTGTTAAACTGACGAAATCCATTGGGTTTTATTGTGCCGAAAATATCACGAATAATCTCTTCCTGCCAATCAATGAGCTCAAAAGGCTTCCCTGCCCAGGTGCCTTTGGTATGACATAGGCACTCAATAAAGTTGACGGCATAATCCGCAGCATTTTTATCATATTTTGAATCCTTTGCCTTAAATTTTGCAGGCTTATATTTTTTCTGCTTTCGCATTGCCATGACCAATTAAGCCGATTCTGTTGAGGTAGGTTCTCATGGCGAATTTTCATTTTCTACCTGTGGCTTTTTACTGCTTGCAAACTTTTGTATCAATGCCTGGTGGTTCAAGGCTAGGGCAAGCACGATGTAACTTCTAATCTTTCCGGCATGGAGTTCGCTGTTAAATCCTCTTAGCTCCACTGTATGATGCCCATTGAAAAAACTGTGGAGGTTTAAAAAGCGGTATCGGCTCTGGTGATAATGGGTGGTTCTTGTGGCACCATACCCCTCATGCCAAATGTC